>NZ_JBGTYX010000016.1:0-46822 GCF_041807785.1 Mannheimia sp. E30BD
CAGACTTTAAGTCTGTAAGGGTTGTTGGAGACTACGACGTAGATAGGTCTGATGTGTAAGCGTTGCGAGACGTTGAGCTAACAGATACTAATTGCCCGAGAGGCTTAACTATACAACGCTCAAATGTTTTTAGGCTTGTTTTTGTATTGAGAAGAAGAACGAAACTAGAGAAGAAATCAATCGAAGTTAAGGAAGTTAATCTAACTATTAAAGTGAACTAAGAGTTAGATTAGGAAGTTAACTTAAAGAAATTCAAAAATAGAAAAGAATTTTCCCGACGACAAGAGTGCTGTGGTCCTACCTGACCCCATACCGAACTCAGAAGTAAAACGCAGTAACGTCGATGGTAGTGTGGTGATTCGCCATGTGAGAGTAGAACATCGTCGGGTTTTAATTTATTTAGTGAGTTTATTAGAAAGTATAAACTATATTTTAGTAAACTGACTAAATGAAAGAATTTGATTGATAACCAGAGTGCTGTGGCTCTACCTGACTCCATTCCGAACTCAGAAGTAAAACGCAGTAACGCCGATGGTAGTGTGGTGATTCGCCATGTGAGAGTAGGGCATTATCAATCTATGAATTTGCGGAGCGGTAGTTCAGCTGGTTAGAATACCTGCCTGTCACGCAGGGGGTCGCGGGTTCGAGTCCCGTCCGTTCCGCCAACTTATTTAANGTCACGCAGGGGGTCGCGGGTTCGAGTCCCGTCCGTTCCGCCAACTTATTTAAGTAGGGGCAAATCATTATTTGCCCCTACAACCACACAGAATTTACCAATAGGGGCGTAGTTCAATTGGTAGAGCACCGGTCTCCAAAACCGGGTGTTGGGAGTTCGAGCCTCTCCGCCCCTGCCATTATTTAGAAAGCCGACTGATTTCAGTCGGCTTTTTGCATTTCTGAATTTTGCAAAAAAATTGGGTAATTTAGACCGCTTATTATCTTGATTTTTTATCAGCCTTGCATAGTACTATGCATTTCCTTTCTCTTGACAGAGAAAGGAAAACAATCCTGTTAAACACTATTTTAGTGAGGCTACACTATGAATTTATCAGTTTTAGATGAAATAAAATTAAAGCAGTTGGAGCGATCTTTGGTTGAAAAAGCCAATGAAATTGAAATGAAAAAAGAGAAATCCTTACTTGGATTATGCGATTTTACTTGAAGTAACCATTTAATGTCGGAAAATCCAAGATGATATTATTCTATAATCGGATTTAGATGTTCAAATTGGGATAAGTAAAGCGTATCTATTGGATTTTACAAGGAGTTTTGTGTTTGGTGCTATGTTATTTAACGTTGAAAACCCGTAAAAATAAGCGGGCTTAAGCCCGCTTTTATTTTACAATATTTTTCTACCCGTAATTCTACACCATTCCTCTTTCTCTACCACAGGATCAAGCTCAAATGATGAGCTATAAGCCTCACATACACTTTCAGCCTGAGTGGCAAGAATGCCTGACAAGCCTAAATCGCCATTTGGTTTTACAAGAGTAATAATATTAGGTGCAAGTTCTTTTAATGGGCCTGCAAGAATATTGGCTACTACAACATCAGCTTGTAAATCTTTTGTCTGATCTTTAGCTAAGAATAGTTCTAAACGATCTTCTACACCATTGGCTTTCGCATTATTTTGGCTGGCTAAAATGGCTTGTGGATCGATATCAATCCCGATTGCCTGTTTCGCTCCGAGTTTAAGTGCTGCAATCGCTAAAATGCCTGAACCACAGCCGAAGTCGATAACTGTTTTGCCTGCTAAATCTAAACCATCTAACCACTGTAGGCAGAGTGAAGTTGTTGGGTGCGTACCTGTTCCGAATGCTAAACCAGGGTCTAGCATCACATTCACCGCATTTGGATCTGGCACTTCACGCCAGCTTGGACAAATCCATAAGCGTTTGCCAAATTGCATTGGGTGGAAGTTATCCATCCATTCACGCTCCCAGTCTTTATCTTCAATTTGCTCAATTTTATGGGCGAAATCCTCTCCCACTAATTTGCTAATTTTTAATGCTTCTACGATAACATTCATATCGGTTTCAGCATCAAATAAGCCAACTACATCGGTATTGCCCCATAAGCGGGTTTCGCCCGGAAGCGGTTCAAAAATAGGAGTGTCTTGGCTATCCATAAAAGTAACGGATACCGCTCCAATCTCTGTTAAAAAATCGCTGATTTCTTCAGCTTGTTTGTCTGTGCTATTTAAACGAATTTGTATCCAAGCCATTTTATTTCCTTTTACCGCTTACAAGCGGTGATATTTTCTCTAAATTTTGCAAATTGGATGGAGTTATCCACGTCCACCCACCGTAATCTTATCTAACTTCACAGTCGGCTGCCCCACACCGACCGGCACAGATTGCCCTTCTTTACCACAAGTGCCAATTCCGGGATCGAGCTCCATTTTTTTACCCACCATTGAAACTTGCTGCATTGCTTCAATCCCACTACCGATAAGTGTAGCACCTGTAACAGGTTTAGTGATTTTACCTTTTTCGATTAAGTAGGCTTCTGCGGTGGAGAACACAAATTTGCCTGAGGTAATATCAACTTGTCCACCGCTGAAGTGTGGAGCATATAAACCGTATTCGACGGATTCAATCATCTCTTCAAATTCGTGATTGCCTTCGGTGAGATAGGTATTTGTCATACGCGGCATCGGTAAATGAGCATAAGATTCTCGTCTGCCGTTACCTGTTGGTTCAATGCCCATTAAGCGAGCATTGAGTTTATCTTGCATATAGCCTTTTAGAACACCATTTTCAATCAATACGTTGCGTTGTGATGGTATGCCTTCGTCATCAACGGTAATTGAGCCTCGCATATCTGGTACAGTGCCATCATCAACGATAGTACAAAGTTCAGAGGTAACCATTTGCCCAATCTTGCCTGTAAAGAGAGAGGCTTCCTTACGGTTGAAATCGCCTTCTAAACCGTGCCCAACCGCTTCGTGTAATAAGATTCCCGGCCAGCCTGCACCGAGTACAATTGGCATTGTGCCTGCTGGGGCTGGAATGGCAGTAAGATTGACTAACGCTTGGCGAACAGCTTCTTTCGCAAGGGATTCTGCTCGACTAAAGCCCGTTGCATTCGGTTCTAAGAACCACGTTAAACCAAAACGCCCGCCCGCACCTGCTGAACCACGTTCACGCTTGCCGTTTTGTTCTACCAGTACCGAAATGGATAAACGTACCAATGGACGAATATCAGCGGCTAATGTGCCGTCTGTGGCTGCCACTAACATCTCCTCATAAACTGCGGATAGATTTGCGTTCACTTGGATAACACGAGGATCTTCCGAGCGTGCAGTTTTATCAACCAAATGAAGTAACTCTACTTTCTGCTCACGGCTAATCGTATCTAACGGATTGATCGCTGCATAGCGTGGGCAAGCGGTCGTTTTTTTGAAATTTTTTACCAATAATTGACCGCTTGTTTGGCTGATAGAGCGAGCTGCTGCTGCACATTGCTCTAATTGTTTGAGAGTGATTTGATCCGCATAGGCAAAACCTGTTTTCTCGCCTGAAACGGCACGCACACCAAAACCTCTGTCGATATAAAATCCACCTTCTTTGATGATACTATCTTCCAAGCTCCAACTTTCGTCTTGACTGAGTTGGAAATAGAGATCGGCGTAATCAATATCACGACCTGAAAAGTGATCAAGCACTTGGCTTAAGTGTGATAATTCAAGCCCACTTGGTGCAAGTAAGCTATCTGAAACCTTGTTTAACATTGTGATTCCTAAAAATAAAAATTCCCCTCTTTAGCAAAGAGGGGTTAGGGGAGATTTGGCAGAAGTATGTTACGCTCATAGGAAATTTGAGTATTGTATCAAATCTCCCCCAGCCCCTCTTTTCTAAAGAGGGGGGCTGAATACAAATTTGTACTTATCCTTTTAATCCCTCTTGTTCTCTTACATTATCTACGCCTTTATCTGCTTCAACACGTTGCATAAAGGCAGAAAGTTGTGAAAGATGAGAGAAATCTAAGCCTAAACGGCGGCACCAGTTCAACATAATGTAGAGGTAAACATCAGCAACCGAGATGGTTTCACCAAAGAAAATATGGCTCTCTAAATGCTCGTTCGCCACTTCAAGTTGCTCTAACACTTGTTCTGCGGCTTGTTGGCGAATGGCTTTGATTAATTCCTCATTGCCTTTCGCGTAGCTTGGTAGACGGAACAGTGGCACGAAAGATTTATGCACATCGGCATTAAAATAAGCTAACCAGCGAGCGGATTTGGCTTTATCACGAGCCGTTTTACTGCCGAAAAGTTTAGCATCTGGGTAAAGCTCATCTAAATAGTGAACGATTGCTTGGTTTTGTGGAAGTACTAAGTCGCCATCAACCAATAGCGGCACAGCTCCACGAGGGTTTAATGCCAAAAATTCAGGTGTTTTAATAAATTCACGGCTTACAGCTTGAAAGTCGTAATCTTGATTGGCGTGCAATTTGACCCATTCCAATGCAACGTGTGGCACGAATGAGCAAGCACCAACTAAACCATATAATTTCATCTATTTTTCCTCTTATTAAGGGAGTAATTTTTCCAAACGCCATAAATCAGCGTAAGTTGCTCGGGCTTTAATCAAATGGGCTTGGTTACCATCAACCATAATTTCTGCTGCTTGTGGGCGAGAGTTATAAGTTGATGACATTGCCGCCCCGTAAGCACCTGCAGAACGCATTGCGATTAAATCGCCTTCTGCAATCGCAAGCTCTCGCTGTTTACCTAAGAAATCGGAGGTTTCACAAATTGGGCCAACGACATCATAAATAGCAGTTTGGCGATCAAGGGTTTTATTCACTTCGGTAATTTGCATATAGGCTTCATAAAGGGCGGGGCGAATCATATCGTTCATACCTGTATCCACAATCGCAAAGTTGCGATCTTCATTCTGTTTCAGGTATTCCACTTTCGTCACCAAAATGCCTGCGTTTGCGGTAATAGCACGGCCCGGCTCAATAATAATTTCTAAGTTTTCGTAGCCTTTGAGTTTTTCTAATAGGGCTTTGGCGTATTCAGTCGGGTGCGGAGGCTCTTCGCCGTTGTAAGGCACGCCTAAACCACCGCCTAAGTCTAAGTGGTGTAGCTCAATGCCGTCTTCACGCAGTTGCTCCATTAAGACGATTAAGCGATCGGTTGCATCTAAAAACGGTTGTAATTCGGTTAATTGCGAGCCGATGTGGCAATCCATACCGGTAATTTTCACATTGGGTAGAGTTTTCGCCAAACGATAAACTTCACGAGCTTGAGTTACGCTTACGCCGAATTTGTTTTCTTTTAAACCAGTGGAAATATAAGGGTGAGTGTGGGCATCAACATCTGGGTTTACACGCAGAGAAATAGGAGCAACTTTACCTAATTCGCCAGCCACTTCGTTGATGCGGTGAAGTTCGGAAACCGATTCAATGTTAAAGCAACGAATCCCTACTTCCAACGCTCGCTTGATTTCGCTGTGCGATTTTGCTACACCGGAAAAGACAACTTTAGAGGCTTCGCCACCAGCGGCTAAGACACGCTCCAACTCGCCTTGAGAGACAATATCAAAGCCAGAGCCGAGACGAGCCATTACATTTAACAAGGCAATGTTAGAGTTGGATTTGACTGCAAAGCAAACTAAATGTGGGTGCAAGCCGAACGCATTATTGAATGCGTGCCAGTGGCGTTCAAGGGTGGCTCTGGAGTAAACATAAGCCGGTGTGCCGTATTGCTCGATAATATCGGCAATAGCGACTTCTTCGGCAAAAAGTTGGTTATTTTTATATTCAAAATGGTTCATTGAAAGTCCGTTGTGTTTGTGATTTTGAAAGAAAAAGAGGCAACAAGCGGTCGCTTTTTCACAAAAATTTGCAAAATTTTAGCAAAAACAGACCGCTTGCAATGATTATTTTTGTTCGTGTTTAGGGGCTTGCTCAGGGAAGTAGAGTGGGCCTTTGACCCCGCAAGCACTTAAGCCTAAAGTAGTTACTAATGCGATTAAAATGAGTTTTTTCATAGGTTTTTCCGCTTAAAAAATGATGCTTCATTCTAAAACAAAATCAGTACCCTCGCTATAAAAAAATAGCACTTCAGTGTTTAGTGAGACTTGACTATTGAGGTACTGATAGTTAAGAGTGGCTCAGATTATTTTAAGAAAATGAGTCTAACTTTCCAGAGCAGTTCAAAATCTCTGTCCTTGAATTTTCTATAAACTTTTGATAACAATGATCGTAAAGGCGAATAATTATTTGCACTTTTTATGTGAAAACAAGCGGTCGTTATTGGACAGTTTTTGCAAAATTTATCCGAAAAGCTACCGCTTGTCATATGCTATTACTACTGTTTTGTACCGCCGAAAACCGCGTGGTATTCTTTCATTTCACCAGCTTTGGCCTCTTTATTTTCTAGATTCACTCTACCAACGGCATCATCAAGTTTCGGACCAGTAAATAAACCACTATATTCCCCAGTAAAATCTCCCGCAAAGGCTTTGCCTTCAAACGCATTTGCTAATTTATGGACGGCAGTTTCACTTAGGCTGATTTTGCCAAGAGTATTGCTGTGAATTTCTCCTTTAACTGAAGAATCAGCAGCAAGGAAATTTTTACTTCCACCAAAATCAGCAGTCAGAGTTACTGTCCCATCTACAAATGGTTTACTTGGGATAGTGTCAGGTTCTCCAGATGCTCTTTCAGTTCTTGTGACTGCTAGAAGTTCGCCTTGATAGGTGGCTTGACCTTTTAACTCATTGAGATATTCGTTGCGGTTATTTTGGACAACAAACTCAATCACATTTTGTGGGTATGGCTTACCAGCATATAAACCTTGATAAAAAAGATCTGCTGTATTGCCATCATGCAGAATACCGTATGTGGTGTTTGGCTGATTAACAAATAGATAATCTATTTCTGTTTTTCGTACTTTTGTTCCGCTTACATCACTATGTCCTTGAATAGTTGGATCGGATAATGTGCCTTGATGTACGCCGAAATAGGGCTTGCCATCCTTGTTTCCTAACTCTTTGAAATCAATGATAACGTGATCATTTTCGGCTGAAAGTGGTGTAATAATCCAGTTTCCACCTTGCACACAATAGCCAGTGCAAGTGTTGTCATCTAGAAAATTAGACACTACCTTCAATGTTTTATATGAGCCAGTAATACTGTTTTCTGTCAAAGTACGGTTACGCCACTCCACGCCATTACTGTCTGTTTCGACATTTCTGTTTGCTATTGTTGGTTGTGATGGCTTGGTATTATTGGTACTTCCTTGATTTGGATTGACTGGTTGGGCGTTAGCTTGATTGTCTGTTGCGGCTGGAGAAATAGTTGCACTATTTTCGGATTTATTTGAACTGCCACAAGCTGTGATACCGAAAACCGCCATTGCCACAAGGCTGATTTTAATAATTTGTTTCATATGTTGTTCCTTAAACAAATGGCGATAATTTCTTATCGCCATTATAGATTAGTAAGATGAACCTAAAATTTTTCCAGTTGCTTGTGATGCTTTCGCTCCTGCCTCAATTTTGGCACGTGTTATAGCACTATCTTTAGCGGTCTTTGCAACACCTACAGCTTCTTCTTTTACAGAATTACCTAAACTCTGCAACTCAGCACAGCCCGTTAAAGTGACTACAGAGATCAACAACGCAAAAATGGATTTTTTCATAATGAGTTCCTTTTAAATAAACATAATCTGAACGTTTTAAACTAGATTAAACCAATTTAAAACCATATTAGTTTAATATAAAACCAAAATGGTTTACAGAAAAATTTTCGGTAGGCTAATAATTTACCTTATGAAAATACCCTCAGATAAAGAAAAATTCAGTGAGCGTCTAAAGTTTGCGTTGAGAAATTCACAGCCTACGCTCACTAAAACCAGTGATATTGCACTGCGTTTCAACCTTCGTCACCTAAATGAGCCAGTGACCCAGCAAGCGGTGCATAAATGGTTAAATGGGCTAGCTATCCCATCTCAGGATAAAATAGATACTCTAGCAGACTGGTTATCAGTTAAACCAGAATGGTTGAGGTATGGTGTTGCTGATGATGAGCCAAACTATTCACCCCTTGATGAAATGTTAATTGAGTTGATCTATAAGCTCTCTGAACAGCAAAAAACGGCATTGTTGAGTTTTATCACTGCGTTTAAAGATAAATCGTGATAAAAGAGGGGGATTGTTAAGCGGTAGGATTTTTATTTTACTTGTAAAAAAATCTGCACTTTAATTTGTTAGTTTTTACCAACGCTTAAAGTGCAGATTGTCTAATTTAGTCGGGGCTTATTTCAAGCTGCCGACCATATCCTCAGGGCGAACCCATTCATCGAACTGTTCTGCCGTGACTAAGCCTAAGTTAATCGCTTCTTCTTTCAGTGTTGTGCCATTTTTGTGGGCAGTTTTGGCGATTTTCGCTGCATTTTCGTAGCCGATATGGGTATTTAATGCGGTCACTAGCATCAGCGATTGGTCGAGCTGTTGTTTAATGCGAGGATAGTTCGGTTCAATACCGACTGCACAGTGTTCGTCAAATGACACACACGCATCGCCTAGCAGTTGAGCCGATTGTAGGAAGTTGTACGCCATCACCGGTTTATAGACATTCAGTTGGAAATGCCCTTGTGTGCCGGCGAAAGAGATGGTTACATCATTGCCTAACACTTGGGCACAGACCATTGTCATCGCTTCGCATTGGGTTGGGTTTACTTTGCCTGGCATAATAGATGAACCCGGCTCGTTTTCAGGAATAAGAATTTCGCCAATGCCTGAACGAGGGCCGGAGGCTAATAAGCGGACATCGTTGGCAATTTTATAGAGAGACACTGCAAGCTGTTTTAACGCACCGTGGGTTTCAACAATCGCATCGTGAGTCGCTAATGCCTCAAATTTGTTTTGAGCGGTAACGAACGGTAAACCGGTGAATTTTGCGATATATTCCGCAACTTTCACATCGTAACCTTTCGGGGTATTCAAGCCGGTGCCGACTGCCGTGCCACCGAGGGCTAATTCACGCAGGTGTGGCAGGGTGTTTTCCAATGCTTTGATGCCGAAGGCTAACTGTGCTGCATAGGCAGAGAACTCTTGACCGAGCGTGAGCGGGGTAGCGTCCATTAAGTGAGTACGCCCGATTTTTACCACATCTTTAAAGGCTTCGGCTTTTTCCGCTAAGGTTTTTTGCAGGCGTTTCACGCACGGCAGCGTGTGTTCCACCACTTTTTTGTAGGCGGCGATGTGCATTGCGGTTGGGTAGGTGTCGTTAGACGATTGGGATTTATTCACATCATCATTCGGGTGAATAATCGATTTTTCGCCCAGTTTACCGCCGTTTAACACGTGGGCACGGTTTGCCACCACTTCATTCACGTTCATATTCGACTGTGTACCCGAGCCGGTTTGCCAAATTACCAGCGGGAATTGATCGTCTAGCTTATTCGCCAAAATCTCATCGCAGGCTTTTGCAATTAAATCCCGTTTTTCGACCGCTAGTACGCCTAAGTCGTGGTTGGCATAGGCAGCCGCTTTTTTCAGATAACCAAACGCTTCGATAATTTCCGCCGGCATTGATGCCTCCGGCCCGATTTTGAAGTTATTGCGTGAACGCTCGGTTTGTGCCGCCCAATATTTATCGGTAGGGACTTGCACTTCGCCCATTGTGTCTTTTTCGATACGGAATGTCATTATTTACTCCTTGTTTTAAAAGTTAGAATCAATAAGCTCTAGTTATTTAGAGGTATGGCAAATACTAGCATAGAAAGGAAAAAGAAAGGAATTGCCAGAGGCAATTCCTTATTGATTTTTTGCTATTTTATGATATGGATCACATTATCTAACGGAGGTGTTAAATCTTTTTCTAAAGCCCGCTTGATATAAAGCCTGATTAGCCTCTTGCATAATAGCTCTTTTTTGTTCCTCGCTAAATGTATAAATATATTGATGATTTAAGGCTCCGTTCAACTTGAATAGCAAATCTTCAGTTGCTTCAAAACCTTGCATAACCAATTTGATAAATGCCGAAATATAACCAACTTCAGTAAAATCTTGTATTGAAAGGATTCCTACTTTTTTCAGCATCCTTTCCAATTTTAGGTTCATATTAGGTAACGTGCGAATTTGAGTTGAGCGTTTGTTATATATTCTTTGCTTTTCGGATTGCAATTCTTCTAATGTAGCGTGAATGAGTGAATTCAACTTTGATGAGTTAGCTAAAATAGTATTTGGAATAAAATAGAATTTTCTGCTTTGCAATCCTATTTTATCGTCAGATAGATTATAGGTTTCGGCGTGTTGGCTAATAGGTGGTATATCTTTTTGAGAAATACGCAGATAAGTTACTCCATTTTGATACAATGCAATCATCAAATTATTTTTAAAAACTGCATAGTAAGAAAAGTAGGTTTTTACGCGAAATTCTCCAAGAATAGGTTCGAATAGTGGAGAGATTTCTTTTCTAATTTCATTGACTGTTTGCATATAGTGACTCCATATAAGGTTATGTAATTATAGGTCTATGAACAATAAATACTGTTATTGATTAAATTTCAACAAGGATTTTTTAGATTTGTGAAGTGGCTCGAAAAGTTTGAATAAAAAAATCTGAAAATGCACTTTATTTGAGTTACTTCAAATGAAGTCTTTAGGAAGTTGTGTATCTTGAAATGTTTACTTTAATGGTTAAAAAAGATAAAAAGTAAAAACTACTTGCATAAGTATAGTAAAAAGAGTATTATAGATAAGCTTTAGGTAACTGAAGACGTTTGATGTAATCATTTATCAAATGACATTACAGATATTGTAATGTAAAAAATGTTCCTAATCTTGGAACTACATAGGTTTAACTGAGCTCCCTTAATCTGAATTTAATGGTTAAGTTGGTAGTTTGGTTTTTTTATTAGCTAAATTTTTTAATTGGAGCTCTGGTCTAATGCAGAACCAAAGAATCCGTATCCGCTTAAAAGCATTTGATCATCGTTTAATTGATCAATCTACTGCGGAGATCGTAGAAACAGCTAAACGTACTGGTGCACAAGTTCGTGGTCCAATTCCTTTACCAACTCGTAAAGAACGTTTCACTGTATTGATTTCTCCACACGTGAATAAAGATGCACGTGACCAATATGAAATCCGTACTCACAAACGTTTAGTTGATATTGTTGAACCAACAGAAAAAACTGTTGATGCATTAATGCGTTTAGATCTAGCTGCTGGCGTTGACGTTCAGATTAGTCTAGGTTAATTGGGAATTTTAAGAGGTTATTACAATGATTGGTTTAATCGGTCGTAAAGTTGGTATGACCCGCGTTTTCACTGAAGACGGCGTGTCTATTCCAGTTACCGTTATCGAAATCGAAGCCAACCGTGTTACTCAAGTTAAAACCCTTGAAAACGATGGCTACTCTGCAATTCAAGTTACTACCGGCACTAAAAAAGCTAGCCGTGTAACTAAACCAGAAGCAGGTCATTTCGTGAAAGCAGGTGTTGAAGCTGGTCGCGGTTTATGGGAATTTCGTACTGAAGGTGAAACTCAAGAGTTCACTTTAGGTCAAGAAATCAATGTTGACATCTTCACAGATGTTAAAAAAGTAGATGTTACTGGTACATCAAAAGGTAAAGGTTTCCAAGGTGGTGTTAAACGTTGGAACTTCCGTACTCAAGATGCTACACACGGTAACTCTTTATCACATCGTGTACTTGGTTCTATTGGTCAAAACCAAACTCCAGGTCGTGTGTTTAAAGGTAAAAAAATGGCAGGACACTTAGGTGCTGAGCGTGTAACTGTTCAATCACTTGAAGTTGTTCGTGTAGATGCTGAGCGTAAATTATTATTAGTTAAAGGTGCTGTTCCAGGCGCAACTAATAGTGATGTTATCGTGAAACCAGCTGTTAAAGCATAAGTCTAGGAGATAGAGATGGAATTACAAGTTGTAGGTGCAAACGCACTAACTGTTTCTGAAACTACCTTCGGACGTGAGTTTAATGAAGCATTAATCCACCAAGTAGTTGTTGCTTATGCAGCAGGTGCTCGTCAAGGAAGCCGTGCGCAAAAAACTCGTGCTGAAGTGTCTGGTTCAGGTAAAAAACCTTGGCGTCAAAAAGGTACAGGCCGTGCACGTTCTGGTGATATCAAATCACCAATCTGGCGTTCAGGTGGTGTAACTTTTGCTGCGAAACCACAAGATCACAGCCAAAAAGTTAACAAAAAAATGTACCGTGGTGCAATCAAAAGTATTCTTTCTGAGTTAGTTCGTCAAGACCGTTTAGTGGTTGTTGAGAAATTCGAAATTGACGCACCAAAAACTAAAGTATTAGCACAAAAATTAAAAGATATGGCGTTAACTGACGCTCTTATCATTACTGCAAACGTAGATGAAAATCTATTCTTAGCAGCACGTAACTTATACAAAGTTGATGTACGTGATGTTCAAGGTATCGACCCAGTAAGCTTAATCGCTTTCGACAAAGTGGTTGTTACTGTAGATGCAGTAAAACAAATTGAGGAGATGTTAGCATGATTCAACAAGAACGTTTGCTAAATGTGTTAAAAGCACCACATATCTCTGAAAAAGCGACAAACAACGCAGAAAAAGGCAATACTATCGTATTCAAAGTTGCATTAGATGCAAACAAAGTTGAAATTGCAAATGCAGTTGAACAACTTTTCGAAGTTAAAGTTGATTCTGTTCGCACAGTGGTTGTTAAAGGTAAAACTAAACGCCGTGGTGCTAAAGTTGGTCGTCGTAGTGACTGGAAAAAAGCTTATGTAACTCTTCAAGAAGGTCAATCACTTGACTTCGTTGAAGGTACGGCAGAGTAATCAGAGGAGATAATATAAATGGCTATCGTTAAATGTAAGCCGACCTCCGCTGGTCGTCGTCACGTAGTTAAAGTTGTTAACACTGAGCTACACAAAGGTAAACCTTTCGCAGCACTTTTAGATTCTAAATCTAAAACTGGTGGTCGTAACAACTTAGGTCGTATTACAACTCGTCACATCGGTGGCGGTCATAAACAACACTACCGTTTAATTGACTTCAAACGTAACAAATTAGACATTCCGGGTGTTGTTGAGCGTTTAGAATACGATCCAAACCGTTCTGCGAATATCGCATTAGTTCTTTATAAAGATGGTGAACGCCGTTATATCTTAGCACCAAAAGGTTTATCTGCTGGTGATACGATTCAAGCAGGTGCTTCAGCTCCGATTAAAGTAGGTAATGCATTACCTATGCGGAACATTCCGGTTGGTTCAACTGTTCACAACGTTGAATTAAAACCTGGTAAAGGCGGTCAAATCGCTCGTTCTGCAGGTACATATGTACAAATTATCGCTCGTGAAGGTAACTATGTAACTTTACGTCTTCGTTCAGGCGAAATGCGTAAAGTATTAGCTGAGTGTACTGCAACTATCGGTGAAGTAGGTAACTCAGAGCATATGCTTCGCGTTCTTGGTAAAGCAGGTGCAAACCGTTGGAGAGGTATTCGTCCAACAGTTCGTGGTACTGCGATGAACCCGGTAGACCATCCACACGGTGGTGGTGAAGGTCGTAACTTCGGTAAACACCCTGTTACTCCTTGGGGCGTTCAGACCAAAGGTAAGAAAACTCGTCACAACAAACGTACTGATAAATTCATTGTACGTCGTCGTGGCAAATAATTTTATTCATTAACTAAAAGGTAAACACCAATGCCACGTTCCCTCAAGAAAGGTCCTTTCCTTGACCTACACTTGTTGAAGAAGGTAGAGAAGGCGGTGGAAAGCGGGGATAAAAAACCAATTAAAACTTGGTCCCGTCGTTCAATGATCATTCCATCAATGATTGGTTTGACCATCGCAGTCCATAATGGTCGTCAGCACGTTCCTGTTTATGTTTCCGATGAAATGATCGGTCATAAATTAGGTGAATTTGCCCCGACTCGTACATACCGCGGTCATGCCGCAGATAAGAAAGCTAAGAAATAAGAGGTAAAAGATGGAAACTATTGCTAAACATCGTTACGCTCGTACTTCTGCCCAAAAAGCTCGCTTAGTTGCTGACTTAATCCGTGGTAAAAAAGTTGCGCAAGCATTAGAAATCTTAACTTTCACTAACAAAAAAGCAGCTGCTTTAGTTAAGAAAGTATTAGAGTCAGCTATTGCAAACGCAGAGCACAATGACGGTGCAGATGTCGATGATCTTAAAGTTGCTAAAATCTTCGTTGATGAAGGTCCAAGCATGAAACGTGTAATGCCACGTGCAAAAGGTCGTGCAGATCGTATTTTAAAACGTACAAGCCACATTACTGTGGTTGTGTCAGATCGTTAATTAAGTAGGAGAATAACAAATGGGTCAGAAAGTACATCCTAATGGTATTCGCCTTGGTATTGTTAAGCCTTGGAACTCTACTTGGTTCGCGAATACACAAGATTTCGCTGATAATTTAGACGGCGATTTCAAAGTACGTAAATTTTTAAATAAAGAGTTAGCGAATGCTTCTGTATCACGCATCACTATTGAGCGTCCTTCAAAAAGTATTCGTGTAACTATTCACACAGCTCGCCCTGGTATCGTTATTGGTAAAAAAGGCGAAGATGTTGAAAAATTACGCAACGCAGTTGCTAAAATTGCTGGTGTTCCGGCTCAAATCAACATTGCTGAAGTGAAAAAACCAGAGCTAGATGCTAAATTAGTAGCAGATAGCATCGCTTCTCAACTTGAGCGTCGTGTAATGTTCCGCCGCGCAATGAAAAAAGCGGTACAAAACGCGATGAAATTAGGTGCTAAAGGTATCAAAGTTGAAGTTAGCGGTCGTTTAGGTGGTGCAGAAATTGCTCGCTCAGAATGGTATCGTGAAGGTCGTGTACCTCTACATACACTTCGTGCAGACATCGATTATAGCACAGCTGAAGCTCACACAACTTACGGCGTAATCGGCGTTAAAGTGTGGATCTTCAAAGGTGAAATTCTTGGTGGAATGGCTGCAGTGATTGAATCTGAAAAAGAACCAGCGGCACAGCCTAAAAAGGCGCCACGTGGCAAAGGTCGTAAATAAGGAGATCACTGAATGTTACAACCAAAACGCACAAAATTCCGTAAAGTACACAAAGGTCGTAATCGTGGTATCGCGGGCGGCACAGAAGTGAGCTTCGGTTCATTCGGTTTAAAAGCGGTTGGCCGTGGTCGTTTAACAGCACGTCAAATTGAAGCTGCTCGTCGTGCGATGAGTCGTGCGGTAAAACGTCAAGGTAAAATTTGGATCCGTGTTTTCCCAGACAAACCAATCACTGAAAAACCATTAGAAGTCCGTATGGGTAAAGGTAAAGGTAAC
Organism: Mannheimia sp. E30BD; assembly: GCF_041807785.1. Classification (NCBI taxonomy): domain Bacteria; kingdom Pseudomonadati; phylum Pseudomonadota; class Gammaproteobacteria; order Pasteurellales; family Pasteurellaceae; genus Mannheimia; species Mannheimia sp. E30BD. The sequence goes on from NZ_JBGTYX010000016.1 coordinate 15,291, forward strand.
GTTGAGTACTGGGTAGCCCTAATCCAACCGGGTAAAGTATTATATGAAATGGATGGTGTTTCTGAAGAAGTTGCACGCAATGCGTTTGCTTTAGCAGCAGCTAAACTTCCGTTCAAAACCACATTTGTAACTAAAACGGTGATGTAATGAAAGCTCAAGAACTACGTAACAAAAGTGTTGAAGAGCTGAATGGCGAATTAGTAAACCTTTTAGGTGAGCAATTCAAACTGCGTATGCAGGCAGCCACCGGTCAGCTTCAACAAACCCACCAGTTAAAACAAGTGCGTCGTAGTATTGCACAAGTTAAAACTGTATTAACCGAAAAGGCGGGTGAATAATGACTGATAAAATTCGTACAGTACAAGGTAAAGTGGTTAGCGACAAAATGGATAAATCATTTGTAGTTGCTATCGAACGTACAGTTAAACATCCTTTATATGGTAAGTTTATCCGTCGTACTACTAAACTTCACGTACACGATGAAAACAACGAAGCTAAATTAGGTGATGTTGTTGAAATTAAGGAATGTCGTCCTGTTTCAAAAACTAAATCTTGGACTTTAGTTCGTGTAGTTGAAAAAGCAGTTATCGCTTAATTAACTATAAAGTAATAAAACCTCAGCAATTTGCTGGGGTTTTTCATTTTATAATAATTGTAGCTAAGGCGAGACGATACAATACAAGAGGTTAAATTTTCTTAATTTTTTGCAAATTTTCTCTGTTTTTTGACCACTTGTTAAAAAGTAATGAGTAGAGAAATAATTCACGAAAAATAGATCATTGAAATCAAGAATAATCCTTAAAAATTACTTGATTAATTTCTTTATTTTTAGTATATTTTGCACCCTGTTTATGTTCTGTAAACAGGTTCGTCCCGAAAGGGTGTTTTTTTATTTTAACGGAGCACTAATATGATCCAAGAACAGACTATGCTGGATGTTGCTGATAACTCAGGGGCTCGTAGCGTAATGTGTATCAAGGTTCTAGGTGGATCGCACCGTCGTTACGCTGCTATCGGAGATATCATCAAAGTTACTGTGAAAGAAGCAATTCCACGCGGTAAAGTTAAAAAAGGTGATGTGTTAAAAGCAGTTGTTGTGCGCACCAAGAAGGGTGTTCGTCGCCCAGATGGCGCAGTTATTCGTTTCGATGGCAATGCTTGTGTAATTTTAAACAATAACACAGAGCAACCAATCGGTACTCGTATTTTTGGACCGGTGACTCGTGAACTTCGTTCTGAGAAGTTTATGAAAATCATCTCTTTAGCTCCAGAAGTACTATAAGGAGAATGTAATGGCTGCAAAAATCCGTCAAAACGATGAAGTAATTGTTCTTACAGGTAAAGATAAGGGCAAACGTGGTAAGGTAACTAAAGTGTTACCAAATGGTAAAGTTTTTGTTGAGGGTATCAACATCGTAACTAAACATGAAAAACCAGTTCCAGCATTAGGTAAAGCTGGTGGTTTAGTGAAAAAAGAAGCGGCAATTGATGCTTCAAATGTTGCAATTTTCAACCCTGAAACGAACAAAGCTGACCGTGTAGGATTTAGAATTGAAGATGGTAAAAAAGTACGTTTCTTCAAATCTAACGAGAAATTAATTTAATTAACTGGAGTAATGTGATGGCGAAACTGCATGATTACTACAGAGATACAGTAGTTAATGAATTAAAAGAGAAATTCAACTACTCATCTGTCATGCAAGTCCCACGAATCGAAAAGATTACCCTGAATATGGGTGTGGGTGAAGCATTGACCGACAAAAAACTGTTAGATAACGCAGTAGCAGATCTAGCAGCAATCAGCGGTCAAAAACCATTAGTAACCAAAGCTCGCAAATCTGTTGCAGGCTTTAAAATCCGTCAAGGGTATCCAATCGGTTGCAAAGTAACCCTACGTGGTGAACGTATGTGGGAATTCTTTGAAAGATTGATTACTATCGCTGTTCCACGTATCCGTGACTTCCGCGGTTTAAACGCTAAGTCATTTGATGGTCGTGGTAATTACAGTATGGGTGTTCGTGAACAAATCATTTTCCCTGAAATCGACTACGATAAAGTAGATCGTGTACGTGGTTTAGATATTACTATTACTACAACAGCGAAAAGCGATGAAGAAGGCCAAGCTTTATTAGCTGCTTTCAATTTCCCATTCCGTAAATAAGGTAGGTTATCGTGGCAAAACAATCAATGATCGCACGTGATGTGAAACGTGCTAAATTAGCTGATAAATTCTACGCAAAACGTCAAGAGTTAAAAGCGATTATTTCAAATGAAAACTCTTCTGATGAAGAACGTTGGGATGCAGTGTTAAAGTTACAAACTTTACCACGTGATTCAAACCCAATCCGTCAGCGTAATCGTTGCCGTCAAACTGGTCGTCCACATGGTGTACTTCGTAAGTTTGGTTTAAGCCGTATTAAAGTCCGTGAAGCTGCTATGCGTGGCGAAATTCCGGGTCTTAAGAAGGCAAGCTGGTAATAACCTCTTTTAATTTGGAATCATGGGAGTAAATACATGAGCATGCAAGATCCAATCGCAGATATGCTGACCCGTATTCGTAACGGTCAAGCTGCGAATAAAGTTGCAATCAGTATGCCTTCATCTAAGTTAAAAGTTGCTATCGCAAATGTTTTAGCTGAAGAAGGTTATATCGAAAGCGTTAAAGTTGTTGAAGGTGCAAAACCTGAACTGGAAATTACTTTGAAATATTTCCAAAACAAACCAGTTGTAGAAAGTATTCAACGTGTGAGCCGTCCTGGTCTTCGTATTTACAAACGTAAAGATGAATTACCAAAAGTTATGGGTGGTTTAGGTATTGCAGTTGTTTCTACATCTAAAGGTGTAATGACCGACCGTGCAGCTCGCCAAGCTGGCTTAGGCGGCGAAATTATCTGTTACGTAGCATAATGGAGGGGTAGGAAGAATGTCTCGTGTTGCAAAAGCACCTGTTAATATTCCTGCCGGTGTTGAGGTAAAACTTAACGGTCAGCTATTAACAGTTAAAGGTAAAAACGGCGAGTTATCTCGTGAAATTCACAATGCAGTTGAAGTAAAACAAGAAGCTGATGCATTAACTTTCGCTCCACGCGAAGGTGTTGCTAATGCAGATGCTCAAGCAGGTACAGCTCGTGCACTAGTAAATAATATGGTGATCGGCGTTACTGAAGGCTTTACTAAGAAATTGCAATTATTGGGTGTTGGTTATAGAGCACAAATGAAAGGTAACTCTGTTGCTTTAAGTTTAGGTTTCTCTCACCCAGTAGAACACGCGTTGCCAGCAGGCGTAACTGGTGAATGTCCATCACAAACAGAAATTATTCTGAAAAGTGCTGACAAACAGTTAATTGGTCAAGTGGCAGCAGATATTCGTGCATATCGCAAACCTGAGCCTTATAAAGGTAAAGGTGTACGTTACTCTGATGAAGTAGTACGTACTAAAGAAGCGAAGAAAAAGTAAAGTAAGGTAACACTATGGATAAGAAAGTAGCTCGTATCCGTCGTGCAAGCCGTGCACGTCATTTAATGAGAGAGCAAGGTGCAACACGTTTAGTTGTGCATCGCACACCTCGCCATATTTACGCGCAGGTAATTGCACCTAATGGCTCAGAAGTACTAGCAGCAGCTTCAACTGTTGAGAAAGTAATTAAAGAGCAAGTTAAATATACCGGCAATAAAGATGCGGCAGCAGTAGTAGGTAAAATCGTTGCTGAGCGTGCTATTGCCAAAGGTATTCAAGCGGTTGCGTTTGATCGTTCTGGTTTCAAATACCACGGTCGTGTGCAATCATTAGCAGATGCTGCTCGTGAAGCTGGTCTACAGTTCTAATAGAGGAATTTGAGATGTCAAACATCGAAAAACAAGCTGGTGAACTGCAGGAGAAGCTAATCGCGGTTAACCGTGTTTCAAAAACCGTAAAAGGTGGTCGTATCATGAGTTTCACTGCTTTAACAGTAGTGGGTGATGGTAATGGTCGTGTTGGTTTTGGCTACGGTAAAGCACGTGAGGTTCCAGCAGCAATCCAAAAAGCGATGGAAAAAGCTCGTCGCAATATGATTAATGTAGCTTTAAATGAAGGTACATTACAACATCCTGTTAAAGGTTCTCACACTGGTTCACGCGTATTTATGCAACCAGCAAGTGAAGGTACGGGTATCATTGCAGGTGGTGCAATGCGTGCAGTATTAGAAGTTGCAGGTGTTCGTAACGTTCTTTCTAAAGCGTATGGTTCAACCAACCCAATTAATGTTGTACGTGCGACAATTGATGCACTTGAAAACATGAAATCACCTGAGATGGTTGCTGCAAAACGTGGCAAAACAGTTGAAGAAATTTTGGGGTAATTGGATATGGCAAAAATTAAAGTAACTCAAACTCGTAGCTCTATTGCTCGGTTACCGAAACATAAAGCAACGTTAAAAGGCTTAGGTCTTCGTCATATTCGTCATACTGTAGAACTTGAAGATACACCAGCAGTGCGTGGTATGATCAATCAAGTATCTTATATGGTTAAAGTAGAGGAGTAATAGAATGCGTTTAAATTCTCTTTCTCCAGCTGAAGGTGCTAAGCACAGTGGAAAACGTTTAGGTCGCGGTATTGGTTCTGGTTTAGGTAAAACAGGTGGTCGTGGTCATAAAGGTCAAAAATCTCGTTCAGGCGGACGTGTTCGTCGTGGTTTCGAGGGGGGTCAAATGCCTTTATATCGTCGTTTACCAAAATTTGGTTTTACATCATTAAAATCATTCCATGTAGCTGAAATTCGTTTAAATGACTTAGCTAAAGTAGATGGTAACGAAGTAACTTTAGAAGCATTAAAAGCAGCTAATATTATTACTAAAGATATTTTATCAGCTAAAGTAATTTTAGCAGGTGAAATTGATAAAGCAGTGGTAATTAAAGGCTTACGTGTAACTAAAGGTGCTAAAGCTGCTATCGAAGCTGCTGGCGGTTCTATCGAGGAATAATAGATGGCAAAGCAACCAGGGTACCAAGGTAGTACACAAAAAGGGACTGGCGAGCTTAAATCAAGGTTGTTATTTGTTTTAGGTGCGTTAATCGTTTTCCGAATCGGTTCTTTTATACCTGTTCCTGGCATTGATGCTTCTGTATTATCCGAATTAATTCGACAACAGCAAGGCACCATCATTGATATGTTCAATATGTTCTCTGGTGGTGCTTTAAGCCGTGCATCTATATTTGCACTAGGTATTATGCCTTATATTTCAGCGTCAATTATTATTCAATTATTGACAGCGATTCATCCACCTTTAGCTGAATTAAAAAAAGAAGGTGAGGCAGGTCGTAGAAAAATTAGTAAATATACACGTTACGGCACATTACTATTAGCATTTATTCAGTCTATTGGTATTTCATTAGCCCTACCGAATATGGTACAAGGATTAGTTCCTAATCCAAGTATCTTATTTTATGTAACTTCTGTAATCAGCTTAGTGACGGGAACAATGTTCCTGATGTGGCTAGGTGAACAAATCACTGAACGTGGTATCGGGAACGGTATCTCATTGATTATCTTTGCAGGTATTGTTGCGGATCTTCCAGCAACTATTGGGCAAACAATTGAACAAGCTCGCCAAGGTGAGTTGTCATTTATTGTATTACTATTAGTCGCAATAATTGCGTTTGCAGTAACTTATTTTGTTGTTTTTGTTGAACGCGGACAAAGAAGAATTGTTGTGAATTATGCAAGTCGTCAACAAGGTAGAATGATGGCTCCTGCAAGATCTTCACACTTACCGTTAAAAGTTAATATGGCAGGTGTAATACCAGCAATTTTTGCTTCAAGTATTATTTTATTCCCTGCGAGTATTACTCAGTGGTTTGGTCAAAGTGAAGGTTTTGAATGGTTATTTAATCTTTCGCAACTATTACAGCCAGGACAACCATTGTATATTGTCCTATTTACAATGGCAGTAATTTTCTTTGCATTCTTCTATACGGGAATGCAGTATAATCCTCGTGATACAGCGGATAATCTTAAGAAATCAGGTGCGTTTGTACCAGGTTATCGACCAGGCGAACAAACATCACGCTATATTGATAAAGTAATGACACGTTTAACCTTAATTGGTGCGTTATATATTGCTTTTGTTTGTTTGGTTCCTTATATCATTACGTCATTATGGAAAGTTCCATTCCAATTAGGTGGAACATCTTTATTAATCGTAGTGGTTGTTATTATGGATTTCATCGCACAGGTTCAGAGTCATTTGATGTCTCAACAATATGATTCTGTGTTGAAGAAAGCTAATTTAAAAGGCTTAAATTAATAAGCCCTTAATAAAGGATAAGCAATGAAAGTTCGTGCTTCAGTTAAAAGAATGTGCCGTAATTGTAAAGTAATCAAACGTGAAGGTGTGGTTCGTGTAATTTGTAGCGACCCTAAACACAAACAACGTCAAGGTTAATTTTACGCATATTTCTTGCAAAGAACCCGCTGAGCAGTTATACTGCTCAGCTCATTCGTCCTGATATACTGTTTGAGTATCCTGAAACGGGCTTTTCAAGATCAGTATATCAATAAACTTAAATAATAGGAGTGCATAGTGGCCCGTATTGCAGGCATTAACATTCCTGATCAAAAACACACTGTAATCGCATTAACTGCAATTTACGGTATCGGTAAAACTCGTGCTAAAGCTATTTGTGCTGCAACGGGTATTGCTGAAGATGTAAAGATCAGAGAATTGTCTGAAGAGCAGATTGAAAAACTGCGTGAAGAAGTTGGTAAATTTACTGTCGAAGGTGATTTACGTCGTGAAGTAACTTTAAGCATCAAACGTCTTTTAGACTTAGGTTGCTACCGTGGTTTACGTCATCGTCGTAGTTTACCAGTACGTGGTCAACGTACTAAGACTAATGCGCGTACCCGTAAAGGTCCACGCAAACCGATCAAAAAATAGTCGGAGTAGATAAATAATGGCTAAAACACCAGTTCGCGCACGTAAGCGCGTTAAAAAACAGATTGCAGATGGCGTAGCTCATATCCACGCATCTTTCAATAACACAATCGTTACTATTACTGACCGTCAAGGTAATGCTCTTGCTTGGGCTACTGCTGGTGGTTCAGGTTTCCGTGGTTCTCGTAAATCAACTCCATTTGCTGCTCAAGTTGCTGCAGAGCGTTGTGCAGAAATGGTTAAAGAGTTTGGTTTAAAGAATTTGGAAGTTATGGTTAAAGGTCCGGGTCCAGGTCGTGAATCAACAATCCGTGCATTAAATGCAGCAGGTTTTCGTATCACGAACATTACAGATGTGACTCCGATTCCACATAACGGTTGTCGTCCACCGAAAAAACGTCGTGTTTAATTGACGTTAAAAGAATTGGAGAAAGAAAATGGCAAGATATTTGGGTCCTAAGCTCAAGCTAAGCCGTCGTGAAGGTACTGATTTATTCTTAAAATCAGGCGTTCGTGCGATTGAATCAAAATGTAGAAATAGACTTGATGTAGCTCCTGGTCAGCACGGTGCTCGCAAGCCACGTTTATCTGACTACGGTAGTCAGTTACGTGAAAAACAAAAAGTTCGCCGTATCTATGGTATCTTAGAGCGTCAATTCCGTAACTATTATACTGAAGCAAACCGCTTAAAAGGTAATACCGGTGAAAACTTATTAGTATTATTAGAAGGTCGTTTAGATAACGTAGTTTACCGTATGGGTTTTGCTGCAACTCGTGCTGAAGCACGTCAGCTTGTTAGCCACAAATCAATCGTAGTAAACGGTCGTGTAGTAAACATTCCTTCATTCCAAGTTTCTGTTGATGATGTTGTTGCTGTTCGTGAAAAATCGAAAAAACAAGCACGTATTAAAGCATCATTAGAATTAGCGACTCAACGTGAAAAACCAACTTGGTTAGAAGTTGATGCGACTAAAATGGAAGGCGTATTTAAACGTCGTCCAGAGCGTTCAGATCTATCAGCAGATATTAATGAACATCTGATTGTTGAGCTTTACTCTAAATAATAGTTAGCTTAACCGCAAAGAGAGGAAAAAATGCAGGGTTCTGTGACAGAATTTTTAAAGCCGCACTTAGTGAATATTGAACAAATTAGTTCAACTCGCGCTAAAGTGACATTAGAGCCGTTAGAACGTGGTTTTGGCCATACATTAGGCAACGCACTTCGCCGCATTTTACTTTCATCTATGCCGGGTTGTGCAGTTACTGAAGTTGAAATTGATGGTGTATTACACGAATACAGCAGCAAAGAAGGCGTTCAGGAAGATATTCTTGAGGTATTATTAAACCTTAAAGGTCTAGCGGTAAAAGTGCAAAATAAAGATGATATTATTTTGACACTCAATAAATCTGGAATTGGCCCTGTAACTGCAGCCGACATCACACACGATGGCGATGTAGAAATCGTAAACCCAGATCACGTTATCTGTAATTTAACAGATAAGAATGCGTCAATTAGTATGCGTATTCGTGTACAACGTGGTCGTGGTTATGTGCCTGCATCAGCACGTCTTCATACTCAAAACGATGACCGTCCAATCGGTCGTTTATTAGTTGATGCACGTTTCTCGCCAGTGGATCGCATTGCTTACAATGTAGAAGCTGCTCGTGTTGAACAACGTACAGACTTAGATAAACTTATTATTGAGATGGAAACTAATGGTACATTAGATCCAGAAGAAGCTATCCGTCGTGCTGCAACGATTTTAGCAGAGCAACTAGCTGCATTCGTTGATTTGCGTGATGTTCGTCAACCTGAAGTGAAAGAAGAAAAACCGGAATTTGATCCGATTCTTCTTCGTCCAGTAGATGACTTAGAGCTGACAGTTCGTTCTGCTAACTGTTTAAAAGCAGAGACAATTCACTATATTGGTGATTTAGTCCAACGTACAGAAGTTGAATTACTTAAAACACCTAATTTAGGTAAAAAATCTCTTACAGAGATCAAAGATGTTCTAGCTTCTCGTGGCTTATCACTCGGTATGCGCCTTGAAAACTGGCCGCCTGCAAGCATTGCAGAAGACTAGTTAGGTATAGATTTTCTAAGAAGGAATAGGTTATGCGCCATCGTAAGAGTGGACGTCAATTAAACCGTAACAGCAGTCATCGCCAAGCGATGTTCCGTAATATGGCAAGTTCTCTTGTTGAGCACGAAATCATCAAGACAACTTTACCAAAAGCAAAAGAGTTACGCCGTGTAGTTGAGCCGTTAATTACTTTAGCTAAAGCAGACAGCGTTGCAAACCGCCGTTTAGCTTTTGCTCGTACACGCAACGTTGATACAGTTGCTAAATTATTCAATGAATTAGGTCCACGTTTTGCACAACGTGCTGGTGGTTACACTCGCATCTTAAAATGTGGTTTCCGTGCAGGTGATAATGCTCCAATGGCATACATTGAGTTAGTAGATCGCCCAGAAGTTGCAACGGAATAATCTAAATCAAGATTGAAACAAAACCCCGATAGTAATATCGGGGTTTTGTTTTATCTAATCTTGTATTTTTGCCAAAAATCTGTATAATTTGACCGCTTGTTTTCTCTTTGAGAGCAAGTTCGTTGCCCTCACCTCGAACGAGGGTTTATTTTTTACTATCAATATTTAGAGGAAAGGTTATGGTAACCATTCGTTTAACTCGTGGCGGAGCTAAAAAACGCCCATTTTACCAAATCGTGGTAGCGGACAGCCGTTCACCTCGTGATGGTCGCTTTATCGAGCGTATCGGTTTCTTCAACCCATTAGCATCTGGTCAAGCTGAGCGTTTACGCTTAGACGTGGCTAAAGTTGATGCGTGGATTGCTAAAGGTGCTGATTTATCAGACCGTGTTGCTTCTTTAGTTAAAGAAGCTCGCAAAGCAGCTTAATTTATAAGCCAAAATTAAATAAGTAGGTGAGTATGAGCGAACAAAAAATTGAAGTTGTCGGTAAATTAGGTTCAACCTATGGTATCCGTGGCTGGTTACGCCTCTATTCATCAACAGAACAATCTGAAAGCATTTTCGACTATCAGCCGTGGTTTTTAAAAATTAAAGGCAACTGGCAGCCAGTCGAATTAGAAAGTTGGCGTTATCACAGCAACGATTTGATTGTGAAGTTAAAAGGTACGGAAGACCGTGAAGCCGCACAGTTATTAACGAATGCCGAAATCGGTGTAGATTTATCTGTATTTCCTGAATTGGAAGAAGGGGATTACTATTGGCACAATTTAATCGGCTGTACAGTAGTAAACTTGGAAGGCTACACAATGGGAACTGTAACCGAAATGATGGAAACAGGTTCAAACGATGTATTAGTGGTGCGTACAAACAGCAAAGATGCTTTTGGTAAACAAGAACGATTAATTCCGTTTTTGTACGAACAAGTAGTTAAAAGAGTAGATCTCGCCACCAAAGCCATAACGGTGGAGTGGGACGCTGGTTTCTAACCTCAGGTATGCGGTGAGCATTGGAAAACATTTGAGGCGTTAAGATGTGGATTGGTATTATTTCACTGTTTCCTGAAATGTTTAAAGCAATTACCGATTTCGGGGTGACAGGACGTGCAGTTAAACAAAATCTGCTGCAAGTTGAGTGTTGGAATCCTCGTGATTTTACATTCGATAAACATAAAACCGTAGATGATCGCCCTTATGGCGGTGGTCCGGGAATGTTGATGATGGTGCAGCCTCTGCGTGATGCGATTCACGCAGCGAAAAAGGCGGCATTAGCAGTAGAAGGCGGTGAAGCTAAAGTGATTTATCTTTCACCGCAAGGACGTAAACTCGATCAAACAGGCGTGCAAACGCTGGCTTCAAATCAGAAATTGATTTTAATCTGTGGACGATATGAAGGGGTTGATGAGAGATTGATTCAAACCGAAGTTGATGAAGAATGGTCAATCGGAGATTATGTTCTAACAGGGGGGGAACTGCCTGCAATGACATTAATTGATGCTGTTGCAAGATTTGTTCCGGGCGTATTGGGTAAGCAGGCTTCAGCGTTAGAAGATTCTTTCGCAGAAGGATTACTAGATTGCCCACACTATACCCGCCCTGAAGTATTAGACGGTATGCCTGTTCCGGAAGTGCTGATGTCTGGACATCACGAACAAATTCGCAAATGGCGATTAGAGCAATCGCTTGAACGAACGTGGTTAAGACGCCCTGAGCTATTGGATAGCCTAGCTCTGACTGACGAACAACGCGTGTTGTTAGCTAAAATTAAAAAACAACACAAAATCAGTTAATTCTAGGATTTAGAAGGTTTTCAAAATGAGTAACATCATCAAACAACTTGAACAAGAACAGTTAAAACAAGACTTACCTAGCTTCCGTCCAGGTGACACATTAGAAGTTAAGGTATGGGTAGTAGAAGGTAGTAAAAAACGTTTGCAAGCGTTCGAAGGCGTGGTTATTGCAATTCGTAACCGTGGCTTGCACTCTGCATTCACTCTACGTAAAGTTTCAAACGGCGTAGGCGTTGAGCGTACATTCCAAACTCACTCACCAGTAATCGACACCATTTCTGTTAAACGTAAAGGTGCGGTACGTAAAGCTAAACTTTACTACTTACGTGAGCGTTCTGGTAAATCTGCACGTATCAAAGAGCGTCTTGGCGACTAATTGCTACAAAGCAGTGAAATGCACAAAAGCCTTGAGGAAACTCAAGGCTTTTGTTTTTTACAAGCGATTATTTTCCCACATTTTTTTGCAAATAACGTTTCTCAAATTTTGCTTGGTGGCGTTCGATTACCTCTGCCATTGATATGCCGTATTTATCGGCAAGTACAAATAAGTTATCCATCACATCACCTAGCTCTTCAATAAGATTATCCCTCTTTTGTTGTTGGGAGTTTTCGGTTTCATCAGGTCGTTCACGCCCAATTTCAATCGCTCTTACAGCACAGGCAACCTCGCCGATTTCTTCGGCTAGATAGGTTACTCGCATAAAAGGGCTGCGTTCATACCAACTTTGTTGTTGGTAAAATTCTCGAACCCATTGTTGATATTGCTCAATGTTCACTTCATCCCTCTATTTAAAAAATTAGTAGCGAAATATTTTTAGCTCTTTGATTAGATAAAAAATGTTTCAGAGCGAATAATAATTCGCCCCTACAAACATTATTCCTCTTCTGACAAAGTAATCCAACCACTATCTAACCAATCACATACCGTATCTAAAATGAGTTCTAACTCGGATTGGTCTTGTACTTTAGAAGCTAATTTATTCCACGAAATAGAATCTCCATTTGCGATGCGAATGAGTAACGCCATTTCTGCTTCATTTAGCTCATCAATCCACTCGCCATTCACATAAACCCTCAGAGGGTTTTCAGTATAAATAATTTTCACATTCGCATCTTGTTGCAGCCAACCACCAGCTTCAAGCACTTCTTGCACTTCATCAGGGTAATATTCGTTATCTGTTTGAAGTAATTCATAGCGGCGTGAGCTTACTGCCGTTGCAACGCTGTGCGTGAAAATATCATCAAATTGGTCAGAATTTTGTAAAAGATCGATTAAGTGATGTTTGAACGTTTTCACCATTTTCGGATCTAATAACGCATTTGGCTGCTCATTCGGGTCTAGACGGAATGGAATATGGAATTCAGATGTATTGATTATACCGGATTGCTGCTCAATGGTTTTGCAGAAGTTTTCCAATAGTTCAGTTGCATTAGGGTAACGTAAGCCAAAGGAGAAGGTTAAACCCTGCTCACTTTCTGAAATACCGTAATGCGACATACGAGATGGCACATAAAGTACATCGCCGGGGTTCATTACTTCATCTAAAACTAACTCACCCATATCACCTAAGATACGAATTGGTTGATTCGGCACAAATGAGGTGCTTGGATCACACCATTTACCGAGCTGCCAACGGCGCTGTCCGTAGCCTTGAACGAGGAAAACATCGTATTCGTCATAGTGTCTGTCTACTGTACCACCTAAAGGCGAGCAAGAGACCATAATATCATCACGTTGCCATTGTGGGATAAAGCCGAAGGCTTGCCATAATTCACCAAGTTCGGGCGACCATTGCTCAAGGTTTTGCACCATTACAGACCATTGTTCGGGTAAGTTTTGTAAATCTTCTTCTGCAAGTGGGCTTCTTTTTACCGACCATTTTTCATTTTTACACTCAATAAGGCGGGCAGTAACTTCCTCTTCTAGAGCAAGTTCCATAATATCTTCCGGCTCAAATAGCCCAACAATTTGTGGCAAGCCGTTACGAATTAATAGCGGTCGTTTTTGCCAATATTCACGCAAAAATGTTTCAGGGCTAATATTTTCAGGTAAGCAGAATGGAATGTTCATAAATGCTCCTTGCGATTGTGTTGCTTTAGTTTGTTTAATATTCTACCTGAGAAATCGCAGAAAACGCGAAATTTTTTATGATTTAGCGATATCATTCACATTTTGGGTAAGAAATAATGAAAAAGGCGAACATTGTTCGCCTTTAGGAGTTATTTAAGACCGAGTTTTTTCTCTAAATAATGGATATTTGTGCCACCTTTACGGAATTCGGTATCAGAAAGAATTTGCGTGTGCAGTGGAATATTCGTTTTAATTCCATCAACAATTGTTTCAGATAACGCATTTTCCATACGACGAATAGCAATATCACGATCTTCTGCAAAAGTAATAAGTTTGCCAATCATTGAATCATAATGTGGCGGTACGCTATAACCTGAGTAAATATGAGAATCCCAACGAACACCTAAACCACCCGGCGCATGTAAACGTGTGATTTTACCCGGAGATGGTAAGAAAGTCTGTGGATCTTCCGCATTGATACGGCACTCAATAGCATGACCTTTCACTTTAATATCTTCTTGTTTGATAGAAAGTGGTAAGCCAGCTGCAACACGCAGTTGCTCTTTTACTAAGTCCACACCAGTGATCATTTCTGTAACAGGGTGTTCTACTTGTAAACGAGTATTCATTTCAATGAAATAGAACTCGCCGTTCTCATATAAGAACTCGAATGTACCTGCACCACGATAGCCGATTTCACGACAAGCATTTGCACAACGTTCACCGATGAATTTACGTAACTCTTCTGTAATGCCCGGTGCCGGAGCTTCTTCCACTACTTTTTGATGGCGGCGTTGCATTGAGCAATCACGCTCTGCTAAATAAACCGCATTACCGTGTGTATCAGCAAGCACTTGAATTTCAATATGGCGTGGGTTTTCTAAGTATTTTTCCATATAAACCATATCGTTATTGAATGCAGCTTTTGCTTCAGCCTTGGTCATTGCGATAGATTCTTCCAAATCTTTTTCGTGATGAACTACACGCATACCACGACCGCCACCGCCGCCAGAGGCTTTGATGATCACTGGGTAGCCAATGCGTTTCGCAATTTCTTTGTTTTTTACAGGATCATTACCCACAGGGCCATTAGAACCAGGTACACAAGGAACACCTGCTTTTTTCATCGCATTAATCGCAGATACTTTATCGCCCATTAAACGGATTACGTCAGCGGTTGGGCCGATAAACACAAAACCCGATTTTTCAACTTGTTCTGCAAAGTTGGCATTTTCAGATAAGAAGCCATAACCGGGGTGAATTGCATCTGCATTTGTAACTTCTGCTGCCGCAATAATCATTGGGATATTTAAGTAACTTTTTACAGAAGGTGCAGGACCAATACAGATGGTCTCATCTGCTAATAAAACGTGTTTTAATTCACGATCTGCGGTTGAGTGAACGGCAACCGTTTTAATGCCTAATTCTTTACAAGCTCGTAAAATGCGTAGGGCAATTTCGCCACGGTTTGCAATAACAACTTTTTCTAACATTGGGAGCTTCCCTTGAAGTGAATTGGTTGAAAAGATGCCCCTATTCGTCATAAGGGCAAACTAGATTATTCGATAATGAATAATTTCTGGTCGAACTCTACTGGTTCGCCATCATTAACTAAAATTTCTTTAACTACACCAGCTTTATCTGATTCAATGCGGTTCATCATTTTCATCGCTTCAACAATACAGAGTGCATCGCCGATTTTCACGGTTTGACCCACTTCCACAAAGGCTTTCGCATCTGGGCTTGGGCTGCGGTAGAACGTACCGACCATTGGAGAACGCACCGCGTGTCCGCTTACTTGTTCAGTTGCTGCATTAGATGGGAAAGCAGCTGGTGCGGCAGGTTGTGGAGCGGCAGCCGTAGGAGCAGATGCTGCAACAGGGGCTGCTGCATATTGAACCGCAGGAGCGGCAACAACGGCTGGTGCAGCACGGCTAATGCGTACTGTACCTTCTTCTTCAGACACTTCTAATTCAGTAATGCCAGACTCTTCAACTAATTCGATAAGTTTTTTGATTTTGCGAATATCCATAATAAGATTCCGTATGTGATTAATTAAAAAAATAGAACTCTGCATTTATAGATAAAAATAAAAATGCAGAGCTAAAAATTCTGTGCGTAGAATACCTGAATTTCGCTAATTTTGCGAATAAAATCTGATAATTTTGGCGAAAATGGACGATTTTTGCATTCATCGTACCAGTTCAAGTTTACTCCCTAAGCAGCTCTTTCGTTATGGCTATAACCTTTCGTTAAGTAATTAATTTGCCATTTATTGAATGCTTTGTAAGCTAAAATTCTATCGTATTCTGTATCGGATAATTCTTTTTCATCTTTAATAAGCAGATGATGTTTTTCATCCCAGCTGTATTTAATGAAAGGTTGTGTAGTTAAATCAATGACACCGGAGCGATTCGCCCAAACATCCGGATGAAAAGCAAAATATGTCTCGCTGACTTTCGATAATAAATTTTCACCGCCACAATGTAAGTATTCTGCTTCAGAAAGACTTAAATGATAAAGTGTTGGCATAATATCTTTATGCGAACCGAGCTTCATTGGTGAATAATCAATATCAAGTTGAGTTTGAATGCTATCAGGAACGCTTAAGATAAAAGGAACAGAATGTGCCATAAATATTTCTTTTGGAAACTGATGTTTCATACCTCTGATATGATGATCTCCAGTTGCTGCAATAATAGTATTATTTTTTTTATCACTAGATTTTATGTTAGAAATAAAATCGCCCAAAGCATTGCAAGCATATTGGAAACTTTGCAAAATATTGCGTCTTTCATTTTCATTGTCACCAAATTTATTCTCAAAAACTGATGGATCTACTATATTCGGTATGTAGGTTTTAGGTGCTTTATATGGTGGATGATTGGTAATTGTGAGAATATTAATAAATAATGGTTCACGAGCAGTTTCTAATAATTCTTCTGCCAATTTAAATGCAAATTCATCCGCAACCCCCCAATAAGAAAGAGTTTCTTTTGCTTGTGGATATTTATCTATTAAATTATTTTGATCGTATAACTCATCAACACCTTGTAAGGGTAAATAGTTCGCAAGATTTCGCCACATCATATTTCCGGCGGAAATAAATACGGTTCTATATCCTTGCTTTTTATAGACTAAAAAAGGTGTTTCTTTAAGTTCTATATTTTGAACAATAGATTGTGTAATTTCTTGGTATGGGCTATGGAAATAGATTGATGCGAGTGTGCTCATTGTGCCATTTGAAGCAGACAGAAATCGTTTAAAAACAAATTCTGTATCAATATAGTTACGCAGAGAACCGAGTAAATCATTCTTATTTGGATCATCAGTAATGAGTCCATTATTACCAAAGCTCTCCATAATAGCGAGCACAACATTTGGTTTGTGATTTTCTAACCATTCATTTTTAATTGTTTTTGAGTATAATGTTTTTTGAGCAAGTGCAGTTTGTAGTAATTCTTCACCGTCAACTTTGTTCACCTCTTCAAAGCTCACATTACGCTTTCTGTCTTGAAATGCCCAGCGAATAGCCAAAATACCATTTGGCACCATTTTATTAAGAATAGTGAGAGAAGATATTTGTGCGTGGATTCTTCCTAGAGGTTTAGAGTTTATTGTTCCACGAATGGCAAAAAACATAGCAACTAAAATAGTAATAAATAGCAATGTGCCTAGCCAGTGATTTGATGCTATAAATGTGGTGTCAAATTGATAGATAAAATAAGCAGGTATTAAACTCAGAATAACACTAATAAGAATAATTGCTAAAACAGGATAATCATCAATGATATTTTTTAATACAGCTTGGGTATCCTCTTCGATTAAACCAAAAATGAAAACATCATAATAATTATTGTACGTTTTAAAATAATAGATGTTACAAATAATGGTAAGAATAATAGAAAAGCCCACCAAAAAAGTATAGCCTGAATAGCCAACAAGAATGCTTTTCGCTGAATAGAAGAATGAGCAAATGGCAGAGATTAAAAAAGGAACTATTAAAAATAATGCAATAATTTTTAAATCAAAACGCAAGCCTAAATTTCGCATTCTTTTGATGAATGTATTATTTTGTGGTGCGTTAAGAATGCTCTTTTCAACAAATTTTCTTATCATTACTTCTCTGTTAATAAAAAATATTATCGTAAAGTAAGAAAACAGTCCTAAATGAAGAAGGGATAGTGATAAAAGCGAGAGTTTATCCATTAAAGTAAACAACCTTGATATAATAATTAAAATGATAAATAGATAAAATTGTGTAGAGCATTTCTTAATAATGCTCTAATGAGGTTATGGCAAAATCCAACGCATATTCATAGCCTTTAATTCCCAAGCCACAAATAACGCCTTTTGCTACATCACTTAGATAGGAGTGATGGCGGAAAGGTTCACGGCTATGTACATTAGAAAGGTGTATTTCAATAAAAGGAATTGAAACGGAGAGCAACGCATCACGAATGGCAACACTTGTGTGGGTAAATGCCGCAGGGTTGATAATAATAAAATCCGTATTTTGAAAGGCTTGATGAATGCGGTTGATAATTGGCTCTTCACCGTTTGCTTGGAAGCAGTCTAATTCAATCCCTTGCGATGCGGCTAAGGTTTTTAGATGATTTTCAATATCCGCTAAGGTTTGAGAACCATAAATTTCAGGCTCACGTTTACCAAGCATATTCAGGTTTGGGCCATTAAGAAGTAGGATTTTTTTCATTTTTTCTCCTTACAAGCGGTAAAAAAATCCCCCATTTTTGCAAAATGGGGGAGCAATCAATTACTCGTCAATAGAACGAAGTAAATCGTTTAAGCCCACTTTGCTTAGCGTTTTCTCGTCTACTTTTTTCACGATTACCGCACAGTAAAGGTTATGTGAACCATCTTTTGACGGTAAAGAACCTGAAACAACTACAGAACCAGCAGGTACACGACCGTAGTGGATTTCACCTGTTTCACGGTCATAGATTTTGGTTGATTGACCGATAAACACGCCCATTGAGATTACGCAGTTATCTTCAACAATCACACCTTCAACGATTTCAGAACGTGCACCGATAAAGCAGTTATCACCGATGATAGTTGGGTTAGCTTGTAACGGCTCTAACACGCCACCAATACCTACGCCACCTGATAAGTGAACATTTTTACCGATTTGAGCACAAGAACCCACAGTTACCCAAGTGTCCACCATTGTGCCTTCGCCAACGTATGCACCGATGTTTACGAATGATGGCATTAACACCACATTTTTCTCGATGTGAGAACCTTTACGCACCACCGCACCCGGCACCGCACGGATACCGTCTGCTTTGAACTGCTCTTCGGTGTAGTTGCCGTATTTGGTTGGCACTTTGTCGTAGAATTTAGTTTCTGCACCGTCAATGATTTCATTGTCAGCGATACGGAATGAAAGCAGAACCGCTTTTTTCACCCATTGGTTTACTACCCACTCACCATCTTTTTTCTCAGCTACACGAAGAGAACCGTTATCTAAACCTGCGATAACTTGCTCAACTGCTGCTTTAGTTTCAGCGTCCACTGTTTTTGGGGTGATTTCAGCTCGGCGTTCAAATGCTGCTTCAATAATTGCTTGTAAAGACATTGTTGTGTTCCTTAACGACTAAATTAAAAGTAAAAATTCGGCTCACTTTTTAACATAGAAAGGCGTTTATTTCCACAAGAAAAAACATATTGAATCAATTTAGTTTATAATCTTAACCCATTGATTTTATACAAGCGGTCATTTTTGTGGAAAAATTTGCAAATCTATTAACGGGTAAAACTCGAGAGCATTTAGTGGCATTGCCGAATTCTCTTTCTGATAAACATTGTCTTCAGCCTGAAGTGGTTGAAGCCTTTTTAGCCTTGCAGAAGGCAGCAAAAGAAGCAGGTTTTAATCTGCAGCCTGTCAGCACCTTCCGTGATTTTGAACGCCAAAAACTGATTTGGAATGCGAAGTTTAATGGCGAGCGTAAAGTTCACGATGATAATGGTGTTGCGATTGATATGGCTGTGTTATCTGATGTCGAAAAATGCAAAGCAATGTTACGTTGGTCTGCGGTGCCGGGAGCGAGCCGCCATCATTGGGGAACGGAAATTGATATTTTCGACCCTGATTTACTTCCCGAAAATACCCAACTTTTACTTGAGCCTTGGGAATATTTAGCAGGCGGTTATTTTGCCGAACTCACAAAATGGTTACAGCTTAATGCCGAACAATTTGGTTTTTACTTCCCATTTGATGGTACTCACAATCGAGTGGGTTTTGAGCCTTGGCATATCAGCTATCGTCCCATCTCAAATGAATATGAAAAATTATTTAGCGATGAAATTTTAAAGTCAGCTTGGCAAGATGAAGATGTGGCTGGTAAAGCCTGTTTGCTTACTCATTTCGATGAATTATTAAAATGATCCAATTAATTAACGAAACGCAAGATAACGACAAATTCCAACAAATTTGCGACAAATGGCAGCTTGTTCACAATGCGGAGAGCATATTAGCCCTTGTATTAACTGATGAACGCTTAGAATTACGCAAATTAGATGAGCCAAAATTAGGGGCGATTGCCGTTAATTTTGTTGATGGCACAATGGCACATCGCCGCAAATTTGGTGGTGGAAGAGGCGAAGCTGTAGCAAAATCAGTCGGTATTAAAGGCGACTATTTACCCACGGTAATTGATGCCACTGCAGGCTTAGGGCGAGATGCCTTTGTATTAGCTGCGGTGGGGTGTAAGGTGCTATTGGTTGAGCGAAACCCCATTGTGGCGGCTTTGTTGGAAGATGGGCTAAATCGGGCTTATCAAGATCTGGAAATTAGCGAATTTATGCAAGAAAGAATGATTTTAGCTGATGTTCGTAACATATCGCAGCTTGATCCGACATTGCACGGTGCTGATGTGGTTTATTTAGATCCGATGTATCCGCATAAACAAAAAAGTGCGTTAGTCAAAAAAGAGATGAGAGTGTTCCAGCATTTAGTAGGGGCTGATTTGGATTCTGATAATTTCTTTGAGCCTGCAAAAGCATTAGCCAAAAAACGTGTGGTGGTGAAACGCCCTGATTATGCCCCATTTTTAGCGGAACAAAAGCCAGATTTTTCACAGACTACCAAAAATCATCGCTTTGATGTTTATCTTTCACATCTCAAAAATGATTAACTAGGATCCAGATCGAATTTTACAAAACTTTAATTGAAAAATGATCTTATGCGATAGGCAAGCGGTTATTTTTACAGTAAAATTTGCAAATTATTTTATCTTTAATTTTAGAGGGCGTTTATTGTGCCACAACGTGATTATGTTGCTCGTTCAAACGAGAAAAAAAGTAAAAAAACACAAAAAGAGAGTAATTTAAAGAAGGTTTTGATCCTGATTATTGGGTTAATTTTAGGTTGCGGCATTGCTTTATGGCTGTTAAAAGTCAATGCGCCGGCTCCTGCAGTACCTAATACTGTACAGCCAGCTCAACAGCAGCCAAAAAGTCAATTACCAAGCAGACCGGAAGAAAGCTGGAGCTATATCCGTGATTTGGAAACTCGTACCGTAATTACCGATAACAGCCAAACATCTCAAGAGCGTTTAGCTCAATTAACGGCGGAACAAAAGAAACAAATTGAAGAAAGACGTAAACAAGAAGAAGCTCGTTTAGCTGAGCAAGCTCAGCAAAATCCAACATCAACGACAGCTGAAACGGATACTACGAAAGTTCAAGAACCGCAATTAACTGATGAAGAGTTAGCGGCTAAAAAGGCAGAAGAGCAGGCTTTAGCTCAAAAGAGAGCAGAGGAAAAGCATAAACAGGCAGAGCTGAAAAAACAGCAAGAAGCTAAAAAAGCGGAGCAAGCTAAGTTAGCAGAAGAAAAAGCTAAAAAAGAGCAGCCTGCTAAAGTTGTAGCAAGTGCTGCAACACCGGCAGATAAAGCAGGCAATCAGGCAGGTAAATTCGGCTTACAATGTGGGGCATTCAAAAATAAAGCTCAAGCAGAAAATATGCAAGCACGTCTTGCAATGGCAGGATTTAATGCAAGAATTGCAAGCAGTGCAGATTGGAACCGTGTTTTTGTCGGCCCGGTTGGTGATAGAGCAGCTGCATCAAGAGCACAATCAAATGCTCGTAGTGTGGCAGAATGTGTGATTGTTGCGATGTAGGATGATTTAAGCTAAAGGAGGAATCATTATTCCTCCTCTCTTTTTGCTATTACTGATGAAAAAAGCGAGATAAACATAATTGTTTTATCTCGCTTTCATTTTTTATGTTAGTTATAGATTATCGTACGTTAAACTCAATACGACGGTTTCTCTTACGACCTTCTTCAGTGCTATTATCTGCAACCGGATTATCTTGACCGTAACCTACCGCAGTTAATGATTCAGCAGGAACGCCTTGTTTGATTAAGTAATCACGCACTGATTTTGCACGCTGTTCTGATAATTGTTGGTTTGCTGCTGCATCACCTACGTTATCGGTGTAACCCGAAATTTCGCCAGTACGTTTGTTTTCAACAAAGTATTGTGCTAATGCATTTAAACGACGGAAATAACGTGGATTAATTTCAGATGATGCTGTTGCAAACATAATGTCTAAGTCTAATTTTGATAAAGACATATCGGCAAGTACTTCCGCTTCAGGTTCATTTACGTTTACTTTATCTGCATTTACCGTAAATAAGCTGCCTAATAATGCTTTTGCTTTTTCTACTAAGCTCGTTTTTGCATCTTCGCTATTTACTTCACCGACTAGGTTTAATACTTTATCTGCAAACGCACCATTTACACCAGGGAATTCTTTGAATAAATCAGCTAAACCAGAGAAGTTGTTGAAGCTGAATTTATCTGCTGTTGCATCAACCGTTAATTTATCTACTAATGGTAAACCGGCTGCTAAACCTTTGAATGCATCTAAGATACTTGCTTTAATACCATCATTTTGAACTGTACCGGATACAGTTAAGTCTTTATCTGTTTTTTCCCAAGCAAGATTGCCTAAACCATCAGATACTTTTACTGTTTCAGTTGCCGGAACTTGAGCTGCCGGGGTTGTTTGGGCTGCTGGAGCATTCGCAGTTGTTGTAGTACCTTTATCTGAACAGCTTTTAATACCGAATAAGGCAGCTAAGATAATACCTGCACCGATTAACCACTTGCTTAAGCTAGATGATTTAGCTGGTTCAGTTTTTACTGTCGTTGTTGTAGAGGCCGGTTTTGCTGTTGCTGTATGTGCTGTAGCTGCTATTGAAACAGTACCTACTTTAGCAACATTGCTTAATACATCGCTGAATGATTTATTTGCAAAACCTAATGCTGCTAACGCTCCAGTATCTAATTCATTTGAAACGGCTCTTGTTTGCTCAGCTAATAAATTAGTGAAATTGTTTAAGCCAAAGCCACTCGAAATCTTATCTTTAAAGAAAGAAAAAACGATTGGTAATAATAAACCTAACATACCTTTAGATATAGTAGGGTTAGTATTTGTGCTGGTTGCTAAGTGGCTTGCAACAACATCTGTACGATCACCAAACAAGTTAGGTAAAATATTTTTACCTAGCTCAAATAAGTTACTCAAATTATTGTTGTTAGTAGCAATATCGGTTTTACCCATTACGATATCTAATGGATTACTTTGTAGGTTGGTATTTCTAATGAGATTAAATAAGTCGTTTGCACCTTGAGTGTTACTTGCTTTTTGGCTCATACCTCCCAAGATCAAAGATAAACCTTTAGTTAAAAGACTATCGCCTGTTTCATTTGTTACGCCAAACTGTTTCCCTACCTGGTTAAGTATTAATTCTCGAACCGGGCCATTTTGTAATAATTGATTTAAATTGAAATTCATTAGTTTTTAGTTCCTTATTTATAGAGTGAACGAATTTACATAAGTTAATTCATTAAACTTATGGAAAAGATAATTATAACGTTATTTTAAAATTAAAAATGGCAATCTTTTACATATTTACAACATATTACATATTAGCTATGAATTGTAAAAAAGAGAAAATTTTTGAACTAAATACCAATCGCATATTTCAACGCCTGCTTTTTAATTGGCGTAGCTTTTTCAGCAATAACTAATCCTAAATTACGAGCAATTTTTAGCGGCAGAAGTTCGGTTTTAAACGCTTTGTAGAAGATATCCATACCTGTTTGCATTAGCAAATTGTCGGGTTTACGTTTTTGTTCATAACGTTTTAGCACTGTTTCACTTGCAAAATTTTCACCTTTTTTGACCGCTTGTTCCAGCACCTCTAGCAATGCTTTTACATCTTTAAAACCTAAATTCACCCCTTGCCCTGCGAGTGGATTAATGGTGTGAGCTGCATCACCCACTAATACCACACCGTTTTTTACATAATGTTGAGCGTGCTGGCGAGTTAGCGGAAATGCCCCTGTGGCTTGCACTTCAATATTCCCTAATTCGTGTAAACGAGCAGGAAATTCACGCTGAATTTCTTGGGTCAGCTTTTCTTTGGAAAGGGATTTTAAGGCTGCGATACACTGTGGAGAATCATACCAAACCACACAACCATTATTGCCTGAAAGCGGTAAAAAAGCTCGAGGGCCACTCGAATAGAATTGTTGCCAAGTGGCTGTTGGAACGGATTTTTCAGTTGTGATAGTTGCAAGCAAACAGTGTTGGCGATATTGCCAGCTCGTTAAACCAATGCTGGCCCATTGGCGGGCTTGAGAGTTTGCTCCATCTGCGGCAATGATAATAGGAGCGGAAAAAGTTTGGTTATCAACTTGAATTTGCCATTGGTTTTCTTCTCTTTTTGCAAAAATTTTCTCAAATCCGACCGCTTGCACGCAGTTTGGAAATTGCTTTAACTGCTCCCATAACGCAATTTGGATTAAGTTGTTTTCGACCATATCGCCAAGTTTTTCCAAACCTAAATCAGCAGCTGAAAATAGCGTGTTGAAGCCCTCAATTTCCCACGTTTCAAGTTGGGTATAAGGGCAAGTTCTCATTGCGGCAATTTGCTCCCACACGCCTAATTTTTCCAACAACTGAATTGAGCCCATACTGATGGCGGAAATGCGTAAATCGTAAGCAGAATTTGCCTCAAAAGTCGGGAGCGGATTTTTCTCTAGCAGAGCTAACCTAACCCCCTGTTTGGCTAATCCTAACGCAGTAGCCGCCCCAATCATACCGCCACCAACCACAATTATATCCAATTCAGTGTTCATTTTTCTTTCCTCTTAAATGAGCTGATATACGCCTGAAACGCCTTGAATTGTATTGCATTTCAGATTAGGATAAAACCGATTTATTCGTTTATTCAAAGGAGTATTTTATGTCTTGTAAAACCCACCCACATCACGACCACGAACACGGCGAAGGTTGTGGTCATACTGCAATCAAACATAATGACCATATCGATTATTTACACGACGGGCATCTGCACCATAAACACGGCGATCACTATGATGAACACGTTTTAGAAGTGAATGAAACCAACCCTGCGGAGTGCAATGCTGTGCATTGTTGTGGCGACCACGTTCACGGCGAGGGCTGCGGACATGAAGCTGTGCCACACGGCGACCATATTGACTATATTGTAAATGGTCGTTTACACAATCAGCACGGCGATCATTGCGACGATCACGGGCCGGTTGAAATTGTGAAATAAGGCTATTTTGTGGGAGGTTTTTGCCTCCCACAAACTATTTTTGCGATCTGGCTCGAAAATTTGAATCTTTTTCCTACCTACTTTTCCGCTTTCCTTTTATCCTCACGTCATTGATTTCTTATTTTCCAACATAATGACATTAGCCATAGTTTACAGCCGAGCTTCCATTGGCGTTGAAGCGCCATTGGTGACGATTGAAGTTCATATCAGCAACGGTCAGCCTAAATTAACTATTGTCGGCTTGCCCGAAGCCACCGTGAAAGAAGCGGGCGATCGTGTACGAAGTGCATTGATTAATGCCAATTTTATCTACCCACCGCAGCGGATTACGATCAACCTTGCCCCAGCCGATTTACCCAAAGAAGGCGGACGTTTTGATTTACCGATTGCCATCGGCATTCTAGCGGCTTCAGGGCAGATTGATTCGGATTTATTAAAGCAGTTTGAGTTTTTAGGCGAGCTGGCACTCACAGGGCATTTACGAGGAGTACACGGCACAATTCCTGCCGTGATTTCAGCCGAAAAATCGAAACGCCAAATGATATTGGCTCAGCAAAATGCGAATGAGGCGGCGTTAGTTTCAAATGCTACCACCTATTTTGCGCAGTCGTTGCTTGATGTGGTGAATATGCTCAATAAGCGAGATAAATTACCTATTTGTCAGCAAGTTTTGCAAAATTCGGTAGAAAATCGACCGCTTGTAAGCCGAGACTTAACCGATATTATTGGGCAACAGCATGCCAAGCGAGCCTTAACCATTGCCGCAGCAGGGCAGCATAATTTGCTTTTTCTCGGCCCGCCCGGCACAGGGAAAACAATGCTTGCTAGCCGTTTGGCGGATTTATTGCCTGAAATGTCGGATATAGAAGCGATTGAAACTGCTTCTGTTACTAGTCTTGTGCAGAATGAATTAAACTTCCAGAATTGGAAACAACGTCCGTTTCGTTCGCCTCATCATAGTGCGTCAATGGTGGCGTTGGTGGGCGGTGGTTCGATCCCAAAACCAGGGGAAATTTCCCTTGCTCATAACGGTGTGCTTTTCTTAGATGAACTGCCAGAGTTTGAGCGAAAGGTGTTAGATGCACTCCGTCAACCGCTTGAGGCAGGCGAAATTATTATTTCCAGAGCCAATGCTAAAGTGCAATTCCCAGCTCGTTTTCAGTTAATTGCAGCGATGAATCCAAGCCCGACGGGGCATTATCAAGGTACGCACAATCGCACCTCTCCCCAACAAGTAATGCGGTATTTAAACCGTTTGTCAGGGCCGTTTTTAGACCGATTTGATCTCTCCATTGAAGTGCCACTTTTACCGCAAGGGGCATTACAAAGCGGCTCGGAAAATCGAGGTGAAACCACCGAGCAAGTTCGCAAGCGGGTGTTTTTGGCCAGAAAAATGCAATTTGAGCGAGCAGGCAAAATTAATGCACAACTTACCACACGAGAAATTGAGCGAGATTGCGGGCTATCAGAACAAGACGCATTGTTTTTAGAAAATGCTTTAACTAAATTAGGCTTATCGGTTCGAGCTTATCACCGAATTTTAAAGGTTTCTCGGACTATTGCGGACTTGGCTGGTGAGGAGAACATTAAGCAAATCCATTTAGCCGAAGCCTTAGGTTATCGAGCAATGGATAGATTGTTGCAGAGGTTGCAGGGGGAGAGTTAGCTGGTTTAAATACTCTCTTCCTTGTGGGAGCCGATTGTAGGGGCGTGCTGAGCAAGCCCTAAATCAACATATTATAGATATTGTAATGGGCGTACGCAGTACGCCCCTACCATCTATAAACGCAAGCAACTTCCTCACAAAATCCTCTGCATTCCCTCTATGTGCATTATGCCCTTCATTTTCAATAATCTGCATTGGAAATTGATGTTGCTCTACCATTTGGCGGAATTTTTTATCCTTTTCCCCGATGAAAAAGACGATGTTTTTATCTGTCTGCCTTAATTGTTCTGCATAATTAGGTTGCTTGGCAAGGCTAGTGGCTTCCAGCATTTGGGCGATTCGCTTGCCTTGATTATGCTTTCTATTATCAATATAGCGAGAGCGTTCAATATCACTTAAATCGGCAAAAACAGCTTGTTGATACCAATCTTCTAGCACTTTTTCAATCGGCTCTTGGCGAAAACGATTTGCCCATTGGCAATCATTTTGCCAGCGAGTTTGGCGTTCAGTTTCTGAGGTAAGTCCAATGTTTGCCCCTTCTAATATTGTACCAAGCAGATTTGGATTATGGCTATTAAGCACATAATCAAGCGCAGCACGCCCACCTAAAGAGTAGCCCACTAAATAGAAAGGCTGTGAGCCAACCATATTTTCTAAAGTTGTGTGAAGCTGCATTCGTAGCTCGGCAAAATCGGTACAGGTAATGTGTTCGCTTTGTCCGTGAAAAGGGAGGTCGATAGTAAGCGGTCGAATTTTGGGGAAATTTTGCAAATGTTGCAGAACGGCTTGCCAGTCTTGTTGCGAACCAAGCAGCCCGTGTAAGAAAACAACAGGAGTGCCTTGTTCTGCGTGCCATTGATGTGAAAGCATATTTTTAATAAAAGCTGTAGGAACAGACCCTGTGTCTGCCCGAATATGATAATGGGCGGGCACAGGACCCGCCCCTACGGATCACAAAATATTAGGCAATTTCCGCCTGTGAAATTTGTTTCAGCAACGATTTATACATATTGCTGCCGTCGTGTTCATTTACTTTGATTTCCACAATGGTAACACCTTTACGAGCATAGGCGTGTTTGAGTTTGGTTTTTAGATCTGCCCAAGTAAACGGGCGGATATATTCAAGCCCGAACATTGTGGCGACTTGAGCAAATTCAAAGTTGTGGGCAAGGCGGTAATATTGATCTTTCGCTTTGCTATCAACAGGCAACATATCAAACAACGCACCACCGCTGTTATTTACCACGAATAAAATAGTCGGTTGGGTAATTTTGGTTAATAAGGCGATGGAGTTTAAATCGTGCAGAGCGGAAATATCGCCTACTACCCCGACGGTTGGTCTGTCGCTGCCTTTCGCAACGCCTGCCATTGTGGCAATTAAGCCATCAATGCCACTTGCCCCACGATTAGTGTAAACCGGGTAGCCTTCAGGCAATTTGCATAAGGCATCAACTAAACGCACAAATAAACTATTGCCGATGAATAGATTACCATTAATTGCTAAAATATCTTGAATATTATGTGCAAGTGATGCCTCACTTAAACTTCCACCCACTTGCTGCTCAATAAAGGTCGCACAGAATTGTGAAAGTGCTAAGGGTTCAAGCAACCACGGCTTTTGGCGAAGTGGTGGGTGAACACGCAAGAAGTGGTGTGCTTTAGCAACAAAACGAGTTTGATGATGTGCGTTCGGGTTAATGTAATCTTGCGACTCATCAACCAGCCAAAATTCGCCTTGATAGGCTTTTAAGAACTCATTCACTCGTTTGCTGACAATTTGTGTGCCGAATTGAATGATGATATCGGCTTGCAATAAACGTTGTTTCACGGTTTCGTTAGAGAGCCAAATATCCGCATACGGTAGGCTTGCTTCAATGCAAGATTGCACATCGCTTAATAAGCACCAGCCCATTGTTTCCGCCCAGTTCTTTAAGCCTGTGCCTTGCTCTGGCGGTAATTTGCCTACCACAATAACACCACGTTTGGTTCGCCAGTAATCCCAATTTTCGTGCATCGAGACTTCACTTTGAATTGCCTGTTGGTCAATCCATTTGGTTTGGGAATTATTCAACCAACCTTGAATTGGGCGTAACCAAGGGGTATTCAGAATTTCGTTAATGTCAGCTTCATAAAGCGGCTCTTCAAAAGGGGCATTAATGTGCAACACGCCTCCTTGTTGAGCTTGAGTAGTGCAAGCCTGTTCAATGGTTGAAACTAACCAGCTTGCATTATAAGCCTCGTTTGCTTTTGGTAAGTTTATGCTCGCAACAGGATAATTTGCAAAAATGCCTTGTTGAGTAATGGCTTGGTTTGCACCACAACCAATTAATTCTGTTGGGCGATCTGCAGAAAGAATAATCAGGTTTTGATGGCTAAGGCTTGCCTCAATTACCGCAGGGTAAAGATTAGCAACCGCTGTGCCGGAGGTAACAATCACCGCAACAGGGCTATTAGTTGCTTTGGCAATGCCTAACGCATAAAAGCCTAAACCACGCTCATCAAAGTGGGTGTGGCATTCTGCATATTGGGTTTGCTGAAGTTGTACTGCCTCAAGGGTTAATGGGGTGGAACGAGAACCCGGTGCGATACAAAAATGCTTTACGCCATAACGCATTAACGCACTTAAAATCACTTTTGCCCAAGTGCGATTAAAAGAACTTACACTCATATTCTTCTCTACTCATTAATAATTCGATAAATAGCCCAAATTGTAGCAAAAAGTTAAATTATTTTGGTAAGTTTTTAGCAAAATAGGTTATTTTTAATAAAATTACCGCCCAATGCTGATGAGTAGCATTGGGCGGTAATCATAGATTTGTAAAAAATTTACAAAAAATAACCGCTTGTATTAATTAATTCCAATCCAATTCGGTAACGCCATCGAGATAGCCGGAATGTAGGTGATTAACACCAAGAAGCCTAATAGCAGTAATAGCCACGGCATTGCGGCTTTAATTACATCAGACAGTGGCATTTTCGATACCGCAGAGGCAACGAATAAGTTCAAGCCGATTGGTGGGGTGATCAAGCCGATTTCCATATTCACCACCATAATAATCCCTAAGTGGATTGGGTCAATGCCGAGTTGTACCGCAATCGGGAATAAAATTGGGGCAAGGATTAAGATAATCGCAGACGGCTCCATAAATGCCCCCGCAATTAATAGCACGATGTTTACCACTAATAGGAATGTCCACGGCTGTAAATTCCATTCAACCACTGTATTAGTGATGAGCTGTGGAATTTGTTCGGTCGTCAGAACGTGGGCGAATAACATTGCATTGGCAATGATAAACATCAACATTACGCTTAATTTGGCGGATTCCAGCAAGACTTTCGGGCAATCACGCAGTTTGACATCTTTATAGATAAAGACAGCCACAAACCACGAGTAAACCGCTGCTACCGCTGCAGCTTCGGTTGGGGTGAAGATGCCGCTGTAAATACCGCCTAAGATAATCACCATCAGCAATAAGCCCCAAATCGCTTTACGGGCGGCGGTAAACCACTCTTTTACCGTTGCACGAGGCTGTGCCGGTAAGTTTTTAATACGAGCGACAACGTAGATAGCAATCATCAATACCAAGCCAAGCATTAAGCCCGGCACAACCCCTGCCATAAATAATTTACCGACTGAGGTTTCAGTTGAAGCGGCATATACCACCATTACTACCGATGGCGGAATTAAGATACCAAGTGTACCTGCATTACAGATAATCCCCGTACCAAAACCGACCGGATAGCCTGAACGCACCATTCCTGCAATGGCAATCGAACCTACTGCTGCTACCGTTGCGGGGCTTGAGCCTGAAAGAGCAGCGAATAGCATACAAGACATTACCGCCGCAATAGCTAAACCACCACGAATATGACCGACGGTTGCATTGGCGAAATCAATTAAGCGTTTTGCTACACCGCCAGTTGTCATAAACGCACCTGCAAGCAAGAAGAATGGGATTGCAAGGAGTGTATAGTGTTCTGAGGTTTCAAATAGTTTGATGGCTAAAGAGCTGACAGAATCTTGGCTGAAAAACATAATAGTAACAGCACCAGCTAAACCGAGTGAAATCGCAATCGGTACGCCAAGAAACATTAAGATAAATAACAAGCTAAATAGCACTAAAATTATCATTATTCTTCTCCTTGTGCGAGTTTCATTGCGTCTTCACTTTCATCGGCTAAGCTTAAGCCCACTTGTTTGCCCTGTAAAATACGCACTAAAATTTCAATAAAACGGATACCGATTAAAGCAAAACCGACAGGCATAATTAAACCAACGTGCCACTGTTTGAGGTGGAATTGATGTAAATCTTCTGCTCCAATATCTGCCACATACATCGCTGAAATCCACTCATAGCTGGCAGAGGCAATTAAGAAGGCATAGGCTAAGCAGGCGGCAATCGCAATCAATCCTACGACTTTTTGGGCGTTGCGTGAGAGTTTTTTCACCAATACATCGACTCCGATATGCCCTGCGGTACGCACCCCATAAGACGCACCAAAGAAGATAAGCCAGCCAAAGCAGACTTTGGTTAAAGCCACGCTCCAAGTCATTTCTTGAGCCATTTCCATAATCCATTCGCCTAACGGCTCAGCAAAACTCGCGGTAAACGGCACAGCTTCGGCTAAATCAAAGAAGACATTATAAAGGTTGTTAAACATCACATAAGTGAAGGTAACAAGCGTCATTACCATTAGCAAAATGGCGATAAAACACTCCTCAAAACGCTCCCAGAACCATTTTAAAGAAGACATTTTGCACTCCATAAAAATGTGGTATCGATGTTTTCTCGTAGGGGCGAGTCTTGTGCCCGCCCTAATACATCGTAGATATTCGGGCAGACACAGGGCTCGTCCCTTGTATATCTCAAATGAGTTAAACTAAGCAACACAACCCGTTATCGGCATCTCGTCTCGTCCCTTGAAAGCACTTCGTTGTGTAGCTTAGAGAGCCGATAACTTTCATCACAAAAACCGA
>NZ_JBGTYX010000017.1:0-46670 GCF_041807785.1 Mannheimia sp. E30BD
AAGTGGCGGTAAACGCCTGTATGCGTAAGCTTTTAACCGTGATTAATGCCATCGTCCGTGATGGCTCACAGTGGAATGCTCACGCGGTTTAATTAACGAATTTGTATCTTGCCAAAAATGTTGGGGAGATACAGTTGCTACATTACATTATGCTTTCCAGTTCTCAGCTAAACCACGAGAGATACGACTTACACTACCTGCACCCTGTGCCAAGATTAAATCACCATCTTGGATAATTTGATCCAATACTTCGCCGAGCTGCTCGGTATCTGATACTAAAATCGGATCAACTTTGCCCAAATTACGGATTGAACGGGCTAGAGCTTTACTGTCTGCCCCAACAATCGGTGATTCACCAGCCGCATACACATCTAATAAAATCAACGCATCAACTTTAGAAAGCACTTGCACAAACTCATCGAATAAATCACGAGTACGAGAATAACGGTGAGGTTGGAATACCATCACGACACGTTTTCCTTCCCAGCCTTGACGAGCCGCTTGAATGGTTACATCAACTTCTGTTGGGTGATGACCATAATCATCAACTAACATAATTTTACCGTTCGGGCGAATAAATGAACCAAGCTGATCGAAACGGCGACCCGCCCCTTGGAAATCCGCAAGAGCGGCTAGAATGGCTTCGTTTTCAATCCCTTCCTCTTTAGCAACAGCCAGTGCCGCCGTTGCATTTAATGCATTATGAGTACCCGGCACATTGAGCAATACATCAATACGCTCCCCCGTTGGGCAAACAACGGTGTAATGCCCCTGAAAACCTGTTTGTTGATAATCTTCAATACGATAATCCGCTTTTTCACTAAAACCATAAGTAATCACTTGGCGACCAACGCGAGGGGCAATTTCCATTACAGTTTCATCATCTGCACACATCACAGCTAAACCGTAGAAGGGTAAGTTACGCAGAAAACGCACATAAGTATCTTTCATTTTTTCAAAATCGCCACCGTAAGTGTCCATATGATCTGGCTCAATATTCGTTACCACAGACACCATTGGCTGCAAGTGTAAGAAAGAAGCATCACTCTCATCAGCTTCTGCAATTAAATAACGGCTTGCACCTAAATGAGCATTTTTGCCTGTTGATTTCACTAAACCACCATTTACAAAGGTTGGATCTAATTTTGCCTCTGTATAGATCATTGAAATCATTGCTGTTGTGGTTGTTTTACCGTGTGTACCCGCAATTGCAATGCCGTGTCTAAAACGCATAATTTCCGCTAACATTTCTGCACGACGAATCACAGGGGTTCTTGCTTCACGAGCCGCAATAATTTCTGGGTTAGTTTCATCAATTGCCGTTGAAACAACTACTACGCTTGCACCTGAAATATTTTCGGCTTGATGCCCGATGAACACTTTCGCCCCTGCTGACGATAAGCGTTGTGTTACAGCACCATCTGCAATATCTGAGCCTGAAATTTGGTAACCTTCGTTTAGTAATACTTCTGCAATACCACTCATGCCTGCACCGCCAATCCCAATGAAATGGATTTGGCTAACACGACGCATTTCCGGCACTAACTTTTTAACTTTATCTTGGAAATTTTTCATCTTTAATCCTATATGCTCTGCAAGCGGTCAAATTTTTTGAATCTTTTGCAAAAAAACGCAAAAATTTGACCGCTTGTAATCCAACTAATTTGCTTCTTGAATAATCACTTCCGCCACACGCTGTGCTGCAGTTGGTGTCGCTTTGGCTCTCGCTCGCATTGCCATATCAAGTAATTTTTGGCGATCAGCAACCAATAGCTGTAAAGCATTTAACAATGATTGAGAGTTGAAATCTTTCTGCTCAATAATCACGGCTGCTCCAGATTCCGCCAAGTAATTCGCATTTAAAAATTGTTGCCTATCTTTATGTTGGAACGGCACAAAAATAGCAGGTAAACCAACAGCAGCAATTTCGCAAACGGTTAAAGCCCCTGAACGGCAAATGACTAAATCTGCCCATTCGTAAGCCGCTTTCATATCATCAATAAACTCTGAAGCGATACCATTACCTGTTTGTTGGTAAACTTCTTCAATACCTACTAAATTGCCTTTTCCAACCTGATGGCTGATAAACACATTATTACCCAACATTTTTGCCACTTCCGGCACAGTTTGGTTAATCACTCTTGCCCCTTGACTACCGCCCATCACTAAAATATTAATAGGATAACCACGCTCATTAAAGCGTTCGTTTGGCAAAGGCAAAACAGATAAATCTTCACGCACAGGGTTGCCCACTACTTCTGCATCTTTAAATGCAGTAGGAAACGCTTGCAGCACCTTACGAGCAATTTTTGAAAGCCATACATTCGTTAAACCAGCTACCGCATTTTGCTCGTGTAAAATGACTGGCACACCACATAATTTTGCTGCAATACCACCCGGCCCAGAAACATAACCTCCCATTCCTAGCACCGCATCAGGCTGATAATTTTTAATGATTTTACGAGCCTGCATTACCGCTTTAAAAATCGCAAAAGGAGCTTTTAGCAATGCCCCTAGACCTTTACCACGCAAGCCAGAAATTTCAATAAAATCAATGTCTATGCCGTGTTTTGGCACAAGAGTGGCTTCCATTCTATCTTTCGTGCCGAGCCAGCGAATTTGCCAACCTTGTTTTTGTAGCTCTCGTGCTACAGCTATTGCAGGAAAAACATGTCCTCCCGTTCCACCTGCCATCACTAATAATTTTTTAGCCATCTTTAACTCTTTTTGATAGAAAAACTCGTTATTTTACTTGATTTATCTCTATTTAAGGAAATACAAGCGGTTAAAATTTTGTATTTATTTACAATTTTTGAACCAACACAGCCTTTACTACACTGTTTTAATTTTAGCGTGCCCAATTCGTTCCGCTCTATTTTCGTGGTCTATTCGGAGTAATACCGCAATCGCAATCGACATAATCACTAAACTTGAACCACCATAGCTCACTAAGGGGAAGGTTAAACCTTTAGTTGGTAGTAACCCTGATGCTACACCTAAATTTACAAAACCTTGTAAGAAGATCCAAATCGCAATACCAAATGCCATATAGCCTTTAAAACGTTCTTCTAAAATTAAAGACTCTTTACTGATTTTTAATGCTCTCATTGTAAGTAATACTAATAACAACACAATGCAAATAACACCGAAGAAACCAAATTCTTCTCCAACAACTGCCATCACAAAATCGGTATGAGCTTCAGGTAAATATTCTAATTTTTGTACTGAATTTCCTAAGCCTTGTCCCCAAAATTCGCCTTGTCCGAATGCCATTTGAGAATTAGAGAGCTGGAAGCCGTCTCCATACGCATCAGCAAACGGATCCATAAAGGAAGTAACACGCTTTAGACGATACTCTGAGGTTAAAATCAGCACCGCAAATAATACTGTTCCTACCACGCCTAAAAACATAAATTGCATAATTTTCGCTCCCACAATGAAAAGCATTGAGAAAGTGAGAACGAATAACACAAAGGTACTTCCCAAATCGGGCTGTAAAATTAAGAGAAAACCGAACACAAATAAGATAACCGCTGGTCGCCAGAAGCTAGCTTTCTCTTTACGGATTTCATCATATTTACGCACATAAAAACTGGCAAAATAACAAATTACCGCTAATTTCGCTAATTCCGCAGGCTGAAAGTTAAGGATACCCAACGGAATCCAACGCACCGCACCATTAATCGAACGCCCGAAAATCAATACGGCAATCAAAAAACTGATGGCGATAAAAAACAACGCTACATTATATTTTTCCCATTTTTCGACAGGAATTTGTACAAAAATATAGCAAAAAATAATGGAGGCAATGATATATAAACCATCACGAATAGCAAAATAGAATGGATCGTCATTAAGCCTTGTGCTCACAGGAATAGAAGCGGACGTAACCATCACAAATCCGATTACGAGTAACCCTAAAAACAACCAAATTAGGGTTCTGTCATAAAGCGAATTAGAAGGAGTTAGTTTGACCCATTTATACCATTCTGTTTTAAATTTTTCTAACATTATGCATCTTGTCCTTGTGCCAACGAAACAAATACATCGCCACGTTGTTCAAAATTTTTAAACTGATCTAAGCTCGCACAAGCAGGAGAAAGTAAAACCATATCGCCTTTTTTAAGCTGTGGGTGAATAGCTGCAACCGCTTCTTGCATTGTTTCGACTAACACACTTTGGTCGCTTAACTTTGCTAATTCCTTGCCATCTTGCCCGAAACAGTAACAAACAATATTTGGCTTATTAATTAACGGCTTGAGTTCAGAAAAATCGGCTGCTTTGCCATCGCCACCGAGTAATAAATAAAGCGTACCGGCTACGCTTAGTCCATTTAATGCAGCGACTGTGCTCCCCACGTTGGTTGCTTTGGAATCATTAACCCAACGCACGCCATCATTTGTTGCAACTGCTTGGAAACGGTGAGGCAATCCACCATAAGTTTGTAGTGCTTTGACTATACCCTCACGTGGAACATTCGCCGCCTCTGCCAATGCCATTGCTGCAAGTGCGTTCATCTCATTATGGCGACCACTAATTAACATTTGGTTAGTATTAATAATGGCAGTATCACCTGCATAAAGCACACCATTACGCATTGTGTATTCTGCATTCTGCTCTGCAAAACGAATTAAATTTTTGACCGCTTGTTCAGGATAGGTTTGAGCATCTTCACCGTTTACGATGATGTTTTCCGCATTATCATAAATACGCAATTTGGCATTACGGTAATCGGCAATCGAGTCGTAGCGATCCATATGATCTTCGCTAATGTTTAAAATAGTAGCTGCTTTTGCTTTCAGTGAATGAGTGGTTTCAAGCTGGAAACTGGAAAGCTCTAACACAAAAAGATCATAATCTTCGTCTAATAAACTTAAAACAGGCACACCAATGTTGCCGCCCATTCCGACTTTCAAACCTGCTTGTTTTACCATTTCAGTAGTTAAGGTGGTTACCGTGCTTTTTCCGTTTGAGCCAGTAATTGCAATAATCGGGGCTTTTGCTTCACGACAAAATAGTTCCACATCTCCCACCACTTCAACACCCGCTTGAATAGCTTGTTGGATTTCAGGTGTTGC
This sequence comes from Mannheimia sp. E30BD, assembly GCF_041807785.1. NCBI lineage: Bacteria > Pseudomonadati > Pseudomonadota > Gammaproteobacteria > Pasteurellales > Pasteurellaceae > Mannheimia > Mannheimia sp. E30BD. The sequence continues at coordinate 5,079 of NZ_JBGTYX010000017.1, forward strand.
AACCGCTAAACCCGGGCTAATCACAATTAAATCAGAGTTAAGCAACCATTCACTATTTAAACCACCTGTGTGTAACGGAATGTTTTTATCTAATTGATCTGCACCTGCAGGGTTTGCTCGAGTGTCAATAACTTGAACTTTAGCATTTCTTTTTACTAAGAAATCAGCACAAGACAGTCCTGTTTTACCTAATCCGATGACTGTTACGATTTTATCTTGATATGGGTTTTGCATATTTTCTTCTCTCAATCTATGTTACTTTTCTTTGCTTTGCCACAAAGCATTTATGTTTTGAACGTTGGCTATGCCAACGGCACGAAGTGTGAGCGTAGCGAATAAAGAAAAGTAACCAAAAGAAAGACAACCCTACTTCGTTGCTATTCCTCACTTTGTTGAAATTTTCTTAACGAAAAATAACCCTGATGTTCGCTTCGCTCTCGCTCGGGATTATTTTTCTAAAAATTTCAAGTCGTTCGGGCAACTCAGAAGGGAAATAGCCATCTTTCTGAGTCAATTTATCTTGTTATTTAAATAGCATAAGGCACATTTATAAAATGCACCTTATTTATTATTTGAATTAACGCAGTTTCAATGTTACTAATCCTATTAATACTAACATTAGCGTAATAATCCAGAAACGGACAATCACTCGTGGTTCAGGCCAACCTTTTAATTCAAAGTGGTGGTGAATCGGCGCCATTCGGAAAATTCGTTTTTGTCGTAGCTTATAAGAACCAACCTGTAAAATAACCGAAAGGGCTTCAATCACAAACACACCGCCCATCACAACTAATAGTAATTCCTGGCGAACTAATACGGCGATAATGCCTAATGCTCCGCCTAATGAAAGTGAGCCTACATCGCCCATAAATACTTGAGCGGGATAAGTGTTATACCATAGGAAGCCTAAGCCAGCTCCAACAATTGCCGTACATAAAATTACTAATTCCGAGGCATTTGGAATAAATGGAATATGCAGATATTGTGCGAAATTGAAGTTACCTGTTGCCCACGCAATTAATGCAAACGCAGAGGCGACTAGAATAATTGGCATAATCGCTAAGCCGTCTAAACCGTCAGTTAAGTTTACCGCGTTACTTGTACCAACAATCACAAAATACGCTAAGATGATATAAAAGAGACCTAATTGTGGCATTACATCTTTAAAAAACGGCACAACTAATTGAGTTGCTGCCGTATCTTTACCTACTGCATACATACCCACTACTGCCACTAATGCGATGGCAGATAACCAAAAATATTTCCAACGGGCAATTAAACCATCGGTATTTTTGCGGGAAATTTTACGATAATCATCAACAAAGCCAATCACACCATAACCAAATAATACAAATAAGGTAAACCAAACATAAGAGTTACGCAGATCAGCCCAAAGTAACGTACTTACACCAATTGCAATTAGGATCATTATGCCACCCATTGTTGGCGTACCACGTTTTTTGAAATGGCTTTCAGGGCCATCATTACGTACTTCTTGACCAAATTTTAAGATCTGTAAATGGCGAATTACCTTTGGGCCGATCCAAAGCCCGATCCCCATTGCGGTTAATAACGCCATAATGGCACGGAAAGTGATATAAGAAACAACGTTAAACGCTGTGTTATATTGCACTAATATTTCTGCAAGCCAAACTAACATTGTTTAGTCCTTAAAAATAATAAAATTAAAAATGGATATTAAATTGTTTACAAAGCTCGGAAATCACAGTTTCCATTTTTTGGCTGCGAGAGCCTTTTGCTAATAATACAAGCGGTTGTTTTTCTTCGATTTTTTGCAAAATAATCGGCATTAAAAATTCAACCATTTGTTGTTTATCGGTAAAATGATGTTGTGGATTTTGGCTGATAACCGCACTCTCTTTGCCAAAACTTAAAATCAAATCCAGCTTCGCTTGTTGAGCAAAATCGGCTACGTCTTGGTGGCATTTGCCACTTTCTTCGCCTAATTCTGCCATATCACCTACCACAAAAATTCGGTAAGCAGGGTAGTTTTCCAGTACTGAAATAGCAGATCTCATCGAATCCACATTGGCATTGTAAGTATCATCAATAAACAAGCAGTATTCATTAATTTGTACAGGATACAAACGTCCTTTTACCATTGAACGTTGTTCAAGCCCTGCTTTAATTGCCTCTAAACTTGCTCCCACAGACATTGCAAGGGAGGTTGCCGCTAACGCATTACTTATATTATGGCTACCTAAATAAGGCAATTCGATCTTTATTTCACCTTGTGGTGTGTGGAGAGTAAAACGTGATCCATTTAGCAGTAATTCCACATCATCAGCCCAGTAATCAGCGTAAGAATCTGAGTCTGAGCCAACATAAGAGAAAGATTGGATTTCGTTTGAGCCAATCTCTTTCTGCCATTGCGGATAGTAGAATGCTAAATTGACAATCGCTTTTCCACCTTCTTTTAAGCCACGATAAATTTCGCCTTTTGCCTGTGCTACACCTTCGAGTGAGCCAAAACCCTCTAAGTGAGCGGCTGCGACATTATTGACTAAACAAGCGTCAGGTTTAGCAATCTCGGTGGTATAAGCAATTTCACCAATATGATTAGCTCCCAGCTCAATGACAGCGTATTTATGCTGTTCGGTTAAGCGAAGCAAGGTCATCGGTACACCTAAGTCATTGTTTAAATTGCCAAAAGTGTATAAAACCTCCTCTTCACAAGCGGTCATTTTTTGCAGAATTTTTGCTGTCATCTCTTTGACGGTTGTTTTACCTGAAGAACCTGTCATCGCCACCGTTTTCGGATTCAGCTTTGCTTTTAACCACTTCGCTAATTTACCTAAAGCAAGACGAGTATCTGCTACCACAATTTGTGGCACGTTAATTTCACATTCACGCTCAACTACGACTGCCACACAGCCTTGAGCAACGGCATTCTCAAGATAGTGATGAGCATCAAAGTTTTCGCCTTTTAATGCAAAAAATAAGCCATTTTCAACCGCTTGTCGGGTGTCGGTACTGGTGGTTTCTACCACAGTTTCGCCATTGCCGATCAATTTGGCATTTAGGATTTCAGCAATTTGTTGGGTGGTTAGTTTTATCATTGATTTATCTTTTTCTTTATAAAATTAATTACGAGCATTTTGTATTTGTCACTTTCTTTGCTTCGCCAAAGAAAAGTGACAATTAAACAAGATATTTCCTTGCCGTTTCCTGATCCGAAAAATGCAACTTCTCCATCCCAATAATCTGATAATCTTCGTGTCCTTTTCCTGCAATTAAAATCACATCACTAGCTTTTGCTTGCTCAATGGCAGCTTTAATTGCCTCTTCACGGTTGTGGATAATTTGTTGTGGTTTGCTAAAACCTTTCACAATATCCGCCATAATTTTTTGGTTATCTTCCGTTCTTGGGTTATCGTCCGTTGCAATCACTTTATCGGCTAATTGTTCCGCAATCGCTGCCATTAGTGGGCGTTTGCCTGCATCACGGTCGCCACCGCAGCCGAAAATGCACCAAAGTTCGCCTTCGCAATGTAGGCGAGCAGCTTGGATTGCTTTTTCTAGAGCATCAGGTGTGTGAGCATAATCTACAATCACCATTGGCTTATTTGGGCTTGTGATACATTCCATTCTGCCAGCCACACCAACTAATTGCGGGGCTGTTTTGATGAGTGCTTGAATATCAACACCTAAGGCAAGCAGTCCCGCAAAAGCCGTTAAAATATTGCTTACGTTGAAAGCCCCAATTAAGCGGCTGTGTAATTCGCCATTTCCCCAGCTGGATTCAAATTCAATGGTTGCACCTTGTAGGGTAAATTTTACCGCAGTCGCTTTTACAAATTGTTGGTTCGTGCTGAAATTTGGATTGACACTTACCGCAACCGCATTAGGTAATTTACTAAGCCTTTCAGCCCCGATTTCATCATCAGCATTAATCACTTGAGCTTTTGTTTTAAGCTCACTGAACAAACGAAATTTCGCCTCTGCGTATTCTTCTATTGTATTGTGGTAATCGAGATGATCTCGGCTTAAGTTGGTAAACATCGCCAAATCAAACTCTAAGGCTTCAGCTCTAAATTGTGCTAAACCGTGAGAACTCACTTCCATCGCACAGAAATCTGCTCCAAGTTCTACAAAATCAGCAAGGTTACGTTGAATTTCAATGGCTGAACCTGTTGTGTTTACAGCTTCTTGTACCTTACCGTATAAACCATTGCCGATTGTTCCCATTACTGCCGATTTTCCACCCAATAAATTATGCCATTGAGCCAGCAGTTGAGCGGTGGTCGTCTTTCCATTTGTGCCGGTAATCCCTGCTAATACTAATTTCTGTGATGGATTATCGTAGAAAGCTCCGGCAATGGCAGATAGTACTTTTGGTAGCTGTGGAACATAAATAACTATGCAACAAGCGGTTGAATTTTCGTTACATTTTGCGATTTCACCATGCTCATTATCTGCTTCCGCTAAAACAATTTTCGCCCCTTTCTCAATCGCATTTGCAATAAATTTTCTACCATCAACTTGATGACCTTTAAGTGCAACAAATAAGTCACCTTGTTGCACTTGGCGGCTATCTAAAGTCATTTGCTTTAGCTCGATGAGTTCTTCAACCCACGCATTGAGTTGTGTAATGAAAGGAAGTAAACGTTTCATAGCTCACCTTAATTGATACTACGTTCTAATTTAATTTCACGCACGGCGCTTTGGGTGGCTTCCGTTAGGTTATCCGGCTTAATATTACGCTGTTTGAGCGTATAGCCCATAATCCGAGAGAATAGTGGTGCTGATACAAAACCACCGTAGTAATTATCGCCTTTTGGTTCATTAATGAGTACTACCAAAGCAAAACGTGGATCGCTTGCTGGGGCGATACCTGCAGTATAAGCGATATATTTCTCCACATATTTGCCTTTTTCCAGCTTACGGGCTGTACCAGTTTTGATAGCAACACGGTAGCCATCAACCGCTGCACGATGTCCACCTTCACCTTTAGCTGCAACGCTTTCCATCATTTGCACGACATCACGGGTGGTTTTTTCAGGCAGAACACGTTCGCCAATTACAGGCGGATCAACTTTGGTAATAGACAGTGGGCGATAAATCCCAAAACTGCCTAAAGTAGCATAAGCACGAGCTAGTTGAAGTGGCGTAACATTCAAGCCGTAGCCGTAAGAAAGGGTTGCCCGCTCAATATCTGCCCAGCGTTTACGGTCTCCGTTTGTGCCTCGTTGTTCGCCCAAGCCTAATCCTGTATCTTTACCAAAACCAACTTTGGTGTAAGTATCCACTAACGCATTCGCAGGCATTCTGAGTGCTAACTTACTTACCCCAATGTTACTTGATTTCTGTAAAATCCCTGTTAGCGTTAGGCTATCTCTTGGCGCAACATCTTTAATCGTATGTCCGTTTACCACAATAGGTCTTGTGCCGATCACTTCGTCTTTATAAGTCACTTTATTATGTAAGGCAGTTAATACTGTAAAAGGTTTTACGGTTGAACCCGGTTCAAAAGTATCGGTAATCGCACGGTTACGCATAAGTTCCGGCTTAAAGCTATCACGTTTGTTTGGATTGAATGACGGGGCATTTGCCATCGCCAATACTTCGCCGGTTTGCACATCAACTAATACTGCTGTACCGGATTCAGCATTATTTTCCTGCACGGCTTTCTTAATTTCTCGGTACACCATAGATTGCAATTCTTCATCAATACTGAGCATCACATCTTGCGGATCATATTGCTTTTCTGAGCGAATATTTTCAACAATATTGCCTTTAGCATCTTTACGAATAACTTGCTTACCATTTTTACCGACGAGTAAAGAGTTAAAGCTACGCTCTAAACCTTCTGAACCATTCATATCATCTTTGTCAGTAAAGCCAATAAGTTGAGAAGCCTCTTCTGACAATGGATAAAAACGGCGGGATTCGACTTTAATCATTAACGCATCAATATCAAGCTCTTTCGCATACTCACTAATCGCTTCCGATTGATGGCGAGATAAGTAAACAAAACGTTGGCGATACTTACTGTAAAGCTCATCCATCACATTATTGTAGGAGCGTCCAATTTCTTTACTTAATGCTTGAAACTTTTGATGTTCTAATTCCCTATGCTCATTATCTAAACGAAGAAAAACAGAGCTGGGATTATTTCTCACTTTCTCTATTAAAGTGTTGTAATCCAAGCCTGTAACCTGTGCCAGTTGCGTCCAATAGCCTTCACTTTTAGTATTTAAAATAGAGCGAGGATCAAAATCTACTTTTTCTTTTGAAACATTTTTCTTCTCAATAAATTTATTCACACTGGCTTCAATTTTGCTTTTTGAAGCTTCCATTTCCATCGCTAAAGCTCGCCAGCTTTCATTGGAGCGTCTTAGCTTGGTGTCAAAATATTCTCTAGGATCAAGCGTTAAAGAATACATCGGCACACTAATTGACAGAAAACGTCCGTTTCGGTCTAAAATTCTTCCTCGAGTAAATTGTAATTCTTTAGTACGAAGCGAGCGATTATTTGCTTCTTTAATTAATCGTTCAGAATCAATAATTTGAATATAAGCAGCTTGAGCCAACAGCCCTACCACCATTACTCCCATTAATAGTGTCACTACCCAAAAGCGTTTCGGTAAAAAACTTGGTAATTTTTTACTTTCTGATTTAGGCGGCTCTGCAATTGGGGCTTTTTGTTTAGGTTTTACTTTGACTGATTTGACCATTTTCTATTCAACTAAAATTATTTCTTGTTCTTTTTTAATTGGCTGCAAGCCGAAAGATTGAGCTGCGGCATCAACTCTTGCTCTGCCACTACGGCTATTTTCTTCTAATAATAAATTGGTATATTGGCTTTCCAACTTCTGATTAGCAGAAATTAGCTGCCCTTGTTCGCTGACGGATAAACGGGTTTGGTGCGTTACCCAAATTGTTGCAACTGCGGAAATAACCACACCAATGAGCAGTAAAATCGCTACTTTATTATGGCTAAAAATATCGTCAATAATAATTTGATGTAACGGATAGCGTTCGTTAGACATTTTCATTCCTATATTTGGTACTTTTAACGTTTTTCAGCAATGCGTAATACAGCACTGCGTGAGCGAGCATTAGCTTCAATTTCTGCTTCGCTTGGCATAATCGCTTTTCCAATAGTTTTAAGCGGAATATTTTTATTCAATTCAGCTTCTAAGATTGGTAAACCTCGAGGTACGTCCATACCTTTACTATGTTTACGCATAAACTGTTTGACCATTCTATCTTCAAGAGAATGGAAGCTGATAATCGACAAACGCCCCTCTGGAGCTAATACCGTTAATGCAGAGTTGAGGGCTTTTTCGAGTTCGTCTAATTCGCTATTGATAAAAATGCGGATAGCTTGGAAAGAGCGAGTAGCTGGGTGTTTATGCTTATCTTTAAACGGCACAGCATCGCTAATAATTTGAGCGAGTTGTAGGGTGCGAGAAATTTTCTCGCTTGCAGATTTATTGTAAGAAACGATCGCTTGTGCAACGCGCTTTGCAAAGCGTTCTTCGCCAAACTCTTTGAGTACCCAAGCTAAATCTTCTACAGACACTTGAGCCAGCCACTCGGCAGCAGATAAGCCTTTGGTGGTATCCATACGCATATCAAGAGGTCCATCACGCATAAAGCTAAAACCACGCACTGCTTCATCAAGCTGCGGCGATGAAACGCCTAAGTCGAGCAGAATACCGTCAATTTTGCCGACTAATCCCAGTTTTTCACAAATTTCAGGAATAGCTGAAAAAGCAGTGTGTTCAATCTGAAAACGAGGGTCATCAATGGTTTGAGCTTCTGCAATGGCTCGAAGATCACGATCTGTTGCAATTAAACGCCCATTTTCGCCAAGTTTAGATAAAATTAAACGAGAATGCCCACCACGCCCAAAAGTACCATCAATATAGATACCGTTAGGCTTAATTGCTAAGCCATCAACGGCTTCGTGCAATAATACTGTAATATGTTTTGGTGTTTCGCTCATCTTTCTTTCCAATTACTATAGCGAGAGATTTTTTAAGGCATCACAATCCAACATTTCTGCTGAACCGCCAAACGCAAGATCTTCAGCAATTTGGGCTTGCCATTGTTTGTCTTGCCAGATTTCGAATTTATTTAATTGACCAACGAGCATAATTTGCTGCTCTAACTGAGCGTGTTGGCGAAGTGTCGGGCTAAGTAAAATACGACCTGCCGAATCCATTTCACATTCGGTGGCAAAGCCTTGCATTACACGCTGAATACGGCGTTGAACCGGGTCAAAATTAGATAATGCCAGTAATTTCTGTTCAACAACTTCCCATTCGTGCAAAGGATAAAGTAACAAACAAGGCTGGCGAATATCTACGGTGCAAACCAAAATACCGTGATGTTTTTCTAAAAGCTCAGCACGGTAACGGGTCGGAATTGCGATCCGCCCTTTACTATCAATGCTGATTGAACTTGCACCACGAAACATTTTTGATTCTTCGCCCTAGTTAAATAATGTAAAATTTAAGAAAAAGATCCACAAAATACCACTTTTTCCCACTTAACTGGAGGATTTTATCTATTAGTGATACATCTATCAAGGAGTTTTATTTATTTACAAAACAAAAGACCTATCTAAGAAAGATAGGTCTGCAAATATTTGATGAAATTATACCGCTTGTTAGCGTGTTAATGTTGATTTCACAACAGTGATAATGCCATAAATAACCCAATAGAAGATGATTGAGCAGAAGAATAGGGTGGCAGTATAAGGCAGCCAATAATAGATCCCCAGTACTTCTGCGGTTCTACATTCTAAACGTTGGTAATCATTTAATTTTGTGAGATCGCTACAATCAAAAGGAATGTAGGTAAAAACAAAATAGCTAATAATTGCGATAATGAATGCAAATAAAATACTCAATAGAATCTGTTTTTTATAATCCATTTCTACTTCTTCCGTGATTTACTAGCGGTCGTTTTTGTCCGTTTTTTTGCAGATTTTTTGCCTGTTTCCTTTTTGGATTTTTTAACCGTTTTAGGCTCTTTGAAAATAGGTTGCTCAGCAACTTTCGCTTTTTTCTTCGCTGTTTTTCCTATTTTCTTATTGCCCGTTAAGAGTTCAAAATCGATTTTTTTCTCGTCCAAGTTTACGTTAATCACTTTCACTCTAACGGCATCGCCCAAGCGGTAAATAATACCACTACCGCCAACTAAACGTTGTCTGTCTGCGTCATAATGGTAGTAGTCATTATCTAAAGTTGAAATATGAACTAAACCATCAATAAATAGCTCGTTAAGTTTCACAAATAATCCGAAGCCGGTTACGCTTGAAATGACCCCATCAAACTCTTCGCCGATATGGTCTTGCATAAATTCACATTTCAGCCAATCTGCCACATCACGAGTGGCTTCATCGGCTCGGCGTTCGGTGGCAGAGCATTTATCGCCAAACTCGTCCATATCATCTAGCTTGTAGTGATAACCGCCGCCATCGGTGTAATGGCGTGTATTGCCCTTGCCTTTTTCGATTAAATATTTAATCGCACGGTGTAATAACAAATCTGGGTAACGGCGAATTGGCGAAGTAAAGTGAGCATACTCAGTTAATGCCAAGCCAAAATGCCCGATGTTATCTGCTGTATACACCGCTTGTTTGAGCGAGCGGAGTAACATCGTTTGAATGAGTTCTTTATCCGCACGTTCGGCTATTTGCTCTAACAATACGCCGTAATCTTTAGGTTGTGGATCAAGCCCAACGTCCCACGTTAAGCCGCATTCACGCACAAAGGATTTAAAGCTCAGTAATTTTTCTTCGCTTGGTTTATCGTGAATTCGATAAAGTGCTGGCTCATTCGCTTGCTCAACAAAGCGAGCTGCTGCAATGTTTGCCAAAATCATACACTCTTCAATGAGTTTATGCGCATCGTTGCGGATAAGCGGCTCAATACGTTCAATTCGCCCTTGTGGATTGAAAATAAATTGATTTTCAATGGTTTCAAACTCAATCGCTCCTCGTTTTTGACGAGCTTTCATTAAGGTTTGGAACATCGCATAGAGTTCTTCAATGTGTGGCACTAATGGTGCATAGCGTTCACGTAAGGTTTCATCGCCCTCTAGCATTTTCCAAACTTTGGTGTAAGTTAAACGAGCGTGTGAATTCATTACCGCTTCATAAAATTTGTAATCAACCAACTCCCCTTTGTTGGAGACCGACATTTCCGCCACCAAACAGAGGCGATCAACCTGTGGATTTAATGAACATAAACCATTTGAAAGCACTTCAGGTAACATTGGAATGACTCGATTTGGAAAGTAAACCGAGTTGCCCCGATTAAGTGCTTCCAAATCTAATGCCGTTTTCGGGCGGACGTAATAGCTCACATCCGCAATCGCTACCCATAAACGCCAACCGTTACCCTCTTTTTTGGCAAAGACCGCATCATCAAAATCACGAGCGTCTTCGCCGTCAATGGTAATAAGTGGTAAGTCTCGTAAATCAACACGCCCTTGTTTAGCTTCTTCTGGCACTTCTTCGCTGGCAAATTGACGAATCTGTTTTTCTACACCCTCTGGCCAAACGTGCGGAATATCGTGATTGCGTAAGGCAATTTCAATTTCCATACCCGGTGCGAGATTATCGCCTAAAATTTCGGTGATAACACCAACAGGGCGGTTAAAGCTGGCTTTGCGTTCTTGCAGTTCTACCACCACAACCTGCCCCATTCTTGCACCCATACGATGTTCGTCAGGGATTAGAATATCTTGATTGATACGGCTATCATCAGGCACAACAAAACCGATGCCACTTTCAAGGAAGAAACGCCCCACAATCTGCTTTTTACGAGCTTCTAGCACACGCACAATACGCACTTCTTTTCTGCCTCGTCTATCTGTACCATTAGACTGTGCTAACACAAAATCACCGTGCATCACTCGCACCATTTGAGCATTTGGAATAAACCAATCTTCACTTTTAGTAGCTAATTTTTCGTGCCCTTCAACTTGTAGAAAGCCGTAACCATCACGATGACCGATTACCGTGCCTTTAATCAAATCCATTTTTTCAGGCAAGGCATAACGTTTTCCTTTGGTGAAAACGAGTTCGCCATCATTTTCCATTGCACGTAAACGGCGGCGAATACCTTCCATACGTTCTTCATCATAAATATGAAAAACTTCTAACAGCTCGTCACGGCTCATTGGGGCGTTATGTTCGCGAATCGTATTTAAAATAAACTCACGGCTTGGTACCGGGTTTTCATATTTTTCTAATTCTTGCTGATAATTAGGATCGACTACCATAGTTTCCTCCTTTATTTTAATCTCTCCTTATTCTAACTGACTTTTCTTTATAATGTGTAAAAAATTGTCTTCATACCTTTTTATAATATTTTGCTATATAATGGCATTTTCATATAAATCAATAAGGAAATAGCATGACATACCCTGTATGCCCTGAATGTAAAGGTGAAAATACCTACCACGATTCTATTCAATTTGTTTGCCCTGATTGTGCTTATGAATGGAATGGTGAAGAAGCAGAACAAGATGAAGATGTGTTAATTGTAAAGGATAGTAATGGTAATTTATTATCTGACGGCGACGATGTATTATTAATCAAAGATCTTAAATTGAAAGGATCGTCAGAAGTTTTGAAAAAAGGTACTAAATTCAAAGGGATTCGTTTAGCAAAAGGCGATCACAATGTGGATTGTGGCAAAATTATGCTGAAGTCTGAATTTTTGAAGAAGGCCTAGTTACTAGGTTTACAAGCGGTCATTTTTATCCTGAAACTTACAACTTACTACTAATGAGGAATATTATGTCTATTAAGAAATTTTTATTCACACTTACAGCTATTTCACTATTTACGCTTAATACCCAGGCAGCAGAAAATAATCAAGCAACAAAAACTGAAACAAATAAAACCGAGACTAAAAAAATGAAAACAAAGCAAACTGAAGATAAAAACCTAACAGCATTTAACCAAAATGTAAAAATTAATTTGATCCAAAGGGGAACAGCCAAACAAGATAACCAAGATATCATTGTATTAACCTATGAAGTTAATAATCTCGGTAAAAATCGCATTAAAAATTTAAATTGGTTATCGGCTTTTACTATCAATGATCAAATTTTCTTTGTTCAAGAAGTACAAACCAAGTTAGACAAGGCAATTGCAGTGAAAAAGAAAGAAAATATTACGGTTGTCTTGCCTATTGAAACATTACCGGAAAATGTAAGATCCGTATTCACCTCACTTGAGACACCAATTGGTCATATTACTGTTGCCAAACAGATTGATTTTACTAATGGTAAGAAAATTATTGTGAAGGAATAATAAAACAAACCCCATTTAAATTGACTTAAATGGGGTTATTTTTTTACCTTATTTAGGTAAACATTTGCTAAACTCATCAGCTAAAGATTGTAAAAATTCAGGATAAGCGGTTGCACTTAACTGAACTTTTTCACCTAGTGGGTCTAATTGTCCTACATTTACTTGCGTTTCTTTTGCTAATGTTTCAATCACTTTTGGGGTAAATTGCGGCTCAGCAAATAAACATTGAGCTTTATTTTTAGCGATATTTTTCTTGATTGCGGCAAGCGTTTTTGCACCCGGTGCAACTGTTGGGTTGATGGTAAATGAACCCAATGAATTTAAGCCATACTCTCTTTCAAAATAGCCATAAGCATCGTGGAATGTGTAGTAGCCTTTTGCTTTAACTGGCTCTAATTGCTTCACAATTTCTGCTTTTTTAGCGGCTAAATTTGCCTTAAATTTTGCTAAATTATCGGCAATTTTCGTTTTTTGCTCCGGTAATTGCTCGCTTAAACGTGTAGCGATTTGTTCCGCCGCTAATACACTAGCTTCACTTGATAACCAAATATGCCAATCTTCATCGTGGTTATGTCCGTTATGATCGTGGCTGTGGTCGCGTTTATGATCGTGACTATGTTTGTATTCGTGACTATGTTTGTGTTCGTGACTATGTTCGTGATTATGTTTATGCTCGTGCTTATGATCGTGGTCTTTCTCTTTTTTACTGTTCTTTTCTACGATCTCCTCAATTGCATCAACATCTTCAAGAGTTAAAACTTTCTCTTTCGGGAGCTTTTCGATACTTTTTTCTAAGAAACTTTCTAAACCATCGCCCACCCAAACCACTAATTGAGCAGATTGTAACAGCGATACATCAGATGGTTTTAAGCTGTAATCGTGCGGAGAAGCGGTTACTGGTAATAACACTTTGGTTTCAGTTATACCATCAGTAATCGCATTCGCGATAAAACCTAACGGTTTGATACTGGTTAATACGTCTGCTTGAGCAACTCCTGCTCCTAAAACGGCTAAACCGATTAATGTTCTCTTAAACATAAAATCTCCTTTTATAAATTTGAAGTAGGTGTATTTTAGCAAAATCCAATAAAATTTCTATAAATTTTTTATGGGTATTTTTCATCGTCATTTTTCTATATACTTGCAAAAAATTTCAGAAATATGACCGCTATGAAATATAAAAACTTACGAGAATTTCTTGATTTGCTTGAAGCACAAGGCGAGCTAGTTCGCATTAAGCAAGAAATCGACCCTTATTTAGAAATGACCGAAATTGCAGACCGCACCTTACGAAAAGGTGGGCCTGCATTACTGTTTGAGAACCCAAAAGGTAGCCAAATTCCCGTTTTATGTAACTTATTTGGTACGCCAAAGCGTGTAGCAATGGGAATGGGGCAGGAAGATACCAAAGCCTTGCGTGAATTAGGCAAACTGCTTGCCTTTTTGAAAGAGCCTGAGCCGCCAAAAGGTTTCAAAGATTTAATTGGGCAACTTCCTCAATGGAAACAAATTCTCAATATGCCACCGAAAGTGTTAAGCCGTGCGGAATGTCAGCAGGTGGTAATTTCAGGTGATGATGTTGATCTCACTCAGTTACCAATTATGCACTGTTGGAAAGGCGATGTTGCCCCACTTGTAACTTGGGGACTGACGATTACACAAGGTCCTTACAAAAAACGCCAAAATCTAGGTATTTATCGCCAGCAATTAATCGATAAAAACAAGCTGATTATGCGTTGGCTTTCCCATCGTGGCGGTGCGTTAGATTTCCAAGAGTGGAAAGCGGAAAATCCTGATAAACCATTCCCTGTATCTGTTGCGATTGGGGCAGATCCTGCTACGATTTTAGCTGCGGTAACGCCTGTGCCGGATACGCTTTCGGAATACGCATTCGCAGGGCTTTTGCGTGGCAATAAAACTGAGGTGGTTAAATCCATTTCAAACGATTTAGAAGTACCGGCAAGTGCAGAAATTGTGCTGGAAGGCTATATTGATTTAGAAGAAACCGCCTTAGAAGGTCCTTACGGCGATCATACCGGCTACTACAACGAGCAAGAATATTTCCCTGTATTCACTGTTACCCATATTACTATGCGAAAAGATGCGATTTATCACTCTACTTACACTGGCAGACCACCTGATGAACCGGCAGTGTTAGGCGAGGCATTAAATGAAGTCTTTATTCCGATTTTGCAAAAACAGTTTCCGGAAATTGTCGATTTCTACTTGCCGCCAGAAGGTTGTTCTTACCGCTTAGCGGTGGTAACAATGAAAAAACAATATGCCGGACACGCCAAACGGGTGATGATGGGGGTTTGGTCGTTCCTACGTCAATTTATGTACACCAAGTTTGTGATTGTGTGCGATGATGATGTGAACGCCCGAGATTGGAAAGATGTTATCTGGGCAATTACCACCCGTTGTGATCCTGCGCGAGATACCACACTAATTGAAAACACGCCGATTGATTATCTCGATTTTGCCTCGCCAATTGCAGGGTTAGGCTCAAAAATGGGGATTGATGCCACCAATAAATGGGCGGGTGAAACCTCAAGAGAGTGGGGAACGCCAATCAAAAAAGATGACAATGTGGTGAAACGCATTGATGAGATTTGGGATTCTCTTGGCATCTAAGACAACATTTAACCGCTTGTGTCACACTGTTCTTCACACTACAAGCGGTTAAATTTTTTGATCTTTTTACCATTCTGCTCTTGGTTGCCATCAGGTTACGATTCTTTATTTTGAGCTAACCATTCCGTAGGTGAAAGCCCTAATTCCCGCATAAAGACACGGCTGAGAGCAGCATTATGGCTATAACCGACTTGCTCTGCCACCAATGCTACGGGTATCCCTTTTTGTAATAAATGCTGGGCAACCGCTACTCGCCAGTTAGTGAGATAATCCATCGGTGAAACCCCCATAATTTGTTTAAAATAAGCGGCAAAGCGTGAGCGAGACATTAATGCCACATTTGCTAACTCCTCTACATTCCAATCTCGCTCTGGTGCATTGTGAATAGCTAACAGCACTTTCCCCAGTTGCTTATCTGCCAAGCCTTTTAACAAACCTGTTTGAATATACCCTTTTTTTAAACATTGGCGGGCAACTTTCAAGGTAAAATAGGCACATAAATGATGGATCATTGACTGATAACCACACCCTTTCTGATTCACTTCACTAAAAATTTGATCAGCTAAAACCCCCAATTCCGGATACTGTGCCAACTCTAAGATCACAATATTGTGCAAGGTATGGGTTAATGGGTTGCGAATCCCTTTGCCAAAATCAAAATTAATACAAAATATATCTAACCCACTATCATCTAACGGGTGCAAACTATGCAAAATATTGGTCGGTGAAAAAATAATCGCTGGGCGTTCAATCGTAATCGGGCGTTCGGCAGCCTGATTTAAAATAAAACGTCCTTGGCGAACAAAATGTAAATAGCCTTTATTCTCTTCATTAAAAGTCCCGATTTGGCACAACTGACCTAGATGAAATAAGTCCGTACGAAACTGAAATTGAGTAAAAAGATGAGTCAAACTATCCACATTAAGCTCCTTGGGTAAACAATTGAGACGAACAGTTAAAACAAGCGGAAGGGAGTCACTATAATAGCAACCCGTTCGGTAACGCAAGTTATCATTACAATTTGTATATCTATTAATGAGGATAAAATAATGTCACAAGCACAATTTGAAGAAATCAACCAAGAACGCCGTCAAGCACTTAACCACGGCTCTCGTATTGCAATGGCAGCCAGTGTATTAGGTGCATTAGGTATTGCATCAACAGCAAATGCAAAACAAGCCAGTGCAGAAAAATCACCTTATGCCGAGCCGGAACAATACGGTTTAAAACGCCACGGAATGACTATTGATCCAAAACGGGTGGCATTAGTAGTAGTTGATCCACAAATTGACTTCCTAAGCCCGAAAGGTGTAATGTGGGGCGTGCTAGGTGATTCTATCAAAGAGAACAACACCGTAGCCAACATTGAAAGCCTATTTAAAGCGGCAAAAGCAGTGGATATGCCAACCTTTGTTTCGCCACACTATTACTACCCTACCGATCACAAATGGGAATTTGGTTCACCGGGCGAACACTTTATGCACGACAGCGGAATGTTTGCGAGAAAAGGTCAATACACCATGGAAGGCTTTGAAAATTCAGGTGCAGACTTTATGCCTGAGTACAAACCATACATTTTTGATGGTAAAACAGTAATCACCTCTCCACACAAAATCTTTGGTCCGGAAACCAATGACTTAGTGTTGCAATTACGCAAACGTAAAATCGACCAAGTGATTTTAGCCGGTATGGCGGCCAACTTATGTATTGATTCACACTTGCGTGAGTTAATTGAGCAAGGTTTTGAAGTAACAGTGGTGAAAGATGCAACCGCAGGGCCTCGTATTCCTGAAGGTGACGGCTACCTTGCAGCATTAACCAACTACCGTATTATCGCAAATGACCTCTGGACCACTGAAGATGCAGTGAAAAAAATGACGGCAAAAGCATAATATTCGCTTTACAAGCGGTTAAATTTAGCTCTTTTTTTGCAAATTTAACCGCTTGGATTTCACGCTTATCCCCAGCACTCACACTAAATCTCATTATTTTTCCTTATCACCCCATTCATTTTCATTATATTCATCTCCACAACAAATAACAGCTACCATACAACAATTACCTTGCCTTTTTCAGGGTTAAAATGCGATAATGGCTCGTTATTTTTGGCTTGAAAAAGCAATAGAAAATTGCAAAAAATAAAGCAAAAATAACCGCTTGTAATAGAGATAAACAAGCCTTAAGTGATTGATTTTGCAGTTTCTTTAAGACAAGACAAAGTAAACGTGAGACAACTATCAATGCACTATCGGGAATGAAGACAGTCGTGAGATAGACATTAAATCCATTCCCTTATTAATGGGTCAAAATGACCGTGTAAGACAAAAACAAAATAATGAGAAAACACAATGAAAAGAATGTTAATCAATGCAACTCAAAAAGAAGAGTTGCGTGTTGCCCTCGTTGATGGGCAACGCTTATTTGACTTGGACATTGAAAGCCCTGGTCACGAACAGAAAAAATCCAATATCTACAAGGGTAAAATTACCCGTGTCGAACCAAGCCTTGAAGCTGCATTCGTGGATTACGGTGCAGAACGCCACGGCTTCCTACCTTTAAAAGAAATTTCCCGAGAATACTTCCCGTCAGACTATGTGTTTAACGGTCGCCCGAATATCAAAGATATTATTCAAGAAGGGCAAGAAGTGATTGTTCAAGTCAGCAAAGAAGAGCGTGGTAACAAAGGAGCAGCCTTAACCACCTTTATTTCGCTTGCGGGCAGTTACTTAGTCTTAATGCCGAACAACCCTCGTGCCGGTGGTATTTCCCGCCGTATTGAAGGTGATGAGCGTTTAGAACTCAAAGAGGCTTTAGACTGCTTAGATGTACCGGAAGACGTGGGCTTAATCGTTCGTACCGCAGGTGTCGGCAAATCGCCGGAAGAGTTACAATGGGACTTAAAAGTCTTGTTACACCACTGGGAAGCGATTAAAAAAGCGGCGGAATCTCGCCCAGCTCCGTTCTTAATTCACCAAGAAAGTGACGTAATTGTGCGTGCAATTCGTGACTATCTACGCCGTGATATTGGCGAAATCTTAATCGACAACAAAAAAGTGTTCGAGAAAGCTAAAAACCACATTCGCCTTGTTCGTCCTGATTTCATCAACCGTGTGAAGTTATATGAAGGCGAAGTACCACTATTCAGCCACTATCAAATTGAATCGCAAATTGAATCGGCATTCCAACGTGAGGTGCGTTTACCATCAGGTGGCTCTATCGTTATTGATGTCACAGAGGCATTAACCTCGATTGATATTAACTCTTCACGCTCAACCCGTGGTGGCGATATTGAAGAAACGGCTCTTAACACCAACTTAGAAGCGGCTGATGAAATTGCCCGTCAGTTACGTTTGCGTGACTTAGGTGGTCTGATTGTGATCGACTTTATCGATATGACACCGGTTCGCCACCAACGTGAAGTGGAAAACCGTATTCGTGAAGCGACACGCCAAGACCGTGCGAGAATCCAATTTGCCCGCATTTCCCGTTTCGGCTTGTTAGAAATGAGCCGCCAGCGTTTAAGCCCCTCATTAAGTGAGGCTTCATCTCATATTTGTCCTCGCTGTCAGGGAACAGGTAAGGTGCGTGATAATGAGTCAATCGCACTTTCGATCTTACGTTTATTAGAAGAAGAAGCGATCAAAGAAAACACTGCACAAGTTCACACCATTGTGCCGGTGGAAATCGCCAGCTACTTACTTAACGAAAAACGTAAAGCGATTTCCAGCATTGAGAAACGCCACGATGTACAAATTGTGGTTGTACCGTCTGAAAGCATGGAAACCCCTCACTTTGCGGTATATCGTCTGCGTGAAAATGAAGTAACGCCAACCTTGAGTTACGATCTCACCAAACATTATGAAGCTCGTACAGAAGAGGAGCATCCTCACCATCACCACCACGATGATGTGTTAGTCACCCGTAACGAACCTGTGATTACGGTAGAATCTGTATTACAAAGCTCGGAGCTGAATCTTCAGCCTTCCCCAACACCAGTCAAGCCTGCTAAACCATCGTTATTGAGCCGCTTAATAGCAACAATTAAAGGTTGGTTTGCGACGGAAGAAAAAGAAGAGAAAAAACCGAAACCAAAAGCTCGTAATCAGCGAGATCGTCGCCAACGTCGTGAACGCCCGAACCGCAATACAAAAACGGAAAATCAAGAGCGTAAACAACAGCAAAATCAAGCCACTTCGCAAGAAGAAAAAGCTACTCGTGCAGAGAAAAAACAACGCCGTGCGGTGGTTGAAGAAGTTGCTAACGTAACTGGAGTACAGGAAAGCCGCAATAATCAACGTGAAAACCAAGCAGAACGCCGCCAACGCCGTGAATTACGCAAAAAAGTGCGTGTTGAAACAGCAGAGGTTGTAAGTGAGAAATTAGTGCCTGCAACAGTAGAAACTGTTGCAACTAAAGTAGCTGATGTTGAAGATTTGCAAAAAAGTGATGACAAACACTTATATTTGAACGTTGGCTTAGCCAACGGCTCCGAAGGAGCGAGCGTAGCAAGTAATATTCAACCACTTGTAGCTACAGAAACCGTTGCTGAAAGCAGCTCTGAAAATCGTGATAACAACCGCCAACGCCGTTTGCCTCGCCATTTGCGTGTAGGTAATCAGCGTCGCCGAGAAAATCAGCGTGGTAATACAACTACTGCTATGCCATTAAGCTCAGCCGTTGCTTCGCCTGAACTTGCTAGTGGTAAAGTTTGGGTACAATTTGCAGCACCGGTAAAAACAGAAGAAAAAGCGCAATTCTTATCTGTTGATCAAATGCTTGAACAACAAGAAAACAAGTCTGTTGAAGCCGAGAAAAAAACAACCGGGAAGAAAACACATTCTGTTAGCCCATTAGGTGGGTTTGTTACTCAGCCGACTAATCGTGATTTAGTCAAAGAAAAACAAGCAGAACACACTAAGTCTAAAGTAGAAAAAGCTTTAGAGCCAGAAATTCAAAAATCAGAAGTAAAAGAACATATTGCCCCATTTGGCAGTGTTGTTGCTCAGTCTTCTGAACGTAATTTGGTAAAAGAGAAGAACGAGCGTGTTAGCAAATTCCAATCAAAAGCAACTGTTGCTCCAGCCATTGAAACAGAAATGCAACAAGCAATTGAAGTGCCAGTTTCAACCTATGAAAGTAACTACAGCTTTAATGGTCGATTAGGTACATTCTCTCGTGCTGAACATACCAAAGCTGAAATGACCGTTGCTACCCCACCAACAGAAAATTTAGACTCTTTGACCATAACAGAATGGCAACACTCTAAATATTACTTCTACGGAAAAGGTTTCGGCGGCTACACCAGTGCAGTCAGCCAAGTACAATCTGCACCCCGCTCAACCAATATTGAGTAAAAATCACTAAACAAAAATGCCTATTGATTAAAAATTGATAGGCATTTTTTATGATAGTGAACTTTTTATGATTTAATCAGACTAAGTAACTACATTGCAAAATGTATTTGTTTATTTTTAATTTAAGGAACTCGGAATGAAAAAAACAATTTTATCTTTATTAGTATTAGGTACAACGATGACGCTTGCTGCTTGCGATCAAGCAAAAGAGGCTGCACAAGCAACCGCAGATAAAGCAGAAGAAGCTAAAAACGCTATTGTTGAAAAAACCACAGAAGTTAAAACAGTAACTGAAGCGAAAACTGATGAAGTAAAAGCAGTTACTGAGGCTAAAACTGATGAAGTAAAAGCAGCAGCTAAAGAAGCCGTACAAGCGACCACAGATAAGGCTGAAGAAGCAAAAAATGCAGTAGTTGAAAAAGCTACAGAAGCGAAAGTAGCAGCTGAAGCAAAAATGGAAGAATTAAAAGAAGTAGCTAAAGATGCTGCACAAACAGCTTCAGATAAAACAGAAGCTGCAAAAAATGCCGTAATTGAAAAAGCTGAGGAAGCTAAAGCAGCAACAGAAACTAAAGCTGCAGAGCTAAAAGCTGCTGCTAAAAATGCTACACAAGCAACCGCAGACAAAGCAGAGGCAGCTAAAAATGCCGTAGTTGAAAAAGCAGCTGAGTTAAAAGAAGTAACCGAAACAAAAGCTGAAGAAGTAAAACAAGCGGTAGAAAATAAATAATTCCGTACAAAAAAGCTCTGCAAATGCAGAGCTTTTTTACAACTATTTGAAGCAAGAAGAGCTAAACTCTCATAAGTTTGATCTTCTACACATAAGTTTAGCTCTTCTTAATTATAAATCTTTCGGAATACGGATTTTTTGACCCGGGAAGATTTTGTTTTCGTCTTTAATCACTTCTTTATTTGCTTCTACAATAGCTTTATATTTTGCACCGTTGCCGTATGCTTTCGTTGCGATTTCCCATAATGTATCGCCTTTTTGGATAACATAAAACTCATCATCGCCAGCTAACTGCTCTTCTCTTGCAAGTTGTAAAGCATCAATATTCACGTTAGTAATACCCGCTACGTTACCTGCCATCAATACTGCTTTCTCAACTGCTGCAGCACTTGAAGCGATACCGGAAATTTTCGCTACGCCATTTTCAACGGTTACATTCACATTTTCCACGCCTGGATTATCTTCCACCAAATGCTCAGTAACTGCTTTTGAAGCATCTTCCTCTTTATTAAATAATTTACGACCGATATTACTAACAAAATCAAATAAACCCATAGTAAGTTCCTTATAAAATAGACAAGTGGGATAAGTATTCTACACAATTTCTAACTACTGAAATAGTGCATTACCCAATTAGAGCAAGCAAAATTAAATTAGTTCATCTTTAATATCAATAAAAGCAGACACAAAAGCATCACTTTTTGAACGTTGCTTTTGCCAATGGCAACAAGGCTATGAATAATTTTCAGATATTTTTCGCAAAAATAACGGCTTAGATTTTATATTTACGCAATTTTCAGCTAAAATCTAAGGTTTAAATAGCTTTTAGATTTTCTAGGATATTCTGTGAAACAAGTGCAATTTTATCTCTTAAGCCAAGAAGGCTCAGCCGAGATCTCAGCCGCTGAAGCTCAGGCTTGTGAACTTGCCGCTCAAGCATGGCGATTAGGTAAGCGAGTACTAATTGCCTGTGAAACAGAACAACAAGCCTTGAAGATTGATGAAGCACTTTGGGCAAGAGATCCCGATTCTTTCGTACCCCATAATTTATCGGGCGAAATTACCACTTACCCAACACCGATTGAAATTTCTTGGAAAGGCAAACGCAATGCACAACATCGGGATTTACTCATTTCATTACAAACGGAACTCCCCGATTTTATTAACAGTTTCAATCATATTATTGATTTTGTGCCTGTGGAAGAAACCGCTAAAGCACAAGCCCGTGAGCGTTATAAACACTACCGCCAACTAGGCTGGCAATTGGAAACCGTACAATGTTAAACACCCTAAATTGGCAAGCTAAAGCCTTTGAGCAACTTTCTACTCAAGAGCTATTTGAAATCTACCACGCCCGCACAGCCGTTTTCGTGGTGGAGCAAAACTGCCCCTATCAGGAAGTGGACGATAAAGACCTACAAGCGGTGCATTTATTTGCAAAAAATACCAAAAATCTGACCGCTTACTGCCGTTTAATTCCGAGTGAAAAAGGCACACATATCGGTAGAGTGTTAGTGGTAAAAGCTGAACAAGGAAAAAGCTTGGCAAGAGAGTTAGTACAACGGGCTATCAATTACAGCCTTGAGCATTTCCCTCATCAGCCGATACACGCACAGGCTCAAAGCTATCTGCAAAGGTTTTACGAAAGCTTCGGCTTTCAAGCGGTGTCGGGGTTATATTTGGAAGATGGGATTGAGCATTTGGATATGGTGCTTGGAGAAACAAAATGACAAGTCGTGAAGAATTACTAAAAAAACAGCGTGAATTAGATATTCTTTTTACCGCTTGGTTTGAAGAAAAGAAAAAGCACGAGGTGCTGACTTATCGCCGTGAAAATGGGGATTTAATTCAACATTATCCAGATGGCACGCAAAAAGTAATTCATATATAGATAGACCTAGCACAGCTCTTATGGATAAAAGAGCCAAATAAGGAGAGCTTATGAGAATACAAATAAATGACTATGAAAAACTCGAGACGGGATTAAAGAAAAGATGTGACTACCCCTATTCTTGGGGAGGGAAAAAGCAGAACAATGATTGGGACTATAAAACAAATTTTATTTATTCAACTTACTCAGTTGACTCATTAAGTAAGAAATGTAGTGGCTTATCTATTGATTTGAAAAATTATGCATTTAATCGTTGGTATAATTATTGATCTGCAATGAGTATTGAGTCAATATTCATAAATCATGATTTAGTTATTCCAGAAGATAATGAAAAAGAACTTGTTGAATGGCTATATACTAAACAAAGCGATGATGGGCGACATCATTGTGAAAACCGTCTTTTTGTAGTTGTATTATATAAGAATGGAGAGCATTGGAAATTAAAATCTGAGATTTTAAATGCTCATAAAATAATCAATAATTATCTGGATAATTTTAATTTAGATAATTTGGTTAAACTGGATTTAAATGGAAAAGAAGTTTTGTCCGATATAATTTGGATTAGTAATTAATTTTAGGATTAATAAATGACACAAAAATTCACAATGGAAGACCGTTTTAACCCTTCCGCCGTAGAGCAAGCTCTCTACCAACACTGGGAATCGCAAGGCTATTTTAAACCGAGCGAAGATTTATCCGCACCAAGCTACTGTATTGCTATTCCGCCACCGAATGTAACGGGTAGCCTGCATATGGGGCACGCGTTCCAGCAGACTTTGATGGATACGCTGATCCGCTTTAACCGTATGGAGGGGAATAATACCCTTTGGCAAGCGGGAACAGACCACGCAGGGATTGCTACTCAGATGGTGGTAGAGCGTAAAATCGCTGCCGAAGAAGGCAAAACGCGCCACAACTATGGTCGTGAGGCGTTTATCGACAAAATCTGGGAATGGAAAGCCTATTCAGGCGGTACTATTGGTCAGCAAATGCGTCGTTTAGGCAACTCGATTGACTGGGAGCGTGAACGCTTTACGATGGACGAAGGCTTGTCCAATGCGGTGAAAGAAGTGTTTGTTCGCCTACACGAAGAAGGCTTGATTTACCGTGGCAAACGCTTGGTAAACTGGGATCCGAAACTGCACACCGCAATTTCTGACCTAGAAGTGGAAAACAAAGAGAGCAAAGGCTCGCTGTGGCATTTCCGCTATCCACTCGCCAACGGTGCGAAAACCGCAGACGGCTTGGATTACTTAGTGGTGGCAACGACCCGTCCTGAAACGATGTTGGGCGATACTGCAGTTGCGGTTCACCCCGAAGATGAACGCTATCAAGCTCTGATTGGTAAGAGCGTGGTACTGCCTCTGGCGAACCGTGAGATCCCGATCATCGCCGATGAGTATGTGGATCGTGAATTTGGTACGGGTGTGGTGAAAATTACCCCTGCTCACGACTTCAACGACTACGAAGTGGGCAAACGCCACAGCTTGCCGATGGTGAATGTGATGACGCTGAACGCAGATATTCGTGCGGAAGCAGAAATTATCGGTACAGACGGTAAACCGCTTGCTGACTACGCTGCCCCAATTCCTGCCGACTATCAAGGCTTAGAACGATTTGCGGCTCGTAAGAAAATTGTTGCCGATTTTGAAGCACTCGGTCTGTTAGATCAAATCAAACCGCACGACTTAAAAGTGCCTTACGGCGACCGTGGTGGCGTGCCGATTGAGCCAATGCTGACCGACCAATGGTATGTGAGCGTGAAACCGCTTGCCAAAGTAGCAACCAAAGCGGTGGAAGACGGCGAAATCCAGTTCGTGCCGAAACAGTACGAAAACCTCTACTTCTCTTGGATGCGAGATATTCAAGACTGGTGTATCTCTCGCCAACTTTGGTGGGGACACCGCATTCCGGCGTGGTATGACGAAGCGGGTAATGTCTATGTAGCTCGTGATGAAGCGGAAGTGCGTGCAAAACACAACTTGCCTGCGGATTTAGCCCTCCGCCAAGATGAAGATGTGCTGGATACTTGGTTCTCCTCAGGCTTATGGACATTCTCAACCTTAGGCTGGCCGGAGCAGACCAAAGAACTGAAAATGTTCCATCCGACTGATGTGTTAATCACCGGCTTCGACATCATCTTCTTCTGGGTTGCACGAATGATTATGTTCACGATGCACTTCATTAAAGATAAAAACGGCAAACCGCAAGTGCCGTTCAAAACCGTGTATGTAACGGGCTTAATCCGTGACGAGCAAGGGCAAAAAATGTCAAAATCTAAGGGCAATGTACTTGACCCGATTGATATGATTGACGGCATTTCCCTTGAAGATCTCTTGGAAAAACGCACCGGCAATATGATGCAGCCACAACTAGCGGAGAAAATTGCCAAAGCGACCCGCAAAGAATTTGCGGACGGCATTGTGGCACACGGTACAGACGCTTTGCGTTTCACCTTGACAGCTCTTGCCAGCAACGGGCGTGACATCAACTGGGATATGAAACGCTTAGAGGGCTACCGCAACTTCTGCAACAAACTGTGGAATGCAAGCCGTTTCGTACTGACTAACGACAAATTAGATTTAAGCGAAGGCGAAGTGGAATTTAGCCTTGCAGATCGTTGGATTGAAAGCCAATTCAACCGCACAGTGGAAACATTTCGCACCGCACTCAGCCAATACCGTTTTGATTTAGTGGCAAATGCGATCTACGAATTTACTTGGGATCAGTTCTGCGACTGGTACTTAGAGCTAACCAAGCCAATCTTCTTCAAAGGCACGGACGCACAACGCCGTGGAGCAAGCCGCACGCTAATAAATGTGTTTGAAAAATTACTGCGTTTAATCCACCCGGTAATGCCGTTCATCACCGAAGAAATTTGGCAGAAAGTGAAAGGCTTTGTGGGCATTGAAGCCGATACCATTATGTTGCAAAAATTCCCGCAATTTGACCCGCTTGCAATTGACGAACAAGCCGAGCACCAAATCAACTTCATCAAAGAAGTGATTGTGGCGGTGCGTAACATTCGGGCGGAAAGCAATATCGCCCCAAGCAAAGGCTTAGACCTAATCGCTCGTAACTTCTCGGCGGACGAAATCGCCATCTTGAATGCCAACGAAGTATTGCTAAAATCAATGGCAAAACTCGATAGCGTTAAAGTGCTGGCAACCGGTGAGGGCACACCGCTATCAGTAGCGAAATTGGTGGCAAATGGCGAGATCTTGATCCCAATGGCTGGTTTCATCAACAAAGACGCTGAACTGGCTCGTTTAACCAAAGAGATGGACAAACTCAAAGGGGAAGTGGCTCGCATTGAAGGCAAACTCTCAAACGAAGCTTTCGTGGCAAAAGCTCCAGAGCAAGTCATCGCCAAAGAGCATGAAAAAATGCAAGAGTATCTAAGTGGTTTAGAGAAATTGCAGGTGCAGTATTCAGAGATTGAAGCACTGTAATTAATTAACAAGCGGTCAGAATTTTGTAAAATTTTGCAAAAATCTGACCGCTTGCTTACATTAAGGAAATAAAAATGTCTTTAATTGAGATACCAACACAGACACAATTTGAAGCTATTCCTAAAACAGAAATCTTCAAATTTAAAGAAATCTATAATAAAAATGCTGCTATTAATGAGGCAAATAAATTAAAAGAAGAAGCCTTTGGTAAATTGGATATGTTTAAGAATAAAACAACCAAATTAATCAAAAGTTTTGTTGGGAAAAAATCGCCTCAAGAAAATGATGATATTGATATTTCTTATGAGGGCTGTTTCTTAAAATCATATTGGAATATTATGGCTGAACGCTATACCGAATATGAATATGATCGAGAAGAAAAAATCACTATTTCAAATACAGACGCAAAACATATTAGTATTATTAATGAGAATGCTGATGAACTTGCAAAATATCACGTTCATAATGGTAGTATTACCTTAAAATTAACTGAAAATTGTGTAAGAAAGAATATTCTTTCACAAACTTTTGATAATGAGAATGGTAATATTGATGATAATTTCCATAATAAATTCATTAATAAATTTAAACCAAAGAAATATGATATTGTATTAGATAGCGATAATTTAATTAAACCTGCTCTATCAAAATCGGATATGGTACAAAAAATTAATAATCGTTTATTATCCGAAATTAAATCTAATTGAATTATTAGCGACACTATTCGTTACCATAAATTTGAGCTTTATTTATTACACATTCATATTTTTAAGTGTTATAAAAAATCAACACAAGAAACCGTTTATATGAGAATTAATTCGGTAAATGGAGAAAGATTAGAAAATGAGAATAATCTTGAAGTATTATCAAGCGATAAATTTAGAGAGGTGATTATTGATATTGCAGCCGAAACAGCAAGCTCATTTTTACCGGGAAGTGGCGTGCTTATTAAATTAGTAAAATAAATATCATTATTTTGCACCTTACTCAGTGATATAGTAATAAAACAGAGTAAGGTGCAACTTGTTAATATGAATTTATAAATATCTCGTTAAAATCTTCTCTAAACGATCATAGCCAGCTTGAGTGAAATGCAATCCATCGTGGCATAAGGTTAAATCTAAATTCCCTTCTTCATCAGCAAAGTGTTCCCACGTTTTTACATAAGTAAGATAAGCAGGGACATTCGCTTCAAAATAATCATTTAGCACTTTAATTGCTGCATTATTTGTGGTGGTAATGTTATTTACCGGTGTGGCTTCCAATAAAAAGTATTGAGCATTTGGATTAATTTTGCGAAGATGCTGGATAATTTCTTCAATCCAGTCAAGCACTTGTTTTGGTGAGTATTCAGGCTCTTTAACAATATCATTCACACCTAGAAAAATAAAAACTTTATCGCCTAAGTGCTCAATATGTGCAGGCTTCATAATCACATCTAAATATTGGCGAGTACTTGTGCCGGATAAACCTAAATTTGCTGTTGGTTTGCCGGCTAAATTTGGCGTACCCTGCTCCATATCTCCCCACATATCGAACAATGAATGTCCGATAAGAGTAACCTCTGCCGTTTTTTCAAACTCTGCTTTTTTAGTTTGATAACGGTTAAAAATGTCTTGATCGCTAAGCATAGTGTCTCCTCACCGATGGTTGAAATATCACTCCATTATTATACACATTTTAAAATATTTACTCCAAGATATATTGACTAAAAATTCGTATAAAAAAGCCACTTAATGATTAAGTGGCTTGTAAATTAATTAAACATCATAGGTGGTTGAAGCAGTATTACCGCCACGTCCCGTCCAGTTGGTATGAAAGAACTCACCACGAGGTTTGTCGGTACGCTCATAAGTGTGAGCTCCGAAGTAGTCACGTTGGGCTTGGAGTAAGTTAGCCGGTAAACGCTCTGAAGTATAACCATCTAAGAAAGTGATTGCAGATGCCATACAAGGCACAGGCAAACCAATCTCTACCGATTTTGCTACCACTTTACGCCAATCAGCCAAGCAGTTTTCTAAAATCTCTTTAAAGTATGGGTCTGAACCTAAGAAGACTAAGTATGGGTTTGCTTCGTATGCATCACGGATATTGCCTAAGAAACGGCTACGAATAATACAGCCCTCACGCCATAATAACGCTGTGCCACCGTAGTTGATGTCCCAACCAAACTGCTCAGATGCTTCACGAATTAACATAAAGCCTTGTGCGTAAGAGATGATTTTTGAAGCTAATAACGCACGGCGAACGGCTTCTATCCACTCTTTTTTATCACCTTCAACTTTACCAATCTGTTTGTTGAACAATCTTGAAGCTGCCACACGCTGATCTTTAAATGCCGATACACAACGAGCAAATACCGATTCGGTAATCAAAGTTAATGGAATACCGAAATCAAGGGCATTGATACCCGTCCATTTACCTGTCCCTTTTTGACCTGCTGTATCAAGAATTTTTTCCACTAATGGCTCGCCATCTTCATCTTTGTAAGCAAGAATATCAGTTGTAATATCTACTAAGTAGCTGTCTAATTCGGTGTTTTTCCACTCTTTAAAGATTTCGTGCATTTCATCATAGCTTAAACCTAAACCATCTTTTAAGAATTGGTAGGCTTCACAGATTAACTGCATATCGCCGTATTCAATGCCGTTGTGAACCATTTTCACGAAATGACCTGCACCATCACGTCCAACCCAATCACAGCAAGGCTCACCTTGATCGGTTTTTGCCGAAATCGCTTGGAAAATAGGCTTAACATAAGGCCACGCAGATTCATCACCACCCGGCATAATAGACGGTCCGTGTCTTGCACCCTCTTCACCACCTGAAACACCAGAGCCAATAAAGCGGATGCCTTTTTCTGCTAAGGCTTGCACACGACGATTGGTATCTGGGTAATTTGAGTTACCGCCATCAATAATGATATCGCCTTCTTCTAAGTGTGGCACTAACGCATCAATAAATTGATCCACTACCTCACCTGCACGCACCATTAACATAACACGGCGTGGTTTTTCCAATTTAGCGGCTAAATCTTCTAACGAATACGCCCCGATTATGTTTGTGTCTTTCGCAGGTCCTGCTAAAAACTCGTCCACTTTGGAAGTAGTGCGGTTATATGCAACGACTTTAAAGCCGTTGTCATTCATATTCAAAATTAAGTTTTGACCCATTACGGCGAGTCCAATTACGCCGATATCGCCTTTTTGTGACATTATTTGCTCCTGTTGTTTTTTAATTTGGTAAGCGGTTGAATTTCATTAAAATTTTGCAAAATTCTTTATAAATTTGACCGCTTGTAAATATTAAATCTATCTATTGTTTTAATTAGCCTAAAACAAACTCCACCGCCATTTGGCTATGCAATGCTGCGGTATCAAAAAACGGTAATTCGCTGTCTGATTGTTGAATTAATAAGCCAATTTCGGTACAGCCTAAAATCACACCTTCCGCCCCTTGTGCTTGTAGCTGCTTAATGGTTTCTAGGTAGAACGCTTTTGAGCTTTCTTCAATTTTGCCTAAACAGAGTTCATCAAAAATAATGCGGTGGATTTCCTTTTGAGCTGTTTCATCTGGCACAAGTGGCGTAATGCCACGCTCTATTAATTCATCACGATAAAAATTATCGCTCATTGTAAACTGTGTGCCAAGTAGGATAACTTTGCTCAAGCCTTTTGATTGAATGCTATCTGCAACGCAGTCTAAAATATGCAGAAAGGGAACAGAAATATTATCGCTAATCTGCTTCGCCACCTTGTGCATTGTATTGGTGGCAAGCAAAATGCCCTCTGCTCCAGCTTGTTCTAATAACTTGGCTTGCTCTGCAAGAATTTCGCCTGATTGTTGCCAGTTACCCTGTTTTTGATGTTGCACAATTTCTTCAAAATTCACACTTGAGAGAAGAATTTTAGCACTAGAATTACCGCCTAATGCTTGATTAACCGCACGGTTAATATTGATGTAATAAGAAACCGTACTTTCCGCACTCATTCCACCTAAAATGCCAAGTGTTTTCATTAAACTTATCCTCTACTTATCTCTATAATTTGTGATTGCCCTGTTTCCAGTGAGCCAAGCCATTGCCAACGCTCACGTCCAACCAATTTTCCATTATCTATAGAAAATGTGGTTACACAACGCCCGAGACGATTTTCTAATCGTTGATTTAAATGCTGATAGCTAAACTCAATTTGGCAATCTGAAATCCATTTGCCAATTAAAAATCCTTTTAAAATCTCACCACCTTGATATTCCGCCCATATCATTTTGTCTTGTTGAAAATAGTGAAAATACGTTTGATTGCTCACTTCGCCATTTTCACTATTTTGCACGGCAGTAAAGATTTTATTGTTAAGATTGAACATAACTAAAATTTCCGTTACAGATTTTTAGCCGCATCACTATCCAAATACCACTCCGTTACCCCATTTTTTGCTTTAATTTTCGCCGCTGGGTAAGGTGATTCTTCCACAGGGGTGGTTTGGATTTCTTTTAAAATTTCTGCTTTTGAGCTGCCTGTAACTAAGTAAGTAATGCGTTTGGCTTTTTCAATCAATGAAGCCGTTTTAGAAATGCGGATTTGCCCTGTTTCTGGGTGTTTAGCAATTACTGCCACATTTTGATCGTCAAAATCGGTTTGATGTGGGAAAAGTGAAGCCGTGTGGCCGTCTGTTCCCATTCCTAAAATAATCCAATCGAAGGCTAAATCAGGCACACAAGCGGTCAATTCTTGCGAAAATCTTGCAAGTTCTTGCTCTACATTTTCTTCGCCACGAATACGGTGGATATTTTCCGCAGGAATTTCAATATGATCGAACAATAGTTTTTGTACTTCGCCATAGTTGCTTTCAGGATCGGTTGGGTGAACCATACGATCATCGCCCCACCAGAAATGGAGATTTTGCCATTGGATTTCAGTATTAAATGGCGATTGTGCTAAAGTTTTAAACAATAATTTCGGGGTTGAACCACCTGATAGAGAAATATGCACAGGGCGATTTTGTTCGCTATAGGTTTTAAACTCTTGGGCGATTTGTTCAACTGCAGCTTGGGCGGTTGGGAAAATAACTTTATTCATAATTTACCTCGTTATATCCCCCCTCTTTGCTAAAGAGGGGAACTGAAATTTATACCTTTTTCTTCAATGTATCCGTTGGTTTACGCCACACTTTACCGTGTCTTGCGATAAGTTTATCCGATTCCGTTGGTCCCCAAGTGCCAGATTCGTATTCATACACACGTCCACGATTTTCTTTGTATTTTAAAATCGGTTGTACAAATTTCCAACAAGCGTGTACTGCATCAGTACGGGCAAAGAGCGTTGCATCGCCTTTTAGAGCATCAAGTAATAAACGCTCATAAGCGGTAAGTAGGCTTGATGTACTGCCTAAATCAGAATAGCGGAAATCCATTGAAACTTCTTTTGCTTCAAAGCCTGCACCCGGTTTTTTCAAGCCGAAACGCATTGAAATGCCTTCATCTGGTTGCACACGAATAATCAGTTTATTCTCTGGTGCATTTTGGCTGAATACTGGGTGTGGTGTGGTTTTAAAGTGAATCACGATTTCGGTTACACGAGTTGGTAAACGCTTACCTGTACGCACATAGAAAGGTACACCAGCCCAACGCCAGTTATCAATTTCACATTTTACTGCCATAAAGGTTTCAGTATTAGAATCTTCAGGCACACCTTTTTCTTCTAAATAGGCAGGCACTTCTTTACCATCAACTGTACCACGCCCGTACTGCCCTAATACTACGTTATGTTTTACATATTCTTCAGTGAGTGGGTGTAAGCAATGCAATACTTTTGCCACTTCATCACGCATTGAGTTTGCATTAATAATGGCTGGTGGTTCCATTGCCACCATTGCTAAAACTTGCAGTAAGTGGTTTTGGAACATATCACGCATTGCCCCAGAATCATCATAGTAACCACCTCGATCTTCTACCCCGATGGATTCTGCACCAGTAATTTCCACATAGTCGATAAAGTTACGGTTCCAAAGTGGCTCAAATAAGCCGTTAGAAAAACGTAGCACAAGCAAGTTTTGTACCGTTTCTTTGCCTAAATAGTGGTCAATACGGTAGATTTGGTGTTCGGCAAAATTTTTGTGAATTTGAACATCTAACTTTTTCGCAGTTTCAATATCGTAACCAAAGGGTTTTTCCACAATAATACGCTTCCAGCCTTTTTCCTCTGTGGTTAAACCATGAGCGGCTAAACACTCAGGAATAATGCCGTACAAACTTGGCGGAGTTGAAAGATAATAAAGTGTATTGCCTTCAGTTTGGTATTTCTCGTGTAATTCATCAAGACGAGGCAGCAATTTGGCATAATCTGCCGCATCGGAGGTATTTAGTGCTTGATAATAGAGATGCTCGCAGAATGAATCTAATTCTTCTCCCTCTGCTTTTTCAAATTTGATTAACGCCTCACGCATTTTTTTGCGGAACGTTTTGTCGGTTAAATCCGAACGGGAAACACCTAATACGGAGAAGTGCTCGCCCAATCTTCCAATTTTGTATAAATTATAGAGTGCGGGAATCAATTTACGGAAAGTTAAATCGCCTGAGGCACCAAAAATGACTACGCAACTATTTTCAGCATTCATTTAATAATCCTATTCTTTTTAATTGTTAAAATATTGTTGGGTACAAGATTATCATAAAAATTGCTAATGGGAACTACCTATTTGAATAAAAATATTTTATCCCAATTTAGCGAGCTATTTTTAACCATCACAAAGTAAGGATTAATAAAGGTTTCACGCTGATTATAGGTTAATGGAGCAAAATTAAAGTCGAAAACTGATCCGCCCACTTCCTTAAGTAACACTTCAGCAACCGCAGTATCCCACTCGCCTGTATCGCCAAAGCGAATATAACAATCTGCCTTGCCTTCCGCCACCAAGCCCGCTTTTAAGCTACTTGAACCATATTGTAAGAACTGAGCTTCACGCCCGCCCATTGCTTGCAATGCTTTATCAGCGTGCATTTGGCTACCCACCGCAATTACTAACGGTTTTTTAGCTTGCTGCTCTGCCTTTAAAAGCGGTCGAATTTTGCCATTTTCTTGCAAAAATGCACCGCTTGCTTCCATCGCAAAATAGAGTTTATCTACGATTGGAGCATAAATCACCCCTAAAACGGGCTGATTTTTCTCACCTCTTTTCTGCACTAAACCAATCACAATCGAAAACTGATCGGTACGATTAATAAACTGCTGAGTACCGTCTAATGGGTCGATAATCCAATATTCTTGCCATTGATTACGTTCTGTCAAAGCAATATTACAGCTCTCCTCCGACAAAACAGGCACATCAGGCGTAAGTTGTTTTAAACGCTCGGTTACAAATTGACTGATAAATAAATCTGCCTCTGTAACAGGCGTATCATCTGCCTTAATTTTGACCGCAACCGAACGAGCGTAAAATTGTTTTAAATGTTCGCCTGCTTCTTTCGCAAGAGCGATAACATTATCCAGTAATTGTTGATTTAATGTTTGCATTTTGCTTTCCCCAAGATCTATTTTTATTTATTTTTCTGTTTCAAATAGTCTCTTAACATAAACAAGGCGGATAAATTCCGTGATTCCGCAAAACTCTGATCTGCCAATAGTTCGTCAATATTATCCAGCGGATAACGTACAATTTCCAATGGTTCCGGCTCATCGCCTTCTAATTTGGACGGGTACAGCTCTTTCGCTACAAAAACGTGCATTAAGCCATACATATGGCTTGGCGAGCTATAAAGCGAACGCAGAAAATCTAACTTTTTCGCCCCAAAGCCGATTTCTTCCTGCAATTCTCGATTAGCACTCTCAATCGGCTCTTCGCCTTCATCAACAATGCCTTTAGGAAAACTTAACTCATAACGCTCAGAGCCAACCGCATATTCTTTAATCATAATCAGCTCATTATTTTGAATCGGAATCACCATTACCGAAGAACGGCGCTGTGGTGTTAAACGCTCGTAAACTCGCTCTTCGCCATTGGAAAATCGTAAGTCCACCGATTGCACTTCAAAAATGCGAGTTTTGGCAAGGATTTCTACTTTTAGAATGTCAGGAAGCTGCTTTTTCATTTTATATTACCTTTTTAGAGTTATTTTAGTTGAAAAAACACATTTTCGCTCTAATATTTCAACTATTGTTTTGATTTTAAGGCAGAAAATGAAAAATAAACACGAAAAAGAGGAAAACGATGCCGAAGTTCGGCTAGATAAATGGCTTTGGGCAGCCCGTTTTTATAAAACCCGCTCGATTGCCAAAGCAATGATTGAAGGGGGCAAAGTCCATTACAACGGACAACGGGCGAAAGTCAGTAAAACAGTGGAAATTGGGGCGACGATCAAACTTCGTCAAGGTAACGAAGAAAAAGAAGTGGAAGTGTTAGCCCTCAGTGACCAACGCCGAGGGGCTCCGGAAGCCCAACTGCTCTACCAAGAAACTGAAAAAAGCGTAAAACACCGTGAGGCAATGGCGTTCGCTCGCAAAGCAAATGCTCTTTCAATGCCCCACCCAGACCGCCGCCCGAACAAAAAAGAGCGACGAGATTTAATTAAATTCAAAGAGCAAGAATTTAGTTAAACCCTTGTAATTGAAAAAATAACCCTTATATTAAGAGCCAGCTAGGGGCGAAACATTTTTCGCCCCCTATTTATTATTTTAGGCGGTAATTTGCAAATTTTTTCGTAAAAACGACCGCTTGCAACGAGGAATTAAAATGAATTACACCAAAGACAACGACAAACTTTATCGCTACCTATTCAAAGAACGTGCGGTGCGTGGCGAATGGGTGCGTTTAAACGACACCTTTACTGAAACACTAAACACTCATCACTACCCGAAAGCGGTGCAGAATTTACTGGGCGAAATGTTAGTAGCAACCAGCCTTTTGACCGCCACAATGAAATTTAACGGCACCATTACTGTGCAGATTCAAGGTGACGGCCCGTTAAAATTGGCGGTTGTGAACGGTAACGACCAACAGCAACTCCGTGCCTTAGCCCGTGTTCAGGCAGATATTGCAGACAGAGCCTCATTAGCGGAAATGATCGGCAATGGTGTATTAGTGATTTCTATTATCCCGACCGATGGTGAACGTTATCAAGGGGTGATTGCTCTCGATAAACCAACCATTCGTGAATGTTTAGAAGATTACTTCGCCCGCTCCGAGCAATTACAAACCCACCTCGTTATCCGCACAGGCGAATTTGAAGGCAAAGCGGTGGCAGGCGGTATGTTGCTACAAATTATGCCGGACGGCACAGGATCACGAGATAACTTCGAGCATCTAGCCACGCTCACCGAAACCGTAAAAGACGAAGAATTATTTGGTTTAGAGGCAGAAGAATTGCTCTATCGCCTCTACCACGAAGAACAAGTGGAAGTTTACCCGCCACAAGATACCGAATTTAAATGTGGCTGTTCGAGAGAGCGTTCAGGCTCCGCATTATTACTGGTGCCGGCAGAAGAAATTGAAGAAATGTTGGCGGAAAAACAAGGCGTGATCGATATGCAATGCGAATGCTGCGGTACACAATATTTCTTTGACAAAGCAGCGATTGAAAGCTTTAAGGAAGAAACTGAAAAATTAAGTAAGTTAGGGTTAAATTAATCTTAAAATCAAAGGCAGGTCTGACTTGCCTTTTTATTTATAGAGTTTATATTAAGCTCGAATTTAATAAACAAAAGGATAAAAAATGAAAAAATGATTCAGCTTAATGTTTATTTGCTTTGGCTTAGTTGGTTGTAGCGTTTTTAGCGACAAACCACTCACACAAACAAAGCGAGATAATCTTCAATCTTTCTTAATTGTGCAAAATAAACTCTATATAGTGGGGGAATTACACGACTATCAATTTGAACACGATTTAGTTACTCAACTAAATCACTTCCTCAAATCACCTTACGCTAACCATATTGAACAAGTTGAAGCACAGTTTATAATTGAAAAAAGTCCAAAAGTAGAGGGAGAATATAAAGTATATCTCTCTGGCGATAAGTTAAAACCTACCGACCGAGCAAGGCTCAAATCTGAATTTAGTTTTAATGATGCAGCTGGCTCTATGATGTATCGCAGTTATAAAGCAAATGGTCAAATTGTGAAACTCGCAAATCGTAATGAGATTTTGCAAAAATATCGTTTCAAAAAACCAATAGAGGCTAGGGTTATTTATTACGAATTTGAAAGTGATACTAGTGCAGGAGAAATCGCCCTTGCGGCAGTAACATATCCAATTACTATACCACTTGCGATTGCCGCTGGCGTTGCGTTACTACCATTCCAAATGATTTGTTTCGCATTGGCTTTCGGATATTAACAAGCGGTCATAAAAACTCAAAAATTTGCAAATAAAAAGGGGCGGTAAGCATAAATATTACCAACTCTTTTTATATATGGCTTTATTTATTTGACCCCTCAGGGTGCAAGCCTATGCCTTTGTGCCTCTCTTTCAACTTAGCATTTACTTCTGCCCAAGATAAATCAGCATTGTGCAGCAACACAGTTAAATGATACGCCAAATCCGCCACTTCAGAAACCAATTCTTCCCGATCATTTTTCATTGCCGCAATCACACTTTCTACTGCCTCTTCCCCTACTTTTTGAGCAATTTTCGGTGTGCCTTTAGCGTAAAGTTTAGCGGTATAAGAACTTTCCGGATCAGCATTTTTACGCTCGGCGATCATTCGTTCTAATTTGCTAAAGAAGAGCCAATCTGGTTGCTCCTGTTCAAACTGATGAAAACAGCTCTCCGCCCCTGTGTGGCAGGTTTCGCCGATAGGGTTAGCGAGGATTAACAGGGTGTCGTTATCGCAATCCAAACTCATATCCACCACGTTTAGGAAATTGCCCGAGGTTTCGCCTTTCGTCCACAGCCGTTGTTTGGTACGGGAGTAAAATGTGACTCGCTTTTCAGCCAGCGTTTTTTCGAGGGCTTGTTGGTTCATATAGCCCAACATCAGCACTTCGCAGGTTTGGGCGTTTTGGATAATAACAGGCAATAAACCGTCCACTTTTTGCCAGTCTATTTTATTTTGCATTTTTTCTTCCTTTTTTGACCGCTTGTAAACCCATACGAGCCGTATGGGGTTAGCGAAGCCGAGCGACTTTGTCGCTCTTATAAGCAGTCGCAGAGCGACTGGAATTATTTAACCTAGCACGGCTCTTGCTAGGTTACTTACGCACCTCAACCCCTTCCTTCGCCAAATATTCCTTCAACTCCCCAATATTGATAATCTGTTTATGAAACACGCTTGCTGCCAATGCCCCATCAACTTTTGCATCAATAAAAGCATCACGGAAATGCACCATTTCGCCTGCACCGCCTGAGGCAATCAAAGGCACATTGCAAACTTCACGCACTTTTTTCAGTTGCACCAAATCGTAGCCGTTGCGTACGCCGTCTTGGTTCATCATATTCAGCACGATTTCGCCTGCTCCTCGCTTTTGCACTTCCGCCACCCAATCCAACAATTGCCATTCGGTTTGGAGGGTGCGTTTTTCATCGCCGGTGTATTGATTGACCCAATATTTGCCGGTTTCTGCCTCAAACCAGCTATCAATGCCAACCACCACCGCTTGCACACCAAAGCGCTTTGCCAGTTCGGTAATCAATTCAGGATTGGCAAGAGCAGGGGAATTGATGGAGATTTTGTCCGCCCCGAAAGCGAAAATCTGCTCCGCATCGGCAATAGTTTTGATCCCGCCAGCCACACAGAACGGAATATCAATCACCTGTGCCACACGCTCCACCCAGCTTTTATCCACCGTTCTGCCGTCACTTGAAGCGGTAATATCGTAAAACACCAACTCGTCCGCCCCCTCTTGGGCATAGCGTTGAGCAAGTGGCACAATGTCGCCGATGATTTCGTGATTGCGGAACTGCACGCCTTTCACAACTTGCCCGTCACGCACATCTAAACAAGGAATTATCCGTTTTGCCAACATTCGATTGCCTCCGCTACATTAAATTTACCTTCCAACAACGCACGACCGACAATTACGCCAGCCACGCCCGTGCCTTTTAAAGCAGCAATATCTGCAAGTGAGCCGATACCGCCTGAGGACTGGAATTGAATCTCCGGGTATTTGACACAGATTTCTCGATAGAGATCCACATTTGAACCTGCCAGCGTGCCGTCTCGAGAAATATCAGTGCATAAAACGTGTTGCAAGCCCACGGTTTGATAATCTTCAATCAACTCCTCGAGCGACACACCACTTGCCTCTTGCCAGCCACTAATAGCAATGATTTTTTGACCGATTGCATCAATGTTCACATCAAGTGCCAGCACAAATTTCTCCGCACCGTATTTTTTGAACCAGCCTTTAACCGTTTCACGCTCTTTCACCGCAGTCGAGCCAATCACCACACGGTTTGCCCCCACGGCCAACAAATCTGCTACATCTTGCTCGGTGCGGATACCGCCGCCTACTTGGATTTTGCAGTGGGTTTCACGAATAATCTTGCCAATAAGTGCGGTCTGTCTTTGAGCCGGATTTTTCGCCCCTGTAAGATCGACCAAATGTAACTGCTCCGCCCCTTGTGCCAAGTAATCGGCAAATTGGGCAATCGGGTTATCGGTATAAGTCGTCTGTTTCGCATAATCGCCCTGATGCAGACGAACTACTTGCCCATCGATAAGATCGAGGGCGGGGATAATTTGAGAGTGTTTCATATCGTTTTCCTGTTATATATTCCCCTCGCCCGCTCGGGACAAATGCTTGCATTTGAACGTTGGCTTTGCCAACCGCTCCGAAGGAGCGAGCGTAGCGAGTATTGGGTGGAGAAAATCCGTAGGATTTTCGGAGGGAGAGGGGATATTTTCGTGAATAGCCGCAAATATCACATCTAATACCATATTGATATGTCTCAATACCTCGTCATTCCAAAAACGAATTACGGTAAATTGTTGCTCTTCTAAATAAGTTGTTCGAATACGATCATATTCTATTTGCTCGGCGTGTTGAGAACCGTCCAGCTCAATAATTAATCTAGGATTTAATGAGAGAAAATCTGCAATATAATTTCCCACGATTTTTTGTCGATAAAATTTGATTCCACAAAAACGCTTTGCTCGCAAGTGATACCATAAAACTCGCTCAGCTTCTGTCATATTGGAACGTAAAGTTTTGGAATTCTGTCGTAAATTTAGGGTTTCTGTTTTTCTCATATTATTCCCCTCTCCCTCCGCAAATCTTAGATTTGCTCCTCCCTCTCCCGTAAACGGGAGAGGGGAAATAGATGTTTATTTCTTCACCTGTTTCGCCACTTGTTCAATCACCGCAGCGAAATCAATCGCATTTTGTTGCGTAATCACCGGTTTGCCGGTCTCTGCCTCCAAACTTTCCCGAGCCACTTTTGCAACATTTCCGCCCCGTTTGGCAACGGTTTTATTCTCTTCTAAGCCTTGTGGGTGGCTGATTTCGGTAATATCTTTGGTTGCTGCTTCGGCAAGCATATTCAGCACCAGCTCGGTGGTCGTCATATTATCTCGCAAGTTTTCCTTTTTCAGCCCTTTGAAATCCTTGTACTGGCGAGTAGTCATCCCACTCTACGCCTGAGTGATTTCATTAGTCAGAATAGCGAATTCACGCCCGGCTTGCACACCGTGATCCTGCCAAGTATCGGTTAGCTCCTTACGAACTTGAATAGCCTGCAAACGCTGATTAATCCACTCACGGGAATAGCCCTTTTTCAAGTAAGTAGCCAAGGCTCTGTCAATGGTCAATTCAGGATCGATAATCTCATCAATCCGCTCTTTGCCGACTTCCGCCAGCCACATTTTCAACGGCTCGGCTTTAGGGCTTGGTACAGACTGAATAATACGGAAAATGCCTTGTAAATCCGTGGCATCGGTTTTATACATTTTTCCATCAGAGGCTTGGAATTTCAGTTGTACGATTTTTTCGTACAACTCAATTCCGCCTTCTTCGTCCTTGATTTTCCGCTTTAAATCACTCCAATAACGGCGTGGATTGCTACTTTGCGTCAGCACCTCGATAATGTCCACTACCGAGAAAAACCACTCTTCTTTTTAGTTATCCCACACCGAGCGGATTTGGCTGTTTTCAAATAACTTAATTTCATTCATCACTTACCCCTCAAAACACCTGTTTAAATTTCCAGATATTTTAAGCTAAACCTTGGCACAATCAAGTTACTTTCTTTAACTTTTCGAGCGAGCTCACAAAATTAAATATTCTCCACAAAATTCCGTAACAACTTCGCCCCAGCCGCTCCAGAACGCTCTGGGTGGAACTGTACGCCGTAGAAGTTTTGGCTGGCAATGGCAGCGGAAAACGGCACGCCGTAGTCGCAGGTGGCGATGGTGTTTTCATTCGGTAGCACACCGTAGCTATGCACAAAATAGAAATGACTGCCTTGCTCAATGTCGTGAAACAACGGGTGGTCAGCTTGGTACTGCACCTTGTTCCAGCCCATATGCGGCAACGGTAAACCGCATTCAGGCAAGCGTTCGGTTTTGCCACTCATCAGGTTCAGTGTTGCCACATCGCCTTCGCGGGAAAATTCCGTCATTAGCTGCATTCCCAAACAGATACCGAGCATTGGTTGGGTGGCGTTGCGAATGGTGTTAATAAGTCGGCGATCGTGCAAAATCGCCATCGCCGCCGCTGCGGTTCCCACACCAGGGAGCAGCAATTTATCGGCAGATTGGATTTTGCCGAGATCTCGCGAGATCTCAGCCTGTATGCCAAGGCGATCAAAAGCAAATTTGACCGAAGACAGGTTGGCACAGCCTGTGTCGATGATGGTGAGGTTGGTCATTTTTTAAATTCTCTACACTAGAAATTCTGTATTTTAGAAAACAAGCA
The DNA here is from genome assembly GCF_041807785.1 of Mannheimia sp. E30BD. Lineage (NCBI taxonomy): Bacteria > Pseudomonadati > Pseudomonadota > Gammaproteobacteria > Pasteurellales > Pasteurellaceae > Mannheimia > Mannheimia sp. E30BD. Next base: position 46,287 of record NZ_JBGTYX010000017.1, read on the forward strand.
ATTCTGTATTTTAGAAAATAATCCATATTTTTTATTGTCATCATATTTATCTCTAGATAAATCATATTTTATTGTTTGTGTAGCATTTTGATTAATAGACCTAATAAACCCATGTTTAATAGCTAAATTTTCAAAAATTTTAGATTTGCCTATATAAACTCTTATAAAAACATCTGATTTTGTTAAAAATAATGTTTGGAGAAGTTCTTTTAAAAACGCTTTACCAATACCTTTTCTTCTTGCTTGCTTATCTACATAAAATAAGGGGCTGTCCTAGATAACTAATCTAAACCCCCTTTAACCAATTGTTTTAAAAGGAATATTTGAGATTTTAAGTCACTGTGATTAAAACGCCATTCGCATTCTTTCAAATATAGCTCAAAA
>NZ_JBGTYX010000018.1:0-44078 GCF_041807785.1 Mannheimia sp. E30BD
AAATGGTGATGCAAGAGATGTTGTGGTGCACGCTGACACCGTAAACTTCGTTAACGGCGCAGGCACAACAGCTGTTGTAGACACAGACGGAAAAACTTCAACCATCAAATACGATGTGAATGTGGATAACGACACCATCACAACGAAAACAGATCCAAACGATCCGACTAAGACTGTGATTACCGTTAACACCACACCACTGACTAACACAGATGGTAAAGTGAATACACCTGTTGCGCCAACAGTATTAGTTACGGCACAAACTGTGGCTAACGCGATTAACAACTCAGGTTGGAAATTGGATGTATCACAATCAGAAGGCCAAGCAGTTGGCACAGGTGAAGAACTGATTAACCCATCAGACAAAGTGACTATTGATGCAGGTAAAAACATCAGTATTACCCAAAGTGGCGGTAAAGTCAGCATTGCAACTACTGATGATGTTAATTTTAGCAGTGTTACCACCAATAGCTTAGAAATACCAACTGACAACGGCAGCTCGGTGAAGATTGACAACAACGGCGTTGATGTTGGCGGCAATGTAATCAGCAATGTAGCGGATGGCGATATTAGCCCGGTAAGCACAGATGTGATCAACGGTAAGCAGTTAAACAACTATGCGAAAGTGAACGGCCAAAACGTGAATACTACGCCGGATGGTTCTATCAACATCGTAAAGGGTAACGGCACAACAGTTAGCACCAACCAAGCAGGTGAAATTGCAGTGAATATCGGTGAAACCGATTTAACAGTGTCTAACGGTTCACAAACCAATGCTAATGGCTCTATTGCAGCGGACGGTACTTTAGTGGTACAAGATCCGAAAGATTCAGGTGCAAACTTCGTGAATGCAACTAACCTTGCGAAAGCCGTGAACAACGTAAGCTGGAAAGTAGATTCTGAAAAAGATGAAACCACAGCAAACGCAGCAACCAAAAACACTTATACTGCGGATAACAATAAAGTGAAAGCCGGCGATACTGTAAAAGTAAATGCAGGCCGTAATGTGGAAATCAGCGGTTCAGGTAAGAACATCAACGTGGCTGTTTCTGACAATCCGGAGTTCGATACTGTTAAAGTAGGCAAAGGTGCAAATGCAACCACGATTTCTTCAAATCAAGAAGGATTACGTGTAGCTAAAGCAGATGGCTCTGCACAACGTATTACTAATGTGAGAGCTGGTGTTGCAGATACCGATGCAGTAAACGTAAGTCAATTAAAAGGTGCGGTAAATCATCTTGATAATAAGATTAACCGTAACAACCGTAACTTGCGTGCGGGCATCGCAGGTGCGAATGCAGCAGCTGGTTTACCACAAGTTTACATTCCAGGTAAATCAATGGTGGCAGCGTCGGCAGGTACCTTCAAAGGGGAAAGCGCACTTGCAGTGGGTTATTCACGTGCAAGTGACAACGGCAAAGTTATCTTGAAATTACAAGGTAATGCCAATACCCGTGGTGATGTAGGTGGTTCTGTTGGTGTAGGTTACCAATGGTAATTATGTTATAATGTGCTCAAATCCCCTTCTTCGGAAGGGGATTTTTATTTGTGATAAAAAATAAGTGCAAGCGGTTAAATTTTTTTGAAATTTTGCTACTATGTAGCCAATTGCAAAAAATTGATTAAATTTGACCGCTTGTAATAAGGAGAGCGTATGAAAAAAGAAGACATTCAAAAAATGCAAGATCGCTATAATCAATGGGTGGAATTATTACCTGAATTGGAAAAAGGATTAGAGCAATGGAAAAAGGCAAACGAGCTTTTAGAGCCGTTAAGCCAATTTTATTATGATCCAAAATGGCGTGAGTTACACGATAGTTTTGATGAAGAGCTGGATACTAAAGGTAATTATAGTGTGTTATCAGAAGATGCATTGTGGAACGCATTATCGGATCAACATCAATTAGCCTTAGAGTGGCTGAAATTATCCACTGCACATATTACAAAAGAGTAAAGGTGAAATTTTCGCCCCAAAGCTATTCTCAGCCGATGTTGATTTATGGGCGTAACGGTAGGGGCGAAATATTTTTCGCCCCAAAAATTGCCGCAAATAATATTAACTTTACGTTTAACTCTAGGACAAATTATCCGCAACCGAAATTGATTTATGGGGAGATAGGTTCTTTCCATGCGAGAAATTTTATGATTTGGCGGCGTAGTATGCCGAACCTCGAATTAGCATTCTAAGCTGCATAATTACTCGCTGCTTGAGCTTTTCTCGCTCTTGGTTACTCATGTCAAGTGCGTGAGAGCCTGCGGTAAATACTAAAGTAACAAGCCCTTCTGCTTGAATATAGGCAAGTTCTCGATTGCTATGGTTATCTTTTCCCATAATATAATCCGCTAATTCAGCCACAAAATGCTGAATTTCTCGTGAAGCAGCAGTTCTGAAGGCTTGCGATGTGCCTGAACTTTCTCGCAGCAGAAGTCGGAAGACGTTAGGTCTGTCAGCGATCAGTTCAAAGAAGGTTTCAACTGAGACAATAACCACGCTACCGCCACTGGCAATACGTTTACGGGCTTGTCGCATTAATTGACGGAGCAATAAGCCAGATTCATCAACCATTGCTAAACCAAGCTCGTCCATATCTTTAAAATGGCGATAAAATGAGGTAGGTGCAACACCCGCTTCTCGAGCAACTTCTCGCAAACTTAAGTTGGAAAAACTTTTTTCCGGGCTTAATTGGTTAAAAGCAGCTTCAACTAATGCTCTACGAGTTTTTTCTTTTTGAACTGCTCGTACACTAACCATATTTGCCATTTTAAACCTCGGTTTTAATAATTTGTGTGATGGCGTGTGCTAAACGCTCATAACGCACACGAAGTGGCGAACCCGGTCGATAAACCATACCTACAGTACGGAATGGTTTTGGATTATCAAATGGAATATAGCAAATACCTTTTGTTGGCTTGGCAGCAAGTTTGGGGATGAGTGCCATACCTACATCTGCTGCTACCATATTGCGTAAGGTTTCTAAATTCGTGGCTTTAAAGTGTGGATTTTCTTTTGCACCGATAGACAGGCAGTAATCTAGCGTGTGAGTGCGTAAACAATGCCCTCCATCAAGGAAAAGCAGCTCTTTATTTTTCAATAAGCCGATATCTAATTTATCTAATTTCGCCCATTCGTGGTTTTCCGGTACAACTAAATACATTTCTTCGTTAAAGATTGGTACTTCAATGAAAGGTTCGCTCTCTTTTACAAATGAAAGAATACCACAATCTAATTGTCCGGCTTCAAGCTGAGCTAGTAATTGATTGGTTTGCAACTCGTAAAGATAGAGGTCTAGGTCAGCAAAATCTTTTTTTAATGCGGGAATAATCATTGGAGAAAGGTAAGGTCCAAGTGTTGGAATTACCCCAATATGAAGCGGGCCGGACATATCTTTACCTTGGTTGCTTGCCATTTCTTTGAGAATTTTAACTTCTCGTAATACTACTTTAGCTTGTTCTACTAACATTAATCCTGCCTGAGTAAACAACACTTTACGGCTGGTTCTTTCCAGCAATATAGTACCGAGTTCATCTTCTAATTTGCGTATTTGTCCGCTTAACGTTGGTTGGCTGACATTGCAAGATTCCGCAGCACGGCGAAAATGTTTGTAGTCTGCTAGGGCAATCAGGTATTCTAAATCTCGAATGTTCAATTTATTTCTCCAATTTGATATGTTCCTATTAATCCGATAAGTAAATTATGCCATATTCGCACGCATAATGTTTAACATTTTATAATATAACGCTATTGTTTGATAGGATTTTACGATTGATTTTTGTTTTTAATTTAATTAAAACAAATAAATAGAAAATAAAATACAGTAGGGAAAAACGTCGGGCATAAATGCCCAACCTACGTATTCTTGTTTTTCTTTGTATAATTAATATACGATATTAATGAACATTGTAGGTTGGGCATTTATGCCCAACACATTATCTTCAGGAGTTGTAACTTATTTTAATAAGTAGGCTCGTAATGTAGCAAAATCTGCTGGCATTTCATCAGATAACAACGGTAATTTGTTGTGTTTATCTAATGCTTCCGGCAGCGGTAATTCAATTTCTAAAATACGTTCAACCGATTCTTTAAACTTCGCAGGGTGGGCGGTGCATAAGAAAATGCCTGTTTCACCTGCTTGTAGTTGGTCTTTTAGGCTTTGGTAGGCAATCGCACCGTGTGGCTCGCATAAATAATCTTCTGCATATTGAGCTTTTAAAGCAGCTTCGGTTTCTTCATCATTTAATGCTGCTGAGCCTAAGTCTGATAAGCTCCAGCCGTTACGTTTAAATAATTCTTCAACTCGTGGCCAGTTGTTCGGGCGGCTTACGTCCATTGCGTTTGAAAGAGTAGCAACTGTTGCGTTTGGCTCCCATTTGCCTGATTGTAAATAGCGTGGAACAGTGTCGTTTGCGTTCGTTGAAGCCACAAAACGTTTGATTGGTAAGCCCGTTGATTTTGCAATTAAACCTGCGGTTAAGTTACCGAAGTTACCGCTAGGTACAGAAACCACTACATTATCACGTTTCTCTTTCGGCAGTTGTGCCACCGCTTCAAAGTAGTAGCAAACTTGAGCTAACAAACGGCTGATGTTAATTGAGTTTGCAGAGTTCAAGCCGATTGCTTGGCGAAGTTCAGCATCATCAAAGGCTTGTTTTACTAATGCTTGGCAAGCATCGAAGTCTGATTCAATCGCTACCGTACGAATATTTCCACCTAATGTGCAGAATAATTTTTCTTGTAATGGGCTGATTTTGCCTTTCGGGTAGAGGATCACCACATTGATATTCTCTAAACCATAGAAAGCGTGAGCCACTGCCGCACCTGTATCGCCTGAAGTCGCAGTTAAAATGGTAATTTTACCATCGCCACGCACGTTTGCGAGAGCTTGTGCCATAAAACGACCACCGAAGTCTTTGAAAGCTAACGTTGGGCCGTGAAATAATTCTAACGCATAAATATCATCATTTACTTTGGCAAGTGGGGCAGGGAATGTGAACGCATTTTTTACCATTGCATTTAAAGTTTCTTGCGGTAATTCTTCGCCGATTAAGGCAGAAAGAATTTTTTGGCTACGCTCAACTAAAGGTAACGCTAATAATTCATCAATGTTGTCTAATTTGGGTAAGACTTCAGGGAAAAATAACCCCTGATTTTTGCCTAAGCCTTGGCGTACTGCTTGGGCAAAATTGACTTGTTCTTCCGGGTGTTTGATGTTGTATAAGTTCATTGGGGAAAGATCCTTTATTTAAAATAGAAATTTTTATTTGATTTTAGCCATAAGCGATGATTAGTCAATGCAAAACCGAAAAATAAGCGGTATGATTTAGGAAAAATTTTGCAAAGGAGATAAAAATGAAAACCACAACTCGAACAATCACAAAACAAAAACAGATTGCGTTGGTTGCCCACGATAGCTGCAAGCACGATTTAATTCGCTGGACACAAACTCATAAATCGCAACTCGCTTCCCATAAACTTTACGCCACAGGCACAACAGGGCATTTGCTTGCCAGAGAAACAGGGCTTGCAATCACCGCATTAATGAGCGGCCCGATGGGCGGCGATCAGCAATTAGGCGGACTAATTGCAGAAAAGAAAATTGATATGCTGATTTTCTTTTGGGATCCGATGAATGCCGCCCCGCACGATCCTGATGTAAAAGCCCTAATGCGAATTGCAACGGTGTGGAATATTCCTGTTGCCATTAATGAAACTTCTGCAAATTTCTTATTAAATGCGGATTTATTTAATCAAGAAGTTGAAGCCATTGTGCCGGATTACGATGGTTATTTGGCGGAGCGTTTAGGGTAACATTTGATGTTCAACAAGTGGTTATATTTACTCGCAATGCTCGCTCTTTTGGAGCCGCAGGATTGTCAAGTTCTAAATAAATAATGATTGTGTGTAGGGGCGGGTTCAGTGCCCGCTCGTAAATAAAAATTTGCAAATAAAATATGAACAAATTTTTTAAAAACCTGCAAAACAGTTGGCTTTCAGAAAGTGTGATTAAAACCTTGCCGATGTTTATTTCGCTCAATATTGCAGCGGTAAGCATTTGGCAGCTTGGCATTTCACACTTTGCAATGCCGCTGGTGTTAGGCATTATTGCAGGTGGTTTGGTTGATTTAGACAATAGCCTTATTGGGCGAGCGAAAAATCTGATTATCAGCCTAGTGGCATTTTCGCTCTCCTCCATTGGGGCAAGTCTTTCTCTGTATTTAGGCTGGCTTTTTATGCCTGTGCTGATGATAGGAACGTTCTTTCTAGTAATGCTTGGAGCAGTTGGGCAGCGTTATAGTACCATCGCTTTCGGCACGCTAATTGTAGCCGTTTATAACAGCTTAACCTATACCCCTGAAGTATTGTGGTATAATAATGTGGTAATGATTCTGCTCGGCACATTGTTATATGGTTTAGTAGGGATTTTAGTCTATCTGATTTTCCCAAACCGAACGGTGCAAGAAAATTTAGCTTCTGCTTACCTCGCCTTAAGCCACTATTTGCTGGCAAAGTCCGCCTATTTTGACCCCGATGACGACTATCTCAACGCCAAACAGCTTGCCCTTGCCAAAGCGAATAGTGAAGTAATGGCAGCCTTTGATAAAACTCGAGTGTCATTATTTTATCGGTTAAGACGACAACACAAACAGCAACGTACACAACGAATGTTGCGTTACTATTTTACCGCTCAAGATATTTTAGAACGAGCGAGTTCCAGCCACTATCAATATCACGAACTGTTCCAACAATTAAGCAATAGCGATTTAATGTTCCGTTTTCAGCGAGTGATGGAATTACAAGCGATGGCGTGCCAAAAAATTGCGGTGGCGTTACGCCATCGACAACAGTATGAACACAGCGTGCGTGGCGAAAAAGCCTTGCAGGGGCTGCTTAACTCTTTGGCGTATCATCAAGAACGAGGCTTAAAAAGCATTTACCGATGGGAATCCGTTGCGGAGAATTTAGCTAATATTGAACGTCAATTAGCTCAAATTGAGCAAGGGGCAAGTCGTTCAGAGCATATTGAGCCATTAAGTAAAAATTTCACAAAATCTAACCGCTTGGTAGCCGAAAATATTACGGGTTTAGACAATATTATCCAAGCGATTAAAGGGCATTTAACCTTTGAATCTCAACTGTTCCGCCACGCCGTTCGCCTTTCGATTGTGGTGCTTTTATGTAGTGCTATCGTGCCGCTTTTAGGCTTCGACAACAAAGGCTATTGGATTTTGCTCACTGCGGTTTTTGTCTGCCAGCCTAACTATACGGCAACCAAAACTCGCTTAATCTACCGTGTGATCGGCACAATTTTTGGCGTAATCGTGGGTGGAATGTTTGAGTTGTTTAATGTAACGCTCAGTCCGGAAGCTCAGCTTGGTATTATTGTATTGGCAGGCTCTCTTTATACTTTTTTCCGTTTAGTTCATTACGGTTTCTCGACTTTCTACATTACTGTGCTAGTAATGATGAGTCTTGATATTGCAGGTGTAAGTGTTGAAAGTGGAGTGTCTGCTCGGCTATTAGACACTTTATTAGGAACAGCCATTGCGTGGTTAGCTGTAACATTTTTATGGCCAGACTGGAAATACCTCAATCTGCAAAAGAATTTGCATAATAGCCTGAAAGCCAGCGGAAATTATTTACGACACATTATTGCTCAACTCCAATTTGGCTATAACGAGCAACTGCCTTATCGCATCGCTCGCCGTGATGTACACAATCATTTATCGGCATTAAGCAATACGATTACCAATATGTACAGCGAGCCACAAAAGTACGCCAATGATTTAGCCTTCGCCCCGAAATTATTAGGCATCGGCTATACCTTGCTAGGTTATATTTCAACATTAGGAGCTTACCGCATCGCTAGCCGTGAAATTAACCGACAAGTGGATTTTTCCGCAATGTTCTTTTCACACGGACGAGAAGTAGCAAATATTATCGACAAAATCGCCGACGACAGCCGTTCATTTGCAAAATTATCGGAAAAATTGACCGCTATCGACCAAGACCTCGCCCAATTCGAGCAAGAACACCAGCAAAAACAAGATGAGTTAGCGTTGGTTTTGATTCAACAACTGAGGTTGATTACTCAGCTATTGCCACAGCTGCAGAGTTTGTTGAGGGTGGAATTACAGAATCAAATTTAATTAAATGCGGACGGGTCCTGTGCCCGTCCGAAAAATCTTGAATTATTATGATCGAGCTTTCTCATTATCATAATGAATCTTCCACAACATTCGGGCATCTAAATTAGCCGAAGCGAACATTGTCAAAAAGACCGCTGCACCAAAATAGAATGCGGCTTCCCCTACAGAGAAACTTAAGATTTGCCCTCGTTCAAGTAAAGACATCATCAACGAAAGTACAAATAAATCAAGCATCGACCAACGTCCAACGAAGTGAACATAGTGGAGAAGTTTCATTTGTAAGTGAATCGGGTGTTTCCATTTGTAGTGAATAGCAAGCAGTAGATATAAAATAATCGTAATTTTACTGACAGGCACAGCAATACTGGCAATAAACACGATGGCGGCAACCGTATAGCTGCCCATTTCCATAAATAAAATCACCCCTGACATTAATGAATCCCCCGAAGTTTGCCCCACCATTTCAGTCAAAGAGATCGGGAAAATATTTGCAGGGATCATCATAATTGTCCCTGCAATTAAACACGCCCATACTCGTTGAATTTTAGTATTATCGGCAACCGATAAATTGCTCTCGCAACGAGGGCAGCGTTGTTGCCCTTTCAGATCCAAAATGGTTTCATCAAAACAGTATTCGCAAGTAGGACAAAGTGTTGGTTTGCTTGCATGATCGAAAGGTAGCGAATGATATTCAGGGTAAAATCTTTCCCACGCTTGCTTAGGCTCTATTTTGATAAAAAGCAGTGTAGTTAAGATCACAACCAAGACAAAAGCAAGAATATTAATATCAAAAGAGAGATCTGCATAATCTCGAATTTTAAATGCGGCAACGGCGAGGGCAACTAAATACACATCAAGCATCACCCATTCTTTGATTTTGGTAAGGAAAATCAACGTATAACGTGGGCGTTGGCGGAGTATGCGTTGCAGCTGAATAGTGAGAATTAACAGCACGAATGCCACCGGCATGATAACGGCACACACTAATACCATAAATGCAGTGTAAGGATAGCCTGAGGTCGCCATTTTCCAAATACCGTCCCATACGGTTGCATTGATTTTCACACCAAGTAAATCAATGCTAAGTAGCGGAAAGCTAAGTGCGAAGGGGAGCAAAATTAAAATGGCTAGTGCTAAAAATGCGCTACGATGTAAGCTCCAGGTATTGCCTTTTCGTATAACATTATTACAAACAGGGCAAAGGAAGTCTCCTTTTTCGCTCAACGGAACTCTCACACTTTGTCCGCATTCAAGGCAGGTTTGTAGAATGATGCTTTTTATCTTCATTTGTATATATATCTTCTGTGAATTTAAGTAGTTATTTTCTACTTTATGACAGAGATTGCAAGCGGTTACAAAAAGCATCGCTTTTTGAACATTGGCTTTGCCAACGGCAGTGAAGCTATGAACACCCCTTACAAAGGGTTATGAATAAATTTTCAAAAATTTGCAAAATGATAATTCGTTGCGTATTTTGCAATATTAAATACTAATATTTTCAATTTACGCAATAATGCTTTAGTGTATAATCACTTCAAATATCATTCATTGACTCATTATAAGGATCAAACAAATGTCTAACTATTTCAACACATTAAATTTACGTCAAAAATTAGATCAATTAGGATGCTGCCGTTTTATGGACCGTAACGAATTTGCAGATGGTTGCGATTTTTTAAAAGGCAAAAAAGTGGTTATTGTAGGTTGTGGTGCGCAAGGTTTAAACCAAGGTTTAAATATGCGTGATTCGGGCTTAGATATTGCTTATGCCTTGCGTGCAGAAGCAATTGCGGAAAAACGTGCATCATTTAAACGTGCTTCAGAAAATGGTTTCGTAGTAGGTACCTACGAGCAATTAATTCCGGAAGCTGATTTAGTGATTAACTTAACGCCAGACAAACAGCACTCAAAAGTAGTGGCTGATGTAATGCCATTAATGAAACAAGGTGCGGCATTCGGTTATTCACACGGTTTTAACATCGTTGAAGAAGGTGAGCAAATCCGCCCGGATTTAACGGTTTTAATGACAGCACCAAAATGCCCAGGTACAGAAGTGCGTGAAGAATACAAACGTGGTTTCGGTGTGCCTACATTAATCGCCGTTCACCCTGAAAACGATCCGAAAGGCGAAGGTTTAGCGATTGCGAAAGCGTGGGCAAGTGCAACCGGTGGTGATCGTGCGGGTGTGTTAGAGTCTTCATTCGTGGCTGAAGTAAAATCAGACTTAATGGGTGAGCAAACCATTCTTTGTGGTATGTTACAAGCAGGTTCAATCGTATGCTATGACAAATTAGTGGCAGAAGGTAAAGATCCGGCTTACGCAGGTAAGTTAATCCAATTCGGTTGGGAAACCATCACTGAAGCGTTAAAACAAGGCGGTATCACATTAATGATGGATCGCTTATCTAACAGTGCGAAATTGCGTGCATTCGAGCTTTCTGAGCAAATCAAAGAAGAATTAGCGTTCTTATTTGAAAAACATATGGACGATATCATCAGCGGCGAGTTTTCATCAACAATGATGGCTGACTGGGCAAATGGCGATGCTAACCTATTAAAGTGGCGTGAAGAAACAGGCAAAACTGCCTTTGAAAACGCCCCACAAGCAGACGGCATCAAAATTTCTGAACAAGAATACTTTGATAATGGTGTGTTAATGGTTGCAATGGTTAAAGCGGGTGTTGAATTAGCCTTTGATACGATGGTTTCAGCAGGCATCTACGAAGAGTCTGCATACTATGAATCACTACACGAATTACCATTAATTGCAAATACGATTGCTCGTAAACGTTTATATGAAATGAACGTGGTAATTTCAGACACAGCTGAATACGGTAACTACCTATTCTCACACGTTGCAACACCGATTTTAGCGGAAAAAATTATCCCAACTTTAGAGAAAGGCGATTTAGGTGAACCAACGCCAGCGGTTGAAATCGACAACATAACATTACGTGATGTAAACGATGCAATCCGTAACCATCCAATCGAGTTAATCGGTCAAGAATTACGTGGTTATATGACGGATATGAAACGTATTTCATCTCAAGGTTAATTTGATTACGCTATGGGCAAATGGTGATTTGCCCCTACAAGCGGTCAGATTTTCGGAAAATTTTGCAAAAGTGCGGTAGAATAACCGCACTTTTGTTTTTTTGATTATATAAAATGGTTAAAATCACAGAGCATTAATTAATGCTTCGGTAGTTAAGTTTTACTCAATGGAGGCACTTGTGAAGAGATTCTTAAAATTAGTGGGGATATTTTCTCTTAGCCTTATTGCTGCTGTTTATGCTAAGGAAAAATTCCAGTGCGAAGGAAAACGTACTTGTAGTCAAATGGATAGCTGTGAAGAAGCACGCTTTTATTTAACGCAATGTGGTGTGAGTAACCTAGATAGAGATAATGATGGAATCCCTTGTGAGAGCATTTGTGGTAGTAAGCGAAAAAAGAAATAATTTAATGAAATTGAGATAGTAAATAACCTGCAGTGAGTGCTACTTACAGCAGGTTATTTGCAAAAAATCAATGAAAAATGACCGCTTGTAACCACTATTTCGTTAATAAATCTAACGCTTCTTGGTATTTTGCCACCGTTTTTTCGATTACCTCAGCAGGCACTTTCGGCGCTGGAGCTTGTTTGTTCCAACCGCTGTTTTCCAGCCAATCACGCACGAATTGTTTATCAAATGAGGGCGGATTTGTGCCTTCTTGGTAAGTTTCTACCGACCAAAAACGGCTAGAATCTGGGGTTAGCACTTCGTCCATTAAAGTTAATACACCATTTTCATCTAAGCCAAATTCAAATTTTGTATCACAAATAATAATGCCTTTGGTTAGGGCATAGTCTGCCGCTTCGGTGTAAAGTTTTAATGCGGCATCACGCACTTTGGCGGCTAATTCTGTGCCGATTTGGCGTTCGCACTCTTCATAGCTGATATTAATATCGTGATCGCCTACTTCTGCTTTGCTTGATGGAGTAAAAATAGGTTCTGGTAGTTTGCTGGCTTCCATCAAGCCTTCAGGCAATTTCAAGCCACAAATTGTGCCGGTTTGTTGATAATCTTTCAGCCCTGAACCAGTTAAATAGCCACGCACGATAGATTCAATTTTCACCGGTGTTAAACGCTTACACACCACCGCACGGTGTTGAATGGCTTCTGCTTCTTCTTTCGGTAACACATCAAATACGCTATCGCCCGTAAAATGATTCGGCATAATGTGAGCTAATTTATCAAACCAGAAATTAGAAATTTGCGTGAGAATTTCGCCTTTGCGTGGAATAGGATCATCTAAGATCACATCAAATGCTGATAAACGATCGGTTGCAACCATTAACATTCGTTTATCATCAATTTCGTAGAGATCACGCACTTTGCCAGAGTAGATTTTTTTTAAGCTGATTTGCATTTTCGCTTTCCTATGTGGTCGGGATTGAATTTGTAAAAAATTACTGAAATTATACCGCTTTGCGCAAACGTTTGCTATTGCTTGTTTATAGAACCCAAAAATTTATGAAAAAAGACTTGCTATTGACAAAATTTAGGCGTATCTTTTAAATAATTCATTTGGAGAATTAAAAATGACATTTATTCGTACTCATCATCACCATCATTTCCCTGAATAATCTTTCGGGCATTTGGTGTGTGCGGAAGATAAATCTTCCGAGTATGCATAAAGGCAAAATCTAACCCTCTCGGAAGTTATTTCGAGAGGGTTTTTTTCATATTGAAAAGAAGGAAACGACAATGGCAACACAAAATCGATTAAGAATTGCAATACAAAAAAAGGGGCGCTTAAGCCAAGAGTGTAGCGAATTGCTTAAACAGTGTGGGGTGAAAATTATTTGGAATGATCAACGCCTCATCGCTTATTCCGAAAATATGCCGATTGAAATTTTGCGTGTGCGAGATGATGATATTCCCGGCTTAGTGTTTGATGGCGTGGTTGATCTCGGCATTTTAGGCGAAAATGTGTTAGAGGAAGAAGAATTAGGGCGTTTAGCCGCGGGCGAAGAGGTTCAATATAAAAAACTTCGCCAGTTGGATTTTGGTGGCTGCCGATTATCGCTTGCTCTTGATCGTGATGCCAATTACCAGAACATCAAAGATTTAGAAAATGCGGCGATTGCTACTTCTTATCCAAACCTTCTAAAACGTTATATGAAAGAGCAAGGAGTGCCATTTAAGAGCATTTTATTAACAGGTTCTGTTGAGGTTGCACCAAGTGCCGGCATTGCTAATGCGATTTGCGATTTAGTGTCATCAGGAGCAACATTAGAAGCGAACGGATTAAAAGAAGTAGAAGTCATTTACCGCTCAACTGCTTGCTTAATCCAACGCCAGGAGCCTCTTTCGGCTGAAAAACAAGCATTGGTAGATAAATTACTTACCCGTATTCAAGGCGTACAACAAGCCTCAGAGTCCAAATACATTATGTTACACGCCCCAAAAGACCGCCTCGCCGACATCACGGCACTTTTACCAGGGGTAGAAAACCCGACTATTTTACCGTTGGCAAGCGATTCCAGCCGTGTGGCGATGCACGTGGTCAGCCAAGAAAATCTGTTCTGGGAAACAATGGAAAAATTGAAAGAGGCAGGAGCGAGCTCGATTCTCGTCTTGCCGATTGAGAAAATGATGGAGTAAAAATCAACGTAGGGGCGGGTCCTGTGCCCGCCCTAAAAGACGTGAAATAACGGGCGGGCACAGGACCCGCCCCTACAAAGGAAAAAATATGCAAACCCTAATTTGGAACACTCTCACTGAAGCCGAACAACACGAAGCCCTCACTCGTCCTGCAATTTCAGCCTCTGACGAGCTGAAAAGTGCGGTAGGAAATATCTTAGATTTGGTGAAAGCTCAAGGCGACAAAGCCTTGTTTGAGCTGACAGCTAAATTTGATAAAACCGAACTCAGCGGCTTAATTGTTCCTGCTGAGCAAATTCAATCGGCGGTCGAGCGTGTCTCGTCTGAACTCAAAGTCGCCATTCAAAACGCCAAGGCCAACATCGCCGCCTTTCACCAAGCCCAAAAACTACAGGAAGTGGATCTGGAAACCCAATCCGGTGTGCGTTGCCAAGTCATTACCCGCCCGATAAATAGCGTGGGGCTTTATATTCCGGGCGGATCTGCCCCACTTTTCTCGACAGTTTTAATGCTTGCTGTGCCGGCAAAAATTGCAGGTTGCAAGCACATTGTGCTTTGCACACCACCACCGATTGCCGATGAAATTCTCTATACAGCAAATTTATGCGGTGTTGAAACTATTTATGCCATTGGCGGCGCACAGGCGATTGCGGCGATGGCATTTGGTACGGAAAGTGTCGCCAAAGTGGATAAAATTTTCGGGCCAGGCAATAGTTTTGTGACAGAGGCTAAACGCCAAGTGGTGCAAGAAGGAACGGCAATTGATATGCCAGCTGGTCCGAGTGAAGTATTAGTGATTGCAGATGAATTTGCTGATCCTGCATTTGTGGCGAGTGATTTACTCTCTCAAGCAGAACACGGGGTAGATTCTCAGGTTATTTTAGTCACCCCAAGTAACTCATTAGCCAAAGCGGTTGATGAAGAATTGGAAAAACAGGTTGCGGTACTGCCTCGTGGTGAGACAGCAAGGAAAGCACTTGTTCACAGCCGTACTTTTATTGCAGAAAATCTGCAACAAGCGGTCGAAATTAGTAATAAATATGCACCTGAGCACTTAATTGTGCAAACTGAAAATGCTCGCTCATTGTTAGCAGAGTTAGATAATGCAGGCTCAATTTTCTTAGGAGCATATTCACCAGAAAGTATGGGAGACTATGCAAGTGGCACGAATCACGTTCTGCCAACGTATGGCTACACGAAAACTTACTCCAGTTTAGGCTTGGCTGATTTTAGTAAGCGAATGACGGTGCAAGAGCTAACGCCACAAGGTTTTTTAGCGTTAGCAGAAACTGTAGAGAGAATGGCAAGTGCTGAATTGTTAGAAGCCCACCGTAATGCAGTTAGCTTGAGAGTAAAGAAATTACAGGGCTAAAAGAAAAATAAGCGAACAGATTTGTTCGCTTATTTTATTTCTGTTTGACTTAAACCTTGCAAAATTTTATTCGGAATATCGCCCTTAATTTGCTGAATGGCATAATCAATCGCATAGTAAAAGGCATTAATGTTTGCTCCGCCGTGGCTTTTTACAATCACTTTTGATAAGCCGAGCAGTGTTGCCCCATTGTGTCTGTCTGGGTTGATTTCTTGCAGTTTGCGGTAGTAACGATAGAAAATCAATTTAAGCAAGTATCGTTTAGTATTGCGGCAAATGCTTGAGTCTGCTTTCTCTTTTTTAAATAAGGAAATAATATTTTTTGCCGCACCTTCCAACGCTTTGAGGGCGATATTGCCTGTGTAACCATCACAAACAATCACATCTGTTAAGTAACTGGTGAGTTTGTCGCTTTCAATAAAACCGATGTAGTTTAAATCTTGTCTATGTTTGAGCTGCTGGTGAACAGCTTGAAGTTGTGCTGTGCCTTTGTTCTCTTCTGTACCAATATTCAACAAGGAAATGCGAGGGTAAACTAAACCTAGCATTACTTGTGCAAACAGATTACCCATTTCTGCAAATTGTTGTAGCTGGTAGCCGCTTACTTCGATATTTGCCCCTAAATCTAACATTACCGTTGATTTTCCGTTCATTGTAGGAATGAGTGAGGTAAGTGCAGGGCGTTCAATGTTAGGGAGTGGCTCAATGAGTAATTTAGCTAGCCCCATTAATGCACCTGTATTTCCTCCACTTACACAACCTTGGGCTTTTCCCTCTTTTACTGCCTCAAGTGCTAAACGCATAGAGCTGTTTTTACTTTGGCGGATTGCTTTAGAAAAAGGAATATCAGCATCAATGACCTGTTCGGTATGATGAAATTGAATTTTAGGGTGATTCTGTAGAGTGTATTTTTGTAATAATGGAATTACTTGGTGCTGATTACCAAATAATAAAAATGTGAGATTAGCATTTTTTTGAAGAGCTTGTGATATAGCAGGAATAGTAACACGGGGACCGAAGTCCCCGCCCATCACATCTACTGCTAGAGTGATATCATTCAAGATAAACCTCGAAAGGAATTACTTGTTGATTACTTTACGACCACGATAGTAACCGTCTGCAGTAACGTGGTGACGGAAGTGTGTTTCGCCACTTGTTTTATCTACTGAAACTGCTGCAGTTGTTAATGCATCGTGTGAACGACGCATATCACGACGTGAACGAGATTTCTTATTTTGTTGAACAGCCACGGGCTTTCTCCTAGATCTAGTTTTTCTTTAAATTAGCTAATACTGCGAACGGATTTGGTTTGCTTGCCAGTTCTTCCGGCAATTCGCCAAATACACGTTCACTCACGGACACTTCACAGTGTTCTTCACTATGCATCGGGACTAGAGGTAATTCAAGAATAAATTCATCTTCAATCATATCTAGTAAATTTACTTCACCGAACTCGTTTACTTCGATAGGTTCATAAATTTCGGGCAAGATGTCCGCCTGATCCATGTTAGACACCGGACTGAAACAAAATGAACAGTCTAGCGTGTGTGTAAACGGGTTATCACATCGTTGGCAATCAAATTCCACATCAATTTTCGCTGTGCCTTTAATCACAGTTAAACGTTGTGGATCGATATATAACGAGAGTGTCACTTGTGCATCACTTAGCACATTACATACTGATTCACCCAAGCGTTTTAGAAGCTCACCTGAAATGTAACCTTCATAATCCACTCGACGCTGAGCGTCTTTGTAAGGGTCAATCGTAAGGGGTAGTTTTACCTTTTGCATAGGGTGTGCATATTACAGATAGAAAGCAAATTAGTCAAAGGAAAATTATTTTTTTGATGTAGAATATTCACTGAAATGAAGCGGCTTTTTTGACTTAACATAAAAAGCAATTACATTTCGGAATAATTTTTCATCTAGTTATCGCAAAAACTAGCTAAAAAGCCGACTTTTGATTAAAATTCTGAAAGTTATTATTATTTGACGAGATTCGAGAAAATATGTTACTTCCTATTTTAGCTATTGCAGCTTATGCCTTAACGTTGCTTTGGGTTGCCCCCACCTTAGTGAATTTGGAAAGTGCAACGGAAAATAAAAAGCCGAATATCACCCTTGTTTTTGGACTAGGTCTATTAGCGATTCTTCTGCATTGTGCCGTGTTATACAACCAATTATGGCTAATAGAAGGGCAGAATTTTACGGTAACGAATGTGATCTCTTTAATGAGTTTCATTATGGCGATTTGTGTAACCTTTGCGTTACTTAAATGGAAAACTGCGTGGTTTCCTCTGCTTGTTGTATATGCCTTTGCAATTTGTAGTGTGGCGGTAGCCAGTTTTGTGCAGGGAAGTTTTATCCGCAATATCGAAGAAAATGCTGGGTTTATTTTCCACTTAGGCATTGCATTATTTTCTTATGCGTTATTTTTCCTCGCCTTAATTTATGCATTCCAATTAAAATGGCTAGACAATAAACTCAAAAGCAAAAAAATGTTCTTTTGCTCAATTCTTCCACCTTTAATGTCAGTTGAACGTCATTTCTTTACCTTAACACTAGCAGCACAAGCAATGCTTACACTCACACTATTTTCGGGAGTGATTTATTTACATAACTTTTTTGAGCCGGAACATATTCACAAAGCCATTTTCTCGTTTTTAGCGTGGATTGTGTATAACATACAAATTCTCGGTCAATGGAAATTACGTTGGCGAGGAAAACGGGTGCTTATTTATTCGATTTCGGGTATGATGTTGCTCACAATCGGCTATTTCGGTAGTCGTTTGATCGTCCACTAATTGCTACAAGCGGTTAAAAAAGCCCGATTTTTTGCAAATCGGTTTTTTTAGGCGAAGTGAGTGATAGCAATTATCGAATAGCAATCACTTTATGATTAATTTATATAGGAATTGAATTTTGGACAGTATTCCCCTGAGTAGTTTATTTATTACCTTAGCTATTCTTTTAGTACTTTCAGCTTTTTTCTCAGGCTCAGAAACGGGCTTGATGTCTTTAAACCGTTATAAAATGCGTCATCTTGCTGAGCAAGGGCATAAAGGGGCAAAATTAGCGGAAAAACTCTTAGCACGAACGGATGTTCTACTTAGTCTCATCTTAATTTGTAATAACCTTGTTAATATTGCTGCTTCCGCGATCGCAACGATGATCGGTATGCAACTTTCCGGAGAAAAAGGAGTTGCGGTTGCAACAGGGCTGCTAACTTTCGCAATGTTGGTATTTTCTGAAATTCTACCTAAAACAATTGCTGCTACTTATCCTGAGAAAGTGGGGTTTTTTGCTAGCTTTATTCTTACGCCACTAAAAAAGTTATTAAATCCAGTTGTCTTTTTAATGAATTTAATTATTGCGGGGTTATTAAAATTACTGCGTATTCAACAAAAGGATAAACAAGGGTTAAGTGCTGAAGAATTGCGTAGTGCTGTGCTAGATGCAGGGAAGTTTATTCCTGCCGAACATCGTGAAATGCTCGTCTCTATTTTAGATATGGAAAAAGTAACGGTTGATGACATTATGGTACCTCGCAATGAGATTAGTGGCATTGATATTGATGATGATTGGAAAGCAATTATGCGTCAGCTTAATCATGCTCCTCACGCTAGAGTGCTAATTTACAAAGGCGATATAGATAACAATATTGTGGGTATTTTGCGTGTGCGTGAAGCATTTCGTTTAATGTTGGAAAAGAATGAATTTACCAAAGAGATGTTAGTGCGTGCAATTGATGAAGTTTATTTTATTCCTGAAGGAACTCCATTAACGACGCAATTAATGAATTTCAAAGCTAATAAAGAGCGAATTGGTTTAGTGGTTGATGAATATGGCGATATTAAAGGCTTAGTCACCCTTGAAGATATTTTAGAGGAAATTGTTGGCGAGTTTACCACTTCATCAGCTCCAACGCTTGAGCAAGAAGTTCAGCAACAATCAGATGGCACAGTGATTATTGAGGGTTCAGCAAATTTAAGAGATCTGAACAAACTATTTGCTTGGGATTTACCTATTGATGAAGCTCGAACATTTAATGGCTTGTTATTGGAGCATTTAGAAAAAATTCCTCATGAAGGAATGGAGTTCGAGCTATATAACTTAAAAGTTACTATTCTTGAAGTGAGTGAAAATATGGTGAAACAAGCGAAGGTCGAACCTTCCTCTATAGAAAAAAATGAGGCAGTAGAGTAACCTATCCCTTATAAAAATAACACATCATTGTAGTAATGGTGTGTTATTTTTTTGTTAAGAATTTAACCAAATTATTATGCTGGATGAATATATTCTTTTCAATTCATTTATCTAACAAATGCCATTTTTTAGATTTTATATCTGATAAATTTATACATATTGAAGTTTTATCCTGTTTTTGTGGCGTTTTTTACCTGTTTTTATTTTATTTTTCTGCTTTACTTTCATTTGGAATTTCGGCATATTTTGCTTCCAAAGTGTGAATAATCACATTTTATACAATTTAAAGTTATTTTTTATATAAACCGTTATAAGTTTGAGGTATCTACCGTGTCTATTCAATCATCATCTGCTCCACAAAGAGAGACCTTTGCCGGTCGTGGGGCATTTATTATGGCGGCGATTGGCTCTGCCGTAGGCTTAGGAAACATCTGGCGTTTCCCTTATACCACTTATGAAAATGGTGGTGGTGCATTTATTCTGCCATACATCATCGCATTATTAACCGCAGGCTTACCGCTGTTATTCTTAGATTATGCTATCGGGCATAAATATCGTGGCGGTGCACCGCTTTCTTTTCGCCGTTTCAGCCCTAAATTTGAAACCTTCGGCTGGTGGCAAGTGTTAATCAATGTGATTATCGGTATTTACTATGCAGTGGTTTTAGGTTGGGCTGCAAGCTACACCTATTTCTCGCTGAGTGGTGCGTGGGGCGATAAACCTGTTGATTTCTTTATCGGTGAATTTTTGAAAATGGGCGACATCTCTCAAGGTGTTAGCTTTGAATTTGTCGGTGCGGTAACGGGGCCATTAATCGCGGTGTGGTTAGTGGCAATTGTAGTATTAGCACTTGGTATTAAAAAAGGGATTTCTGCTGCTTCAAACTTGTTAATGCCATTATTAATCGTAATGTTCCTAGTGTTAGTGGGCTATTCATTAACTCTACCGGGGGCAGCAAAAGGTTTAGATGCACTATTCACACCAAACTGGGATAAACTTACAGACCCAAGTGTGTGGATTGCTGCTTATGGTCAAATCTTCTTCTCGCTCTCTATCTGTTTCGGGATTATGATCACTTACTCTTCATATCTCAAACCAAAAACAGACTTAACAGGTTCAGGCTTAGTAGTGGGTTTTGCTAACAGTGGTTTTGAATTATTAGCAGGTATCGGTGTATTTGCAGCACTTGGCTTTATGGCAACAGCGGCAGGTCAAGAAGTGAATGAAGTAGCGAAAGGCGGTATCGGCTTGGCATTCTTCGCATTCCCAACCATTATTAACCAAGCACCAATGGGATCGTTAGTCGGCGTGTTATTCTTCGGTTCACTAACCTTTGCTGCATTAACCTCATTTATTTCTGTGGTTGAGGTAATTATTTCTGCAGTACAGGATAAATTGAATGCAGGACGTGTAAAAGCAACGCTATTAGTGGGTATTCCAATGATGGCTGTATCAGTAACTTTATTTGGTACAACTACAGGCTTACCAATGCTTGATGTAATGGATAAATTCGTGAACCAATTTGGTATTGTAGCGGTAGCGTTTGTTTCATTAGTGGTGATTGTAACCAGTGAAAAACTCAGCACGTTAGAAAGACATATTAACGAAGTTTCTTCATTCAAAGTTGGCTTTATCTGGCGCTTATGTATCGTAATTACCGCAGGTGTACTGGCATTTATGCTATTCAGCGAAATTGCAAAAGTATATCGTGAGGGTTATGAAGGCTACCCAAGCTGGTTTGTAAACACCTTTGGTTGGGGTATGGCGATTGGTTTAGCGGTAGTTGCTTACCTACTTTCAAAATTAGCGTGGAAAAATGAATCAAAAGGAGAACTATAATGAGTACCGCAGCAATTATTACGATGGTAGTTGCAATGACGATCATCTGGGGCGGTTTAATTTTTGCAATTAAACGTTTGCCGAAAGAAGAGCAATAATTTGTAAAAAACTAACAAAGAAGACCGCTTGCAGGCGGTCTTCTTTTCATTAAATAATGCCAAATTTTTCTTTCACAAAAGCTTGGAAATCAGTACAGCCACCAACGTGAGCATCATCAACAAAAATTTGTGGTACGGTGGCAACAGGCTTGCCAACACGAGGTTCTAAATCTTCTTTTGATAAACCCTCTGCGATCATATCAATAAATTTAAAATCAAAATCGCTTAATTCAGTTTTCATTTTCTCGGCTAATTGTTTAGCACGCACGCAGTACGGGCAAGATAAACGCCCATAAATTTCAACAAACATCTTTTTTCCTCTCTAAGTTGTGAATAACAAGAAGTCATATTTTACCAGTTTTTTGCAAATCAAGCATTGTTTTATTCGCCTCACGCCAACCTTTTAATGTGATATACTTTACCAAAATTATTGATGAGAACAGAATATGTCCCAACTAATGACCTTTGAGGAGCTTGATTTAAGCCCTCAACTTCTAAAAGCCTTAGCGAAAAAAGGCTACAGCCGCCCTACCGCAATTCAACAAGCAACTATCCCTGCAGCCCTTGAGGGGCTTGACTTACTCTGTTCTGCTCCAACAGGTACGGGGAAAACAGCCGCATTCTTACTGCCTGCTATTCAACATTTATTAGATTACCCACGCCGCAAACCGGGGGCTCCTCGCATTTTAGTGCTAACACCAACCAGAGAGCTGGCAATGCAAGTGGCGGAACAAGCTGAAGAGCTGGCACAATTTACCAACTTGAGTATTGCGACCATCACAGGTGGCGTGGCGTATCAAAATCACGGTGAAGTGTTTAACAGCAACCAAGATATTGTGGTGGCAACGCCAGGTCGCTTAATGCAATACATCAAGGAAGAAAATTTTGATTGTCGAGCGGTTGAAGTACTGATTTTTGACGAAGCAGATAGAATGCTGCAAATGGGCTTTGGGCAAGATGCGGAGAAAATTGCGGCAGAAACCCGCTGGCGCAAACACACTTGGTTGTTCTCAGCCACGCTTGAGGGCGAATTGCTAGAAGATTTCTCTGAGCGATTATTAAACGAACCCATTAAAGTAGATGCAGAGCCAAGCCGCCGTGAGCGTAAAAAAATCCAGCAATGGTATTATCATGCCGATAACGTAGAGCATAAAACTAAATTATTGGCGAGACTGATTAGCGAATTTTCGATTGAAAAAGCGATTGTGTTTGTCCGCCGCCGTGAAGATGTGCGAGAGTTAAGTGAAACCTTGCGTAAACGGGGCTTGCGTTCTACTTATCTGGAGGGCGATATGGCACAAACCCAACGTAACCAAGCGATTGCTCGCTTAAAAGAGGGCATTGTGAATGTGCTGGTAGCAACGGATGTGGCGGCTCGAGGTATTGATATTGATGATGTGGATTTCGTCATTAACTATGACTTGCCATATAGTGCGGATACTTACCTCCACCGCATTGGACGTACCGCTCGTGCAGGCAAAAAAGGTTCGGCTGTTTCTTTAGTTGAAGCCCACGACTACAAGCTACTCGGTAAAATCAAACGTTACACCGAAGAAGCGTTAAAACCTCGTATCATTGAAGGCTTAGAACCTCGCACCAAAGCCCCGAAAGACGGTGAGTTGAATGTCACCAGCAAAAAAGAAAAAGCCCGTATCAAAAAGAAAAAAGAGGCAAAAAAAGAATCTGCGAAGCAAAAAGTGAAAGTTCGCCACAAAGATACTAAAAATATCGGTAAACGCCGTAAACCAAGTAGCGAGTCGGCATCGGTTAAACAGGCATAATGAAACAAGCGGTTATTTTCTGAAGATTTTTTGCAAAAAGTTCATCAAAAATAACCGCTTGTTTCATATCTATCTTACCGCCATTTGAAATAAGATTACTTCTGCTTGGCAACTGAAAGTTATCCACATTTTCATCAGAAAGCCATCTATAATGGGTGTGATTTCACTTTGAATGTCGCAAGGCTCGGTTTCTACCGATTTTGCTTTTTGTGTGAAAAATTCGACCGCTTGTACAGCTATTTCTTCACTATCATACACTGCGTCAAAGGCAATTTGGCGGTCTGAGTTATCTAACATAGAGTCGCCTTTTAGCTTACACATATTATGTGCATCAGCGGCTTTTTGTTGCATTGTTTTGCTCATATCACACCTTATCTGCAATCTCTTTTAACCAAGTATAGGATTGATGCTGTTTTTGCTCATCGAAAATATAACTCACCGCCATAATTTCATCAATTTCAATGCGTGCTTTTAATGACTTGAGCTGTTGTTCAACGCTCTCTCGGCTACCGATAAGTGAACAAGCAGTCATTTGGCGAACAACGGTTTTCTCTTGGTTGTATAACGCATTTTGTTGGAACGCAACAGGCCCGAAATGCGGTACGATTTCCGCTTTCACAAAATTTTCCCACACTTTATCATCGGATTCGACGGGCGGTTGTAAATAGTTTTGGGCATTGGTAACAACATTTAAGAAAAACTGAGTCTGAGTGGTAGCAAGCTGTTCTGCCTCTTGGTCGGTTTCTGCCGCAATCGCATTCACACCTAAAATCACATAGGGTTTATCTAACACTTCAGACGGCTTAAAGTGTGTGCGATAAATTCGCACCGCATCGTCCATAAAACGAGGAGCGAAATGTGAAGCAAAGGCATAAGGCAAGCCACGTTCTGCTGCTAAATAGGCACTTTCAGGGCTTGAGCCTAAAATATAAAACGGCACACTCAACCCCTGTGCAGGGTAGGCAGACACAGGATTTGTGCCTTCAAAATAACCTTTTAGTTCACTGATTTCATCAGGAAATGGCAGACTTTGTGCATTACGGCGTAAAGCGGTAGCGGTTCGCATATCGGTGCCTGGTGCTCGCCCAAGCCCAAGTTCTACACGGTTAGGGTAGAGTGTTTCAAGCGTACCGTATTGCTCTGCCACAATATAAGGACTATGGTTAGGCAACATCACGCCACCTGATCCCACTCTTAATTTTTCAGTGTGAGAAAGGGCATGCTGAATGAGGAGCTGTGTTGCCGAGCTGGCAAGGTTTTTCATATTGTGGTGCTCTGCAATCCAATAGCGTTCAATGCCGATACTTTCCGCGTGTTTTGCTAATTTCATCATAGAATCAACCGCTTGTTTGGCAGTTTGCCCTTCACGAATAGGTACAAGGTTTAGGATAGATAACTTTGTCATTTTGTTCTCCGAGTTTGCATATAAAAAATGCTGAATAGGATTTACCTACTCAGCATTGTAAAACCCTAACTATTTTAAGGGGTTATTTCTTACTTAAGAACACAACCGCATCAACATAACGTTTGATGAAATCATTCGTTGATGAAGAATCTGCAAAGCCTTCTAAGTTGAGTTGGTATTGACCATTTACGAAGAATGCAGGCACACCACGAATTTGGAAGTCTTCCGCTAATTGAACTTGTTTATTCACTAAGCCATTTACCGCAAAGCTATTAATGCCGCTATCAAACTGTTCAGCTGTAATGCCGTTTGCTAAGAATACAGAGCGAATATCGTCCATTGATTTGAATGCGTCTTTTTGAGCACCTTCAAATAATGCGGTTTTTACTTTATCTTCCGCACCTAATGCCATTGCTAATGCCCAAGCACGAGTTAAATCTTCAGATTGGCGACCTAAGAAATTAACGTGATATTGCACTAATTTGCTATCGCTTGGTAATTTTTCTTTGATTTGGCTTGGGATTTTGTAGCTTAATTCAAAATCATAACAGTGTGGGCAGTAGAATGAGAAAAATTCCACCACTTCTTTTTGTGCAGAAGGTGCTTTACGCACTTCGATATATTCTTTGCCTGCGGTTGGATCAGCAGCGATTGCCGTTGAGTTAAATGTAAAAAGGGCAGAAAGTGCAACAAATGCCGTTTTTAATGCCAATTTTTTCATAATGATTCCTTCAAAATGTTGATAAATAATAAATGCTAAACTAGTTAACGGATAAGACAATCTTAATCGTTTAAAATTCCACGAGCTCGCAATAAAGCCGTTTTAAAATCATCTTCATAATCTTTTTTTATGCCGGGAATAGGCTCAAATTTGCCTGCATTTCGCATTTTAAGCTGATAGATTAACACCTCATCGCTTAACGCTTTGAAATTATCAGGCTCGCCCACTTCAACAGAAAGCTGCTGCAAAATATCAATGAGGTGTAAGTCAGGATTTTTACGCCAATGTTCGCCAAGTAACTCTAATAACTCTTCTAAACGTTCGCATTTCATCTTTTACCCCTTAAAAAACTTGTTGGAAATTAAACGAAATAATATACTTTTACTCCTATTTTTGCAAAATTTTAAGGGATAAAGCTGTGAGTAAAACAATAGAAGAACGCATTTCAGCCGTGATTTTAGCGGGCGGTTTAGCTCGTCGAATGAATGGGGTAGAAAAAGGGTTACAACTTTTTGAAGGAAAACCGCTTATTTCACACATTTTAGCCCGACTTTCACCACAAGTTAGTGACATTTGGCTTAATGTCAATCGTTCTATTGAGCAATATCAGCAGCTTTATCCTGCTTTTTCTTACTATCAAGATAGCTTGCCTGATTTTCAAGGTCCACTCAGTGGAATGCTGGCAGGATTTGAGCAAATTGAAAGTGACTATTTGCTTTTTGTGCCTTGCGATACGCCCTTTATGCCTGAGCTGTTATTGCAAAAATTAAAAACTGCTTTGCGGATAAATAACGTACAAATTGCATATGCCCATGATGGAGAACGTCCACACCCAACTTTTGCATTAGTTCATCGTTCTGTTAAGGAGAAACTTATTGCCTATTTAGCATTGGGCGAACGCCGATTACTTTGGTTTTTTCAATCGCAAAAAAGTGTGGCAGTCGATTTTTCCGAACAAAAATCGGCATTCACCAACGTGAATACATTGGAAGATTTAAGCCGAGTAAGCCAATTCCCTGTAAAAAACCTTGCAATTACAGGCTACAGCGGCACAGGTAAAACCACCTTATTGGAAAAATTAATCCCAAAATTGACCGATTGCGGTATTCGGGTTGGGCTGATTAAACATTCCCACCATAACGTTGATGTAGATAAAAAAGGCAAAGACAGCTACCGCCTACGTGAAGCGGGAGCAAATCCAACAATGATCGTGTGCGATGAACGTTGGGCGTTAATGACAGAAACCAAACAAGCGGTCGAATTTTCTCAATTAATTGCAAAATTCAACCCACAAGAGGTTGATCTCGTTTTCGTAGAAGGCTTTAAACACGAAACCCTACCGAAAATTCAACTCCACCGCAAAGACATTGAAAAACCATTGCCAGAGCTAGACCAATGGACGATTGCCACCGCAACGGATTACCCGCTTGAGAGAGAAAATTGGTTGGATATTAATGATGTGGAGCAAATTGCGGAATTTATAAGAAACTGGATTAGGTAAAATTAAGGCGAACTTGATGTTCGCCTTTTGTTTTAGATAGCGTTCTATTTCGCAAATTCTTGCATAAATTCGTCCGCTTGTTTTACCATTGAGCTTGAGCCTACAAAGAATGGTACACGTTGGTGGAGTTCGGTTGGTTTGATGTCTAAAATTGGGTTAAAGCCATCGGTTGCCATTCCGCCTGCTTGTTCTGCTAAGAAGGCAATAGGGTTGCATTCATAGAGTAAGCGTAATTTGCCTTTTGGGTAAACGGTTGAAGTTGGGTAGATGTAGACTCCGCCTTTTAATAAATTGCGGTGGAAATCTGATACCAATGAACCGATATAGCGTGATGAATATGGGCGTTTGGTGGCTTCGTCCGTTTCTTGGCAATATTTAATAAAGCGTTTTACTCCTTGAGGGAAGGTGACATATTGTCCTTCGTTGATGGAGTAATATTTCCCTTCCGTTGGGGTTTTGAGATCTGGGTGGGAAAGAATAAATAAGCCTAATGATGGATCGTAAGTAAAGCCGTTCACGCCATTGCCCGTGGTGTAAACCAACATTGTTGATGAGCCATAAGTGACATAGCCTGCGGCAACTTGTTTACGTCCTTCTTGCAAGAAATCTTCTTTGGTTACAGGTGTGCCAATAGGCGAAACACGGCGGTAGATCGAGAAGATCGTGCCAACAGATACATTCACTTCAATGTTAGAAGATCCATCAAGCGGATCGGTCATTAAAATATATTTTGCATTGCGACCACGTTCGGTATCAAAAGCAACAAAGTCATCATCTTCTTCTGAGGCAAAACCAGCTACATCTTCACGGGCAAGCAAGGCTTTTTTCATTGTTTCGTTTGCGAAAACATCAAGCTTCATTTGAGCTTCGCCCTGCACATTTTCAGAACCTGCGGTGCCTAAAATATCTTGGCTTAAGCCCGCACGGTTGATTTCACGATGAATAATTTTGGCGGCTAAACGAATTGATGACAAAATACCACTTAATTCGCCTTTCGCTCCGGGATATTCGGCTTGTTTTTCAATAATAAATTCGCCGAGGGTTTTCATAGTTTTCTCCTTATCTATGTTAGAATATAGGATATTATAGCGACTACCTAAATGGGGTAGAAAATTAATGCTTGATTTTGTGATCTAACTCACATTTTTGTTGCTTTTCAATCATTTTAGTCATCAAAGGAAAATATTATGAACTTGAGCAATGAATTAAAATTAACCAAATATAATGAATTGGACGTGCTGGAAGTGAATCACAGCAAAGTCAAAGCCAAAATTGCGTTGCAAGGGGCTCAACTGCTAAGTTGGCAGCCATATAATGCGGAGCAAGATGTATTGTGGTTAAGTGAAATTGAGCCTTTTAAAGCAGGCTCAGCTATTCGTGGTGGCGTGCCGATTTGTTACCCTTGGTTTGGAACAGTAAAAGAACCTGCCCACGGCACGGCTCGTATTCGAGAGTGGAATTTAGTTGAACATTCTTGTTCTAGTGAAAGCGTTCGTTTAGTGTTCGCTTTAGAACAGGAAGCCAAAATAGAGATGATTTTAGGAGAAACTTGCGGGCTATATTTTACACATTTAGGCTCAGAGGCTGCACAGTTAGCATTGCATACTTATTTTAATGTTGGCGATATCACAAAAGTGGAAGTGCAAGGCTTGCCAACGCGCTGTTTTGATAAGCTAACCGATCAAGAAGTTGAAGTGCCATCTCCTCGCCAAGTCGATCAAAACATAGACTGTATTTATGCAGCGAACCCAACAAATATCATTCAGGATTTCACTTACCAAAGAGCTATTGTGGTTGAACATCACAATGCAACAGAAACAGTTTTATGGAATCCTTGGCATAAACCAATAGGCGGAATGAGCGAAAATGCTTATCAGAAAATGGTTTGTGTTGAAACTGCTCGGCTGAATATCTTACTTCAGCCACAAGAAGTGGTAAGTGTTAAAATTTCGGTTCAATAAATTCACAAGCGGTTGTTTTTAGTAAAAAAGTTACCAAAAACAACCGCTTGTAAAGTCTATATATTTCTCTATTTTCACGCTATAATAACGGATTACTATTTTAATCGATTGAGAATAATCAAAAATATGAACAGCAAGATTTTAGCAACGGGAAGCTATTTGCCGGGTCAAATTCGCACCAATGCTGATTTAGAAAAAATGGTGGACACTTCTGATGAGTGGATTGTAACTCGTTCGGGCATTCGTGAACGCCGTATCGCCGCAGCTGATGAAACTGTTGCAACAATGGGTGCAAAAGCGGCTCAACAAGCGTTAGAAATGGCAAAAATTGATGCTAATGAAATTAGTTTAATCGTGGTGGGTACAACCACCAATTCTCACGCTTACCCAAGTGCGGCTTGCCAAATTCAAGGCTTATTAAATATTCAAGATGCGATTGCCTTTGACGTAGCCGCAGCTTGTACAGGTTTTGTGTATGCGTTAAGCGTTGCCGATCAATTTGTGCGTAACGGGCAAGTGAAAAAAGCATTAGTAATCGGTTCAGACATCAATTCTAGAATGCTAGATGAAACTGACCGCAGCACCGTTGTGCTATTTGGCGATGGAGCAGGGGCAGTGATTTTAGAAGCGAGCGAAGAGCAAGGAATTATTTCCACCCACTTACACGCTTCACCAGATTTGGATAATAACCTGACGTTAAAAGGTCAAAAACGTGGCGAAGAGCGTTCGGGCTTTATCGAAATGCAGGGCAATGCGACTTTCAAAATTGCGGTTAACCAGCTTTCAAGCGTGGTAGAAGAAACGCTTGAGGCAAACAATTTACAAAAATCTGACCTTGATTGGCTCATTCCACATCAAGCGAATTTACGCATTATCACTGCAACGGCGAAAAAATTAGAGATGGAAATGGATCAAGTGGTGGTTACCCTTGATAAATACGCCAATACCAGTGCGGCAACTGTGCCTGTTGCCCTTGATGAAGCGGTACGTGATGGGCGTGTGAAACGTGGTCAATTATTACTCCTCGAGGCTTTCGGCGGCGGCTGGACTTGGGGTTCTGCATTAGTGAAGTTTTAAGGCGAGAAAATGTCAGAAAAGCAAACTTTTGCAGATAAAAAACGTAAAACGGTTGAGCAAGCTGAATTTACCGAAGATGGTCGTTATTTAAGAAAAGTGCGTAGCTTCGTGTTGCGTACTGGTCGTTTAAGCGATTATCAACGTGATATGATGAACAACAACTGGGCGAATTTAGGGCTAGATTATCAGCCAACCCCGTTTAATTTTGAGCAGATTTTTGGTAACAACAACCCTGTTGTGTTAGAAATCGGTTTTGGAATGGGCAAATCGCTAGTTGAAATGGCAGAACAAAATCCAGATAGAAACTATATTGGTATTGAAGTGCATACCCCGGGCGTTGGGGCTTGTATTGCTTATGCACTAGAAAAAGGGATAAAGAATTTAAGAGTGATTTGCCACGATGCAACCGAAATTCTACGAGATAGTATTGCCGATGGCTCATTGGGCGGATTACAGCTCTATTTCCCCGATCCTTGGCAGAAAGCAAAACACCACAAACGCCGTATTGTTCAACCTGAATTTATCACACGAGTGATTGAAAAATTAAGCCCGAACGGCTTTATTCATTTTGCAACCGATTGGGAAAATTACTCAGAGCATATGCTCGACGTGTTACGCCAATTTGAAGATAAATTGCAAAATACATCAGCAACCAATGATTTTATTCCACGCCCAGATTTTCGCCCTCTAACCAAGTTTGAAGAAAGAGGACATAAGCTAGGACACGGTGTGTGGGATTTATATTTTGTAAAAAAATAGCAATAGTTTATTTAATAGAGGAGAGAAAAAATGGCAGTTCAACGTAATGCTCGTCAGCGTAAAAAAATGCACTTAGACGAATACCAAGAGTTAGGTTTTGCAATCAAATTCAGCTTTGCTGAAGGTACGGGTATTGACCAAATTGATGAAACGGTTGATCGTTTCATTGATGAAGTTATTCGTCCAAACGGTTTAGCCTTAGAAGCAAACGGCTACTTAAATTGGGAAGGTTTAATTTGCTTAGAAAAATTAGGCAAATGTGATGAATCTCACCGCCAATTAGTGAAAACTTGGTTAGAAAACAACGGCTTACAAAATGTACAAGTAAGCGAGTTATTCGACATTTGGTGGGATTACCCAGCACAAGCTTAATTGATTAACACAGATACAAGCGGTTATATTTTTCTGAAAATTTGCAAATTTTTTCGTAAAAACGACCGTTTGTTTTTTAATTTTAAGTATAAAAGAGAGAAATAAATGGAATTTTTAGCCCCTGTTATTTCATTAGTTGTTGGCTTCTTTAGTTTTATTTTAGTGTTAAGAACGTGGTTACAATTTTGCCGCGTTGATCCACGTTTACCTATTTCACAAACTTTGCTCAAAATCACTGAGCCTTTAGTCGCTCCAGTTGGCAAATTAATTCCAACGGTTAAAAACATCTGCTTTCCCGCACTCTTCATTGCAGCGGCATTAGTCACGTTACAATTTATCTTATTTGGCGTTGATGTACCTCGCTCCGTTTTAATCGGCTTATTAAGTTTAGTGAAAACCTTTGGACAAATTCTCTTTTTCACTACCTTAATTCGAGCATTAATGAGCTGGGTTACACAAGGCAACCACCCACTTGATTATACCGTTGCCCAAATTACTGAACCTGTGCTTGGCTTTATCCGCAAACTGCTACCAAGAACAGGAATGTTAGATTTCTCGGTAATGGTGCTAGGCTTCGGCTTATTACTGCTAAACAGCTTGTTCTACCAAGTTTTTGGCGGGTTATGGTCTGCAGCTTAATAAAAGCTACAACTATAAAATTTAACTCAAGGGCTATTTTTAGTTATCCAATAGAAATAGCTCTTGATTTTTAGTTTTAGAAAAATAACTTTCTTCTTTATCTAATCTTTTCTATTTCCCTCTCTATGCTCATAAATTTCAGAATATTAATCAAATGGAGTATTTTCTGCATTTATGAGTATTTCACTCTCTCTAAAAAATAGATTACGAAATTCACTATTTCCAGAAACTTGATAATTTACTGTACATCAAAAACTTTCACATAAGATCCATTATCAGAAGTTCGACAATCTAGGCAGGGTTCGTGAGGTGTTGGTGGATAACGATGCCAATAAAAACACCGAAGGTAAAATACGCCCAACCGATAATAGCGGCAAAACCGTACAAGGCATAGACCAAGTATTGAAGTACAGCTATAACGAAAAGGGCGAAAGAGCCTCCCTTGAGCGTGATAACAACGTAGATGATAAATTTGATTATCGTGAAGAATATACCCTAGATGCAAATGGTCGTTGGGTTGGTAAAAACATCGACTTAACTAACGATGGTACTTTTGATAGAAAAGAGATTTACACCAAATCGCCTTCGGACGCTTATGTGAAAACGGAATTCTATAACCTTGTGCCAGAAGGCAGCGGTACAAAAGACATCTTAACCAAGATTGAGCATTATGAAAATAATGCTAATGGTCAACGCACTGCATTAAGAGGGGATATGCAGGGTGACGGCTCAATTGATTATGTTTCTACTTATGACTTAGATGCATCAGGTAGAACGTATAAATCCTATGCTTATGAGAGAGATAATATCACTGTTGCACAAGTGACTACTTATACTCGTGATGCGAATGGGGATGTAACCCGAAGCGAACTCACTGATGCAAATGGTTTATTGTTGTCTTCAACTAACTATGAAAGAGATGCGTTAGGTCGTACAGTAGTCTCAAGAGTAGATAGCAATGGTGATAATGTAGTAGATAGAAAATATGAGTATACTCACGACGACTACGGTCAAGGAATTTTGAGAAAAGAGTATGCTTATAATCAACCTAATCAAACATTAGAACTTTCATCTACGACAGAACAAACGTTCAATTCAAGTAATTACGTTATTAGTAATAAAATAACTGCAGCTGATGGCTCTTTCATAGCAAACGTATATGAGCGTGATGAATATGGTCGAATCGCTAAAGGAACGGTAACGGGAAGAAGTAATTTCTCATGGGAAAATACTTATAATCCGGATAATACAATAGATATACGGACAGAATATCGTCTAGATGGTACTTTTGCTTCTAAGTTAGCTTATTCTGACTATGATCTTAATGGTCGAGCTAGTACGGTTCATCGATACAATGCTAAAGATGAATTAACCCAAATAGACTCAGTCATAAGAGATACTCAAGGTACCCAAATTCATACTATTATTGATACTGTGAGTAATGGTATTGGTGCAGATCGTTTCACATTTGGTACAGTAGGTGCAGGTTTATCCTTCCACTTTACACAAGATTTAACAACGTGGAAAGAAGAAGAGCTTGCTAGACTGGGAACATCTCTGAAACAGATAAACTTAGCCATAAACTCTATCTCGACACTTACACTCAATGCTGAAACTGTAGCGAAAATCAGTGAAGGTGGATTAAGAGTAGTAGGTGGTACAGATAACAACGATATTCTGAACCTCTCCGGCTTTGAAAAAGCAGCGAGCAGCACAGTTCGTAACTACGACCTGTATACTGCAACGGTAGATGGGGAGGCATTGAACTTGTATGTTCAAAACAACGTTGATGTGAATATCATCGGTGGTTAATCGTTAATCTTTTAACTTCAAAATGAAATAAAGCCTCAGCAGCAATGCTGAGGCTTTTTTATCTTTTAAATTCTTCGTATTATTTCCAAAAACAAGCGGTTAAATTTCCCTTGTTTTTGCAAAATTTTCAGGAAATTTAACCGCTTGTCACCATATTATAAGCGAGCAATATCAAACGCGACTTCTCGGCTATCTTTATTAAACTCCACCCCAATTTGGTAAATCGTTTTGCCTTGTCCTTGATATTTCTTCGCATAATCTCGGTCGATAATCTGTGCTAACGCTAACCCAAGCGGGCTTTCTTTCACATCTTTCCCTACTACTTTAAACTCAAAAATATAGACGTGGTTGTTCACCAGTAATGTCATATCAATATTCCCCACGCTGGTTGCATCTTCGGTAATAATCGGCAACCCCAGGCTGGCAAAATAGGCATAAAACACACTCGCCCAATAGCCCTCATAATAAGCAATATTGTTATTTCTATGCCAATCGTGCGGAATACTGGCGAAAAAGGCTTTGAGAACAAGCTGCATTCTGGTTATGTCGTGTTGAATTAAGGTATCGTATAAATAAGAACTTAGCTCTAGTCCTGAATCGTTTTTATGTAAAAAGCGTCTCAACAATAAGGCATTCAGGCTCTGCTGCACCTCTTTATTAGGGAATTTTAGCGTATAACCCGCTCTGCCCATTTTTTCAATTTGTTGGTTAATCGTAAGATAACCAGTCTGGAACATAAGGGCGATAGGGCTAATATCGCCCACATCGAATTTGGATAACAATAAATTATCCGAAATTTGCTGGGAGATTCTACCCAAATCCACATTTTCATTGATGAGTTTGTCAATCAAAAAGGTGGGCGACCCCGTTTCAAACCAATAAGGCTCGTAAATCCGTTTTTGGAAAAACAACAAAATATCAAACGGATTATACACACTCTCACCAGACCAGTTATAGCCGTTGTACCAATTTTTCAGCTCGTTTAAATCCACGCCTGATAATTCAGGAGCAAACACCGCTTCAAGCTCGGATTGGGTATAGCCGCAGAGGTTGGAGAACTGTTTGTCTAATGTGGCATCGTAGAGGTTATTCAAGCCCGAAAACAGGTTGATTTTACTGAATTTGGACACGCCGGTGAGCATTGCAAAGCGGATATTCGCATCTTGCCCTTTAATTACCGAATAAAAATCCCTTAGAATATCCCGCATTTGTAGGGCGGTTTCGGCGTGTTCTAAATTATCTAAAATCGCTTTATCGTATTCATCAATTAAAATAACTGCTTTTTGTTGGTGCTTTTCGGCAATTTTATTAATTAAGTCATCAAACAACGTCCCCAACCCCGAAAAATCAGCCAATTCCACCCCATATTGTTTGGCATTTTGTTGTAATTGCGAGGTGAGTAACTCTGTTATTGTAGCTTTGGATTTTGCTACCCCTTTGGCAAAATTAAAGCGAATAACAGGAAATTTAGCCGACCAATCCCAATGCTTTTCAGCATACAACCCAGAAAACAATGCCTTATTCCCTGAAAACAGCTCGGCAATGGTATCCAACGTTAAACTCTTGCCAAACCGACGGGGACGGGAGAGGAAAATAAATTTTCCGGTTTCAATCAATTCCAAGATTGGTCGGGTTTTATCCACATAGTAATAGCCCTCTTGAACCAATTGGGCAAAAGTTTGAATACCGATAGGCAGTTGTTTTTTCATCTTTTCTCTCCGAAAAAGGGCGTGTTGATGAGCCAAATTATAGCAGAATTGCAAATTTTTAGGAAAAAATGACCGCTTGTAACGGCTTTAAGGTAGGAAAAAAGCCCCCATATTTCTATGGAGGCTTTGGCTTGGACATTCTTTAGACAAGGTCAGAAATGTTAATATCCGCATCAATAATTAACTTGTAAGTTGAATTATCAATTTGCGTTGAATATTGATTATAGAGTTGCTTATCAATAGTTATTGGGCTATTGAGATTTTTTAATTCAATGTCTTCTAAACGTACAGTATCTGTTGAATCACCTAGAATACGCACCTCTTTTGATAATGCTTTTAGTGCATTTTTATCTAATGTTAAAGAAGATTGTGTTGATTCATCAGATAATTGAATGAACCTTACATTAGCGAGTTTAGACAGTTTTTCAGCTGTCCAATCACTACTGTCCGTCATATCTAAATGGAAGGATTTATCCGCTTGACCTCCTGCATTACCAATAATTATTTGATCAATACGACCATTTCCTCCAAAATCTATCATTGTTAATTTTGTACTACCAAATGCATCATGTTCAAAATACTCAATGCGAGAAGTTTTCCCTAAGCCATTAACAACTTTCCACGAGGTTACTTTATTAAACGCCTGAGAATTCAAGTTATTGCCATCGTAATCATATGAGAAATACCTCGTTGAATCTCCTTCTTTATTAATCTTTCCGTCTCCATCCCTGTCCACTTCCCAAATTGTTAATCTTCCAAAGTCATCGTAGTGATTTGTACGGATATAGCGTAATGCTGCTTTATTTGGGTTATCAATTTCTAATGGTGACTTGATATACGTTCCGGCTCGTGAAAGATCATACTCAGTAACGGTATAGAACTGACCATAGTTCGTAGATGTAAAGTGATATAAAGCATCATCAGCAGTAACACCATTGCCCGTTCTATCAACATAAACTCGTTCACGATTACCTAACGTATCATATGTTATTGTCTCAATATAGTCAGGAGTATCTAAGTTGTTATCTGAATCTCTACGTTCACTGGTTACTCGACCATAATTATCATATGTATAATGAATGGCTGAATCCGTAGAGCCATTATTATCACTATCTTTTTGTAACATAGTAATTCTACCAAGAGCATCTCGGATATAGGTTTCGGAAGAATCTATAGAACCGGTGTTACCAGTGTCTATTTCTTTTTTCTTCAAGTTTCCATCAGGATAATACTGATAAACTTCCCTACGGTCGATTGAACCATTTCCATCAACATCAAAGAAAGCTTCGGAAGCACGACCATACTCATTCAGCCTATATGTTGTTTTACTATTAATGGTAGTGTCGCCGAGAAGATCTGTTTTAGTTACCTCAGTTTGATTATTTGCATTTAAGCTATACTCCTCAATCTTCGCTATAACTTCTTCCAAAATCTCATATTTATTTTTAATGAGATTATAGAAGTGGGTTTTCTCTATAGCACCATCAGCCTGTAAGGTGTAAACCTCTTTCTTATCAAATTGATCATCATTTGTTAAATCAATCTCTTTTTGAGTAACTTTACCGTTCGCATCTAAGGTATAGACTTCACGGTAATCAGGCTCGTCGTCTACGTTATTATCCCGTTGCATAGAGATTTTTTCGCCTTTCACGTTATAGTCATACTTCAACACTTGGTCGATGCCGGCAACAGGTTTACCGCTGTTATCAGACTGTGGTTTACCTGTAGTTTCTTTAGCGTCATTGTCCACTAATACCCTTACAACCCTGCCTAAACTGTCGAAGATCTGATAATGGATCTTATCAGGAAAACTGACCATTATTCCTTTCTAGATTTATATACTCAAAAATAGAATTTTTCCCTACTGATCATTTTTAGCTATTTTTTCCATTTTTACTCAAATGGAGTATTTGATTGTTTTTTGTGCTAAACAATCAACAACTTAAATTGGTTATATTTTAGCCTTTTTAGTGCTTGGCTTTATGCGTTAAAAATAAGATGGTTTTCCTGATAAGATCCATTATCAGCAGTTCGATAATCTGAGCAGGGTTCGTGAAGTGTTGGTGGATAACGATGCCAATAAAAACACCGAAGGTAAAATACGCCCAACCGATAATAGCGGCAAAACCGTACCAGGCATAGACCAAGTATTGAAGTACGACTATAACGAAAAGGGCAAAAGAACCTCCCTTGAGCGTGATAACAACGTAGATGGTAAATTTGATTATCGTGAAGTTTATACCTTAGATGTGAACGGTCGCCAAACAGCGAAAGAAATCGACTTAACCAATGACGGTAAGTTTGACCGCAAAGAGGCGTACACCAAAGAAGCGGATGATGGTTTAGTGCAAACCCACTTCTACAACTTAGTAGATGACAAAGAGGTCTTAACGAAGATTGAGAATTATGAGCTGAATGCGAATAATCAGCGCATACATCTTTTAACTGATGTATTTGGTGATGGTTCATCAATAAACGGTGTATCTTATGAGTTAGATGAATATGGACGTGTTGCGAAAGCTTATTTTGATATGGCTAATGATGATGTGATTGATAGAATCGAGACTTACACTCGTAATAGCAATGGTGCTGTAACTCAAATCGTTAAGACTGATAGTCAAGGTAAGATAACTGAGATTCAAGACAGGGAATTGGATGCTTTAAATCGTATCACGAAATACACCTATGATTATACTGGTGACGGCCAGCCTAATCGTATTGTTGAGCAGAAATTCAACCAATGGAATCTAGTAAGTGAGCAATTTACCGATAGAACAGGTAATGGGCTCACAAACGATGATATCATTTATGTTCGTGAATATAATCCGCAAGGGCAGATTGCTATTCAAAAGGGTATTAATCCTGTTACGAATAAAACAGTGTCGGTTACATATATGGAGTATGATGAAACAGGCTTTACTACTGTAAATAAAAACGACATAGATTTAGATGGTAAGATTAGTTCAGCACGTGATAGGATTGTTCTCTTTACTCAAGATCCTGTTTCGGGTTCGAAAAATGGAGAGACTGTATACGACGGCACAAATAAACTCTTACATAAAGAATTTGTTGAGCGTGATAATAACGGTATTATCACACTAACCTTCCGAGATAATTTCAATGATGGCACAATTGAACGTATGGAATTCGGTAACTATACTGGACAATATACGAAAAACCATGCGGAAGATTTAACAAATTGGACTCCTGAGCGTATTGACTATATCAAAGGATTAAACTTGATTATGTTAAGTAGTGCTAGCTTTGAATCCACTTTAACCTTAGATCGTGAAACGATTGCTAAGATTGCTCCAGCGAATAATTCAATTCGAATTATGAATGGGGATGCGAACGATACAGTGAATTTACTTGGTTTTACCCAATCAGAGACCAGCTCTCGTGTGGGACATAACCAATATACTACTGATATTGATGGCACAACTTACATCGTACATGTGAATGATGGCACAGAAGTGATTCTTGGCTAATAGCTAGAGAAGCAAGAATCCTGCTTATAAAGGTGGGATTCTTGTTAATCAGGTGAGCAATCACCATTTTACAAGCGGTTGATTTTTATAAGAAATTTGTAAAATTCTCTATAAAATCAACCGCTTGCTACATTTAAATTATCTGACAAAAAGATTATTTGTAGAAGATCAAGTCTGATCTTCTACAGCTAAACTCAACCGCTTGTCACCACATTATAAGCGAGCAATATCAAACGCGACTTCTCGGCTGTCTTTGTTAAACTCCACACCAATTTGGTAAATCGTTTTGCCTTGTCCTTGATATTTTTTAGCATAATCTCGGTCGATAATTTGGGCAAGAGCTAACCCGAGCGGGCTTTCTTTTACATCTTTACCCACCACTTTAAATTCAAAAATATAAACGTGGTTATTCACAAGCAATGTCATATCAATATTGCCGACATTGGTGGCATCTTCGGTAATAATCGGAAAACCAAGACTAGCAAAATAGGCATAAAACACGCTCGCCCAATAGCCTTCGTAATAAGCAATATTGTTATTTCTGTGCCAATCGTGCGGAATACTGGCGAAAAAGGCTTTGAGGACTAACTGCATACGGGCGATATCGTGTTGGACTAGGGCATCGTATAAATGAGAACGCAGCGTTGAGCCTGATTCATACTTATGTAAGTAACGGCGTAGCAACATCGTATTTAGACTTTGTTGCACCTCTTTGTTAGGGTATTTAAGGGTATAACCCACGCCATCAAAGGTATTTACCACCTTATCAATGGTTAAATAGCCCGTTTGGAACATCAAGGCAACGGGGCTGATATCGCCCACATCAAACTTGGAGAGCAAAATATCATCAGAAATATCTTGCGAGATTTTGCCTAAATCGATGTTCTCATTGACTAATTTATCAATCAAAAAGGTTGGCGAACCCGTTTCAAACCAATAAGGCTTGTAAACTCGTTCTTCATTAGAGAAAAAAAACAACACATCAAAAGGGTTATAGACACTCTCCCCCGACCAATTATAGCCGTTGTACCAATTCTTCAACTCGCTTAAATCCACACCCGATAATTCAGGGGCGAACACAGTTTCTAATTCAGACTGAGTATAGCCACATAAATCGGAGAATTGTTTGTCGAGTGTCGCATCGTACAGATTGTTTAAGCCTGAAAAGAGGTTGATTTTGCTGAATTTGGAGACGCCTGTGAGCATTGCAAAGCGCAGATAGGCATCGCTTTCTTTTAGCACGCTATAAAAATCTCTTAAGCGGTTTCTAGCTAAGATAGCTTGTTCTGGGGTGGAGAGGTTATCTAAAATTGGCTTATCATATTCATCAACTAACACCACCACTTTTTGCTCTGTTTGCGTGTAAATATGCTTGATAATCCGCTGAAAACGAGCCGCTTCCGATAAATGTGATTTTTCAGACAAACCGTGAATTTCTTCAAGTTCCTCGAGCTTTTCATTCAGAATTTGAATTAAACGCTCTTCATCAAAGGTCACATTTGTACCAAAGCTAATACGGATAACAGGATATTTTTTCCCCCAATCCCAATGCTTTTCCGCATAAAGCCCATCAAATAAGGCTTTGTTGCCCGAAAACAGCTCGGCAATGGTATCTAAGGTTAAACTTTTGCCAAAACGACGAGGGCGGGAGAGGAAAATAAACTTCCCCGTTTCAATTAATTCAAGGATTTGGCGTGTTTTATCTACATAGTAATAGTTTTCTTGAACTAATTGCGAGAAAGTTTGAATACCAATAGGGAGTTGTTTTTTCATATTCTCTCCAAAAATGGGCAGTAAGGGTTGATTGGAATTATAGCAGAATTGCAAATTTTTCGGGAAATTTGACCGCTTGTAGGGAGTTTGAAGCGAAAAAAAGCCCCATATTGCTATGGGGCTTTGTTATGTTACAAACTCAATAAATTAACCTAAAACAGTATCAACAGTATCCGTTATAAATACGGTGTAAGTTGTACCATCTACATCAGCGGTATATTGGTTATGTCCTGCTTGGCTACTGCTATCTGCTTTAGTAAAGCCTTCAAGGTTTACCGTATCAGTACTATCTCCTGTAATACGAAGAGTATTGGTTTTAGAAACTAAATTTGCCAGTGTTTCTTTATCCAAAGTTAGCTGACTGCTAGTAAGCGTATTACTTAATACAACGGTTTCTAACCCTTTGTTAAATCGAGCAACTTGATCTGCAGACCAAGCACTCATATCGACGTGGTGATTATTTACCGCTATATTTCCTGAATAGTTACCGAAAGCAAATAGGTTAATTGTACCGTCAGCACCATTATCACGATAATAATGTAGTGGATTGCCAAGATCACCCACCTCAATCTCTGCGACTGTTGTTTTGATACCTTTATCATTAAAGACAGTTATCTTAGATACAGCTCTTGACCAAACTTTGTCATACTCAAGATGCTCAAAAGTTTCACCATTATCCACAATACCATTCTTATTTCTGTCTAGATGTTGATAACTTCTACTGCCTTTATCATCGTATTTAACAAGCAGATCGTAATTTTGCGAACTACTAATATGATAAATTTTAGGATTTCCATATTCATCATATTCTACGGTTTCGTAATATTCATTGCTATCAGGTTTGCCATTAAGAGGTTTATTCTCATCAATCCAATAAACAATCTGTCTATTTGAACTATCAAATTCACGATAAGCTACTCTTTCAAAAATACCATCTCCGTCATAGTCTGTGCTATACTCCTGCGGATTACCATATACATCGTATTTATAATAATCGGTTCTATCTATACTACCGTTGTTATCAGTATCGTGTTTTATAGATATTCTTCTACCTAGATTATCATAGGTGTAAGTAACTACTGAATCAATCGACCCATTATTGCCGATATCAACTTCCATTTTAATGATATTGCCTTGCATATCACGAGTATAGCTTTCAGCACGGTCAATGGTTTTATCGCCATCTGTATCAAAATACGCCTTCGCTATTCTGCCTAAGTTATCTAGGTCATAACGAGTAATTGAGTTGATAGTGTTATCGCCTAAGATATCTACCCTAACTTCAGTACGTTGATTATTCACATTATTTTCATAATGCTCAATCTTGGTTAAGATGTCTTTTGTACCGCTGCCTTCTGGCACAAGGTTATAGAATTCCGTTTTCACATAAGCGTCCGAAGGCGATTTGGTGTAAACCTCTTTTCTATCCATTGTGCCATCATTGGTTAAATCGATTCGTTTTTCCTCAATATTACCATTCGCATTTAAGGTATATTCTTCACGATAATCAAATTTACCATCTACGTTGTTATCACGCTCAAGGGAGGTTCTTTCGCCTTTGACGTTGTAGTCGTATTTCAATACTCGGTCTATGCCTTGTACGGTGTTGCCGCTATTATCGGTTGGGCGTATTTTACCTTCGGTGTTTTTATTGGCATCATTATCCACCAACACCTCACGAACCCTGCCCAGATTATCGAACTTCTGATAATGGATCTTATCAAGAAAACAAGCTACTAACTTATTCAGATTTGATTTGTTAAAAAGCGACTGTTTTATCCATTTTTACTTTGAGTGTTTTTTCTTCTAATTTTTATCAAATGGAGTATTCGATTATTTTTTAGACTAAATAATATAGGAAACAAGTTGGCTAGATTTTAGCCTTTTTAGTACTTGGTTTTATACGTTACAAATGAGATGGTTTTCTTGATAAGATCCATTATCAGCAGTTCGATAATCTGAGCAGGGTTCGTGAGGTGTTGGTGGATAACGATGCCAATAAAAACACCGAAGGTAAAATACGCCCAACCGATAATAGCGGCAAAACCGTACAAGGCATAGACCAAGTATTGAAGTACGACTATAACGAAAAGGGCGAAAGAACCTCCCTTGAGCGTGATAACAACGTAGATGGTAAATTTGATTATCGTGAAGAATATACCTTAAATGCAAATGGTAATATTCTTGAAACTGGGGTTGATTTACTCAATGATGGTAAGATTGAGAAAATAACAAAAAATACCTTAAATGCTCAAGGTAATATAGTTTCATCAGAATACTACAACCAAACAGCAGATGGTACACAAATTTACACTGGTAAGGGTGTGTATAAATTAGATAATAATGGGAACTATACTGAGAAATCTACATATTCTGCTATAGATGCATTACATCAAATTGAAACATATGAACTGGATGCAAAAGGTAACATAGTGAAGAAATTCATTGATAACTATGGTGATGGTACAATTGAACGCGCAGAAATCTATAGCTTAGATGCTTATGGACGTATTGCGAAGATCGAA
The DNA here is from genome assembly GCF_041807785.1 of Mannheimia sp. E30BD. Taxonomy (NCBI): domain Bacteria; kingdom Pseudomonadati; phylum Pseudomonadota; class Gammaproteobacteria; order Pasteurellales; family Pasteurellaceae; genus Mannheimia; species Mannheimia sp. E30BD. Next base: position 42,832 of record NZ_JBGTYX010000018.1, read on the forward strand.
AATGATGTTGGAAACGATGGCATAATCGATAGTCAATCAGTTTCAACATATAATGCATTAGGCAGAAGAACCAAATTATCTGCTGATAATGATAATAATGGTGTATTTGACCGTATCTCTGAGTATAAATATGATGTTTATGGTAATAACTATCATACTATAAACTTTAATACCCTAGGAGATAAAATCTCTGAAACTATAGTTTACTCTTATGACTCTCATGGTAGAAGGCTAGAGCATTATATTGATAGACTTGGTGATGGTCCTTCAAGAGATGACACTTTCTATAAGTCAAGTTATAACGATGTTACTGGCTTATCAAGAGTTGACTATTATCGAGGCGATAGTAAAGAATGGTATGGTGCAGATATTCAGGTAGGGAAAGACAACTATGGTAGAGTAAATGTGATCGCTAGCCCAGTAGCTGAAAATAGTCAAGAAATAGCATCTTACTATAATATCGCTCATGAAAATCCAATTTATATAAATGCCGAAACTCAAATGAAGAATTTCTTGGGTGGAACTATGCAAAGTGATGGTTCTATTTCTGGCGGACAACTTAATTGGACTGCTGATTTCATTATCTCTGAAACAGGTGGTACTCTAAAAACCTTTATCGATAATGTTGGCGAAAAAGATGGAAGTCAATATGAACAGCTCATTTATGGCAATCGCCAAAATAATGGTGCTCTAGACTTTATTGATGATTTCACAACTTGGTCTACTGAAGATGTTAATCGTCTCAAAGGTTTAAGAGTTATAACATTAAGTAAGTCAGATGCTTCTACTGAGATTACTTTAGATAGTGCAATTATTGGAAAAATGGCACCTACAAATAGTGTTGGTACTGTCCAAGATGCATTGATTATCAACGGTGATGCAACCGACAAAGTTAATCTTAAAGGCGATAGTTTTACAAAATTAGCAACTACATTTACAGGCAGAGATGAAGAATTCGATATGTATTCAACAGAAGTTGATGGCAAAACTTACACGTTGTACATTGATAATGACATTCAAACTGTTATTGCTTAAACAAGCTAGATAAATCAATGTTATAGCAATGTCCTAGCTCTAAAAGTTAGACTGGCTTAATTAAAGTTACTTTCAGTTAAGTGTTTAACTGTAGAAGATCAGACTTGATCTGACAATTCACTCTAAAAAGTGAGAGTTTCCCGTTTAGAATATGAGTGTCAAAAATCAATCTAAACAAAAAGGAAACTCTCATGTTTTATTACTTACAACCC
>NZ_JBGTYX010000019.1:0-42378 GCF_041807785.1 Mannheimia sp. E30BD
AATTTAGGAACCCCCTTAAGTAGAGATACTTAAGGGGTTTTTGTTATTTTGAGGTTTGGTATTTATAACAAGGATAGATTATTGATAGATTTTAGCTTTGCAAAAAAATGAAGAAAAAGGACCGCTTGTTATTGAGAGAGAAAAGAAAAATTAGGGCAAGCAGGTGTTTTTGGTGAGATTTACAGCATACGAAATGCTCACTTCTGAACCATAAAAAGATAGTTTGATTACCAATAAGCACGTACACCAACAACTGTTGTGTAATTACGTGATTTTGATGTTTTAACATCATTGGTATAGTTTTTAGCTCGGGTTGCTTGCCATTCAACAAAGCCTTTTAAGTGTTTTGGAACAATGTAATATTCCGTTCCCAACATAAATTGGTTTCTTTTAACTTTGCTATCATTTGCCAAGCCTACAGCATTAAGTTTGTTTTCTTTATAAGCATACATTGTGTAAGCATTCCATTGATCGGTTAAACGATGGAGTAACACAGTGCGAACTTCTTTTTCGATACGTTTGTGACCGATAGCATTTTGATCTTCCGTTTCACGGCGTTCTAAATCTAAGCCAACGGTCGTTTTTCCATAGGTATAGGCTGTGCCAAAAGCAAATGCTGTACGCTCGTAGTTGCCGATTGATTGTTCAAAACGTTCACGAGTCGTACCGGTTGCTAATTTTAGGCTTTGGTTATCATCAATCTTATAGTTATAGATTGCTGCAGCGCCCCAAACGTCTTTACGTTCATTTGCTAAATCTAAGTTATTATTTCCACGTTGGCTATTGCCACCATAGAATACACCTAGTTTTAAGCCATCAATACCTTTGTAAACATATTGAAGTGTACGGCGTGAAGCAGAATTTAATAAACCATCACTTAAGCTTAATGTATTTGGTAAATCAGTTTGTCTTACTTCATCAGCAATATTTGTCATATTACCGTAAGTTAATTCACCGTATTGTTTATGACCGATACCAGCATAGAGCTGATGAGTATAAAGATGATCGAAATTGTGCTGAGAACTTGAATCACCACGCATACGCCATTCAATACGGCCTAGTGCGTAGAAACCGTGACCAACTTGTTGGGTTAAACGGAAGCCGAAACGAGAGCTGTTGTTATCTACTGCGTGGTTGATGTGCTGACGGGTAGTTTCACCATTTACCTGTGAAACTTTATCTGATGTGCTTTCCCATTTGATGCGAGCAGAACCAATAAAGTCAAGCTGTGTCCCTGTCTCTTTATGCTCATAGATAGTAACTGCAGAAGCTGCATTTGCTACTAGAGCGGAAGCTAAAATAGCTAATGTTGTTTTTTTCATAAGATCACTCCATTTGAAATAAAATATAAAAAGAGAGGTTAGTTTATGTGAAGATACTATCCTGAGCAATATTCTTTTGTTAGTTTATATAATGATTAGCTATAATAGATCCATTATAAATTACCAATAGATTTTGAGATGAAAGAAAAAGCACCTATTATTGGATTAGTAGCAGGAGAGGTATCTGGCGATATTCTCGGAGCGGGGCTAATTAAAGAGCTAAAAAAGCATTATTCGAATGCTAAATTTATTGGAGTAGCAGGACCGAGAATGATTTCTGCAGGTTGTGAAACGCTATTTGATATGGAAGAGCTTTCAGTAATGGGCTTGGCTGAAGTGGTTAAACACTTACCACGATTACTAAAACGCCGTAAGCAAGTGATTGACAAAATGCTTCAATTAAAGCCTGATATTTTTATTGGCATTGATGCACCAGATTTTAACTTAACCGTTGAAGAAAAACTGAAAGCGAATGGCATTAAAACGATTCACTATGTTAGCCCCTCTGTGTGGGCGTGGCGTCAAAAGCGGGTATTTAAAATTGCGAGAGCGACTAATTTGGTATTAGCATTTCTGCCATTTGAGAAAGCGTTCTATGATAGGTTTAATGTACCTTGCCGTTTTATTGGGCATACAATGGCAGATGCGATTCCTTTAGATCCAAGCCGTTCGCAATCCTGTTTATCGCTTAATATTGATGAAAGCAAACGCTATATGGCAATTCTGGTGGGGAGTAGGGGGAGTGAAATCCAGTTTTTAGCTGAGCCATTTTTAAGAACAGCTCAGCTTTTAAAGGCTCGTTTTCCTGATTTGCAATTCTTAGTGCCAATGGTAAATGAAAAACGAATTGCACAATTTAATGAAATTAAAGTCCAAGTTGCTCCAGAGTTAGAACTTAACATTATTCAAGGTAAAGCTCGTGAGGCGATGATTGCAGCGGAATGCACTCTCTTAGCGTCTGGTACGGCAGCATTAGAAGCAATGTTGTGTAAATCGCCAATGGTGGTGGGTTATAAAATGAAACCGCTTACTTATTGGCTGGCAAAGAGGCTAGTTAAGACGGACTATATTTCTCTGCCTAATTTGCTTGCTCAAGAACTTCTTGTGCCAGAGCTAATCCAAGAGGAGTGTAATCCAGAGAATTTAGCAAAACATTTAGCGGTTTTTCTTGCAGAGGATACAGAAAGCCAAGCTAAAAAGGCAGGTTTAAAACAGCGATTTTTTGAGTTGCACAAGTCAATTCAATGTAATGCAGACGAGCAAGCGGCTCAAGCGGTTATCGATTTATTAAATGGCTCTACAAGCGGTCATATTTATTAATTTTTTTGCAAAAAGGAAGAAGTATGTGGAAAGAAGTTTTACTTAATTATGGTATTTTCTTATTAGAATTATTGACGGTTTTCGGCATTGTTGCAGTGGTGGTAATGTTGATTTTGGAATCGAAAAAGCAAACTGAAAACGGTACAGTATCCATTACCAATTTAACGAAAAAATATAAGGAACAGCAAAAATCGCTTGCAGGCTTTTTTTTGAGCGACGCTGAATTAAAATATCAAGAAAAGCAAGAGAAAAAAGCGGAAAAAGAGAAAGCAAAAGCGGAGAAAAAGCGTTTAAAAGAAGGTGGAGAAAGTGAAGAAGCTCCATCTCGCTTATTTGTGCTGAACTTTAATGGTGATATGATGGCTCACGAGGTCAATTCTTTACGCCGAGAAATTGATGCGGTAATCAGCCTTGCTAATCCTGAGAAAGATGAAGTATTGCTCAAGCTCGAAAGCCCGGGCGGTGTGGTTCACGGTTACGGGTTAGCAGCTTCGCAGCTGCAACGCTTGCGTGATCGCAACATTCCTTTAATTGCAGCGGTGGATAAAGTTGCGGCAAGTGGTGGCTATATGATGGCGTGTGTGGCAAATAAAATTGTGGCTGCTCCTTTTGCGGTGATTGGCTCGGTAGGGGTTGTGGCTCAAGTACCGAATATCCATCGTTTCTTGAAAAAGCACGATATTGATGTTGATGTGATGACCGCTGGCGAATATAAACGCACAGTAACTTTAGTGGGCGAAAATACGGAGAAAGGCAAGCAGAAATTCCAGCAAGAGCTAGAAGAAACCCATTCATTGTTTAAAGAGTTTGTGGCACAGCATCGTCCACAGTTGGATATTGAAAAGGTCGCAACAGGTGAACATTGGTTCGGGCAACAAGCGATTGAGTTAAATTTAGTTGATGAAATCGCAACCAGCGATGATCTGATTTTAAATGCAATCTTTGAGAAAGATGTGATTGAATTAAAATACAAAGAGAAGAAAACATTGAGCCAAAAAATTGGCAGACAAATTGAGCAATCTGCGGAAAATGTTTTAACTAAGCTCTTAAATAAAGGTCGTTCAACGATAATGTAATATTGAGCAAAAGGGCTAAACTTATCTAGTTCAGCCCTTTTTATTTTATGAATTATGTAATTTTTCTTGTTTGGTATGATAAAAATAGAGATAAATCAGCCCAATTGGAGCAATAAAAATTGCAAAGCTATAGCATAAGATCATAGTAAATAACTTCACAATTAAAACTAAAATCGCATTCGCAAAGAACACATTATTTCCGAAGATATAGTCAATAATGCTTTCATACACAAAACGTGCGTAAGGATAAAGAAATTGGCTAATAATCAGAATGGTAAGAACGGGTATATTCCATTCGCCTGTTTTAGGGTGCTTTACGCCTGCGAAGATAAATAAGGCAAAAATCAGTAACCCAAATAAGAAATGCCTTAGATAGTAACTAAGTGATAATCCGCCAAATGCTTTTCGGATAAAGTTTGCCATTGTTTCTCCTTAATAATTAAAATGCTTGTGAGCAAAATCCTCATTTACCACTTCACTGTGCCTTCTAAAAATAGTAATTCACGGAGGATAATATCCCGTGATGGATAGCGAGTGAGTTTGCTGAGTTCCTCTGAAAGCTCGTATTTTTGAGTGGAAGCATTATAGAGCCAATAACGGTAACCGCCAGCCTCAAAATCTCCCCCAACTTGCATGGCAATATCAAAATAGCCATCGAAGTTTAAATCAATATAGCGTGCTGCAAGCCCTTCTTGGTAAATATCATTTTTGTGTGATACTTCAATGGTTTGCAGTAACTGACGGCTTTCTCGTTCCAGAATGCGGATTTCATCAATCTTCACTCGGTTATAGGGTTGTGGCTCTCCCCAAAATTCGATCAAATGTTGAGGGCGATCAGACTGCCAAAAAAGCGAACCAAAGGTTAATTTTTCAACATTTTGACTTGGCAGATGGTGTAGCTTTGCTTCAAAGCGGTTAAGATGAGGCGTTAGCTTTCCTGCTATTTTATATTCAGACGGTTTTTCTCCTCCGCCCGGCTCAAAAGAACTTAATGTAAAATCTAGCCCTTTTTGATTGCCTCGAAAATGCAAACTATTGGTTGTGCCAACCCAATAGAGAATACCGCCAGATCGCCAATCGCCTGTGTGTAAATTCAGGATATATTTGTCGTCGTTAGAAATCAGATCTCGCTCTGCCCATAACTGCACATTCAATTTTTCAATAGCGTGGGAATAGGTGCTAAGTAGCAATCCAAATAATAAAAAATAACGCTTCATATTTTTCCTTAAAGAAAAGCGGCACGATTTGCAAATTTTTTACAAAATCGTACCGCTTGTCAATTATTCTTCCACCACGAAGCAAGCAATCTTTGTGCCGTCTTTGTAGGTTTTGAACTCAGGTCGTTCAACATAGCAACGATCTGTAGCAAAACGGCAGCGGGCATTGAAAGCACAACCTTTTGGTGGTTTAAGCGGGCTTGGCAGCTCGCCTGTTAGCTTAATGCGTTCACGACGTTGATTTGGATCTAAACGTGGTGTTGCTGAAAGCAAGGCTTGTGTATAAGGGTGGCGAGGATTACTAAAAATCGTTTTCGTATCTCCTTGCTCAACACAACGCCCTAAATACATTACCATCACTTCATCGGCAATATGTTCCACAACGGATAAATCGTGAGAAATAAACACATAAGATAAGCCCATTTCTTCTTGCAGATCCATCATCAAGTTAAGCACTTGGGCTCTAACCGAAACGTCTAATGCAGAAACAGGTTCATCAGCCACTACAATGTCGGGTTGTAACATTAAGCCACGAGCAATCGCAATTCGCTGACGTTGTCCACCCGAGAACATATGCGGATAACGGTCATAAAATTCAGGCTTTAAGCCCACTTTTGCCATCATTTCTAATACTTTTTCTTTACGCTGTTTTGCGGATAAGTCAGTATTAATAAGTAAAGGCTCTTCCAAAATTGCTCCCACTTTTTTACGAGGGTTGAGTGAGCTATAGGGATTTTGGAATACAATTTGAATTTTTTTACGGCGTAGCTGAGCGGTTTCTTTATCATTTACTAAGAAATTCTGCCCGTTGTAGAATAATTCGCCTTCAGTGGGGCTTTCAATCATTGTGAGCATTCGCCCCAATGTTGATTTTCCACAGCCCGATTCGCCTACAATCGCCAATGTTTTGCCACGCTCAAGCGTAAATGATACGCCATCAACCGCTTTAACGAGTTTTGGCGGTACGAACATTCCCTTTTTGACGGGGTAGTATTTTTTTAAATTAATCGCATCTAATAGCGGTGGAGATTGATTATTTTCGTTCATTCTTTTTCCTTCTCGGAAAACCGTAGGGTCGCAATGCTTGCGACCACAAGCGGTGCATTTTACAAAATTTTTTGCAAGTTAAAGATACAGCGGATGCCAATATAGCGTCTTATATTGTTGGATTACCTTGCTCACTCAACGGATAATGGCATTTTACCTGTCTGCCGTTGATAATCTGCATTAGGGGCTCTTCAACACGGCATTTCTCCGTTGCATACGGGCAGCGAGGATTGAGCAAACAGCCCTGTGGTCGGTCATATTTACCCGGTACAACACCTGGCAGAGATTGCAAGCGAGATTTACCTTCGGCAAATTCAGGTAAGGCTTTCAGCAACGCTTGGGTGTAAGGGTGAAGCGGTGAGCTGAAAATTTCTTCTGCTTTCCCTTCTTCAACCACTTGCCCTGCATACATTACGATAATACGATGAGCCGCTTCGGCAACCAGTGCCAAGTCGTGCGTAATCAAGATCAACGCCATATTCTCTTTGCGTTGTAGTTCTAGCAGTAAGTCGATGATCTGTGCTTGAATGGTTACATCAAGTGCAGTTGTTGGCTCATCAGCAATCAATAATTTAGGGTTACAGGCAATCGCCATTGCAATCATTACTCGCTGACTCATACCACCTGAAAGTTGGTGCGGATACACCTCTAAACGAGATTCAGGATCTGGAATACCCACCATTGTGAGTAGCTCAATCGCTCGCTCACGGCGGCTTGCTTTTGAACCACCTTGATGGACTTTCAACGCCTCCATAATCTGATAGCCAACGGTATAGCTTGGGTTGAGGCTAGTCATTGCATCTTGGAAAATCATAGACACATCAGCCCCGACAATTTGTTGCTTTTCCTTTGGTTTTAATGCCAACAAATCATTGCCATTAAAGTGTAAATTTTCTGCCATTACACGGCCGGGAAAGTCAATTAAGCCCATAATCGCAAGGGAGCTGACCGATTTCCCTGAACCTGATTCGCCTACAATGCCTAATACTTCGCCTTCATTGACTTCGTAACTTACTCGATCTACCGCTTTAAATGGCGTTTTTTCATCGCCAAAATGGACGGAAAGCTGATTAACAGTTAATAATGCCATCTTGTCTCTCCTATTGTTTTAGTTTTGGATCGAGTGCATCACGCAAGCCATCGCCCATTAAGTTGAATGCTAATACTAACGATAAAATCGCCAAACCCGGAATGGTTACTAACCAGTTTGCTGATTGCATAAAGCCACGAGATTCGGCAAGCATCGTTCCTAGTTCAGGTGTTGGTGGTTGAGCCCCAATACCTAAGAAGCCGAGTGCAGCGAGTTCTAAAATCGCATTTGAAATACCCATCGTCATTTGTACGATAAGCGGAGCTAAACAGTTTGGCAAGATAACCACAAACATTAAACGCAACACACTTGCTCCTGCTACACGGGAAGCGGTTACATAATCACGGTTTTTCTCACTTAATACTTGAGCTCGAGTTAAACGCACATAGCTTGGAATAGAAACTGCCGCAATCGCAATGGCTGCGTTAGTCAGCGATGGACCAAGAATGGTTACCACGCCAATGGTTAAAAGCAAGCTTGGAATGGCAAGCATAATATCTACAAATCGCATAATGATGATATCAAGCATACCGCCGTAATAACCTGCAATTAAGCCTAAAATTACGCCGAATACAAAAGAAAGTAGCACAATGATTAAGCCGATAAAGACAGATAATCTTGCACCGTAAATAATACGAGACAGAATATCACGCCCGATATCATCAGTACCGAGTAAATGAGCGGAATTTCCCCCTTCAAACCAAGCGGGTGGCAATAATAATGCACTACGGTTTTGTTCGATTGGATCAAATGGGGCAACCCAAGGTGCGAACACGCAAGCAACAAAGACTATAGCAATAAAGGTAAGTCCGATTAATGCACCTCGATTTTGACAAAAATAGTACCAGAACTCCTGTAGCGGCGTTTTTGGTTTAGGTGCAGACAATGTTATTGAAGACATTCATCACTCCAAAAATAAAATGAGCCCAAATCCTAAAGTACAAGCGGTTGTTTTCAGATATTTTTTGCAACCGCTTGTTAGCTTGTTATGAATGGCGGATTCTTGGGTTTACAATACCGTAAATTAAATCTACGGTTAAATTAACTAAAATAATAATAGTGGCAATGATTAACACAGAGCCTTGTAATACAGGGTAATCACGGCTGTTGATGGCATCAATGATCCATTTGCCGATGCCCGGCCACGAGAAGATATTTTCGGTTAAAACCGCCCCTGACAAAAGTTGCCCTACAATCAAGCCCACTACGGTTACCACAGGAATTAATGCATTTCTCAGGGCGTGAACAATCACAATACGAGTGGTGTTCAAGCCTTTCGCTTTAGCGGTGCGGATATAATCTTCGCCTAGCACCTCAAGCATTGAGGAACGGGTCATACGGGTAATGACCGCAAGTGGAATTGTACCTAATACGATAGCAGGCAGAACCAAGGATTTTATTGCGGCTAAAAACGCACCTGGTTCGTTTGAACGCCAAGTATCAATCAGCATAAAACCTGTTTCGGCTTCAATCCAATATTCAGACGGCAAACGCCCCGAAGCAGGTAATCCTAATGGGGTAGAAACATAAAGGATTAGCACCAAACCCCACCAGAAAATCGGCATTGAATAGCCAGTCAGTGAAAGCGTGGTAACGGTGTGTGAAATCCAAGACTCTTTTTTAACCGCTGCAATCACGCCTAAGAAGATCCCTAAAATAAGCGACCAGAGCAAGGCGAAAAATGCCAGCTCAACCGTTGCAGGGAAAAGGGTAAAAAATTCTTTTAATACAGGTTCGTTATTACGAAACGATCTGCCAAGATCGCCTTGTAGCACGCCACCGATATAACTGAAATATTGTTCAAACAACGGTCGGTTTAAACCGAGCTGTTCCATCATCTGTTGATGAACTTCGGGTGATAATCCACGTTCTCCCATTCGAATCTCAATTGGATCGCCGGGGATAAAATGCACAAGGGCAAAAGTAATTAAAGTAATGGCGATAAAGGTGGGGATCACCATTAATATGCGTTTAAGGATAAATTGGAACATAATGAAAATATCTGTACAACTTATTGTACTATTAGATTAATTAGTAGGAGCGGGTCCTGTACCCGCCCGTTATATCCGCATGTATTCGGGCGGGCACAGGGCCCGCCCCTACAATAGTAACGACAAGCGGTCAAAATTTGCAAAAAATCTGCAAAATTCCACCGCTTGCAGGCAGATTATTTATCTGCAAGTTCTACGTTGTAGAAGTCATGTAAGCCAAATGGGCTCATTACATAACCTTTTACTTCTTTACGCACAGGGAAGTAAACCGTTGAGTGAGCAATGGTAACCCAAGGAGCTTGCTCTTTAAAGATCACTTGAGCTTGTTTATAAAGCTCGGTACGTTTTTCTTTGTCGCTTTCTTGAGCTGCACCAATTACCACTTCTTCAAACGGTTTGTGGCAGAATTTAGCATAGTTTGAACCTGCTTCAACCGCTGAACAGCTTAATAATGTGTTTAAGAAGTTGTCTGGGTCGCCGTTGTCACCTGTCCAACCGATCATTGACGTTGCTGCTTCGCCTTGACGTAAACGTTTGAGGTATTCGCCCCATTCGTAGCTCACGATTTTCGCATTCACGCCCACTTTTTTCCAGTCTTCTTGGATAAGTTCAGCCATACGGCGTGCATTCGGGTTGTACGGACGAGCTACTGGCATTGCCCAAAGTTCGGTGGTAAAGCCGTTCTCAAAACCTGCTTCTTTTAATAACGCTTTTGCTTTTTCAGGGTTGTAGTCATAGTCTTGAATTGCTTCATTGTAGCTCCACATTGTTGGTGGAATTGGGTTTTTCGCAACTTGACCAGCACCTTGATACACCGCATCAACAATTGCTTGTTTGTTCACAGCGTGGTTTAATGCTTGGCGAACTTTTTGGTTATCTAACGGCTTGATTGATGAGTTCAATGCAAGATAGCCTACGTTCATACCTGATTGGCTCATTAACTCAATATTAGCATCTTTTTTCAGTGTTTCGATATCCGCAGGGTTAGGATACGGCATTGCGTGGCATTCGCCTTTTTGTAATTTCGCTAAGCGTACAGACGCATCTGGGGTAATCGCAAACACTAAGCGGTCGATTTTCGCCTTTCCTTGCCAGTAGTTTTCAAAGGCTTTATAACGAACCGTTGCATCTTTTTGGTAATCCACAAATTGGAATGGGCCACTACCGATTGGATTGGTATCAATACGCTCCGGTTTACCTGCTTTTAATGATTGTTCTGCATATTCCGCAGAATAAACAGCGTTAAAGTCCATAGCTAAGTTTGCTAAGAATGGTGCATTTGGCACTTTTAAGCTAATTTTAACGGTGTGATCGTCCACTTTTTCCACTTTATCAATGATATTTTGCATATCCATACCGATAAAGTATTCATAGTTTCCGCCTGATACTTTGTGGAATGGGTGGTTCGGGTCAAGCTGACGATTAATTGAGAATAATACGTCATCTGCATTTAAATCACGGCTTGGTTTGAATTCTTTATTATCGTGGAATTTCACGCCTTTACGCAGATGGAAAGTATAGGTTTTACCATCTTCAGAAATATCCCATTTTTCTGCTAATGATGGGATAACATTGGTTGTGCCTTCTTCAAAATCCACTAATTTGTTATAAATAGGGCGAGCATTGGCATCAATACTTGCACCGTCTGTGACTAATACTGGGCTCATTGCTGATGGAGAGGCTTCTAAACAATAAACGAAAGTTTTTGGTGCTGCCATTGCTGTTGCAGAGCCTGCAATCGCCATAGCAATTAACGAAAGTTTAGCTAGGTGTTTCATTTTCACTCCTTGAGTTTTATTTATAGGTTGAATTACTTTTTTTATGTGAAGTTCTGAATATACAATTTTTTTAGCGAACTGCAATCTTTTTTTAACAAATAGAGGTAGGACTTTATTAAAATTTACAAATGAAAGCTAATTGAGCAATTTATGCTTCTCAAAATAGCGGTTTTCCGATATTCTTACAGAGTTTTGATGGCTGGCTTTAAGGAATATTTTGCAGTTACCTCTACCGATTTATCAAATTGATGAAGACACTTTCGATAATTTCTATGCAGAAAATAGCGAAGTGTTGCTTGAATCTCTCAAACGGAATTTTGCCGATGTACAACAGCCGTTTTTCTACATTTGGGGCGAAAAAAGCTGTGGTAAAAGTCATCTGTTAAAAGCTGTGAGCAATCACTTTCTTTTAAACCAGCAAACCTCAAGCTATATTCCACTCAAAAAAGCCTATTATTTCTCGCCATTGGTTTTAGATAATGCCGAGCTGCTGAATGTGATTTGTTTAGATGATATTCAAGCCATTGCTGGCGATGAGGAGTGGGAACTGGCTATTTTCAACTTATTCAATCAAATTCGAGAGCAACAAGGGCTATTTAGTGATGGTATAAAGACCTTGTTGTTAATTAGTGCGGATTGCCCGCCACATCAATTAAATATTAAGCTGCCAGACTTACGCTCCCGTTTAACGTGGGGAGAGGTGTATCAATTAAGCGATCTTACTGACGAGCAAAAATGCCATATTTTGCAAGCCAATGCACACCAAAAAGGGATAGAGCTTTCTGATGAGGTTGCTCATTTTCTGCTGAAAAGAATCGGCTCGGATTTGGAAGAGCTATCCAAAATATTAGATAAATTAGACCACGCATCGCTCCAAGCTCAGCGAAAATTAACTATTCCTTTTGTAAAAGAAACCCTTTCTCTATAACAAGCGGTTTGATTCTTATCAAAATTTTCAAAAATTTTTGAAAATTTGACCGCTTGCTACCTCTAAATAAGTAACTTATTTGCTACGTTAAAAGAATAGCTTATGTTACACTTCAGCTAAAATTTTTCTTCCTACTGAATTATGATGAACCTAACAGCCCAATATCAGCTTAAATTGCAGAGCATTGCTTGTGAGCGAGGAGAAACCCGTTTATTTGAAGGGTGTAACCTTATTGTAAACAGTGGTGATTGGGTGCAGATTGAAGGGCATAATGGTATTGGGAAAACCAGCCTGTTACGTATTTTAGCCGGAGTTTCTTTACCTGCTGAAGGCGAGGTGTTGTGGAATGATATCCCTATTCAAAAGCAACGTGATGAATACTATTCGGAACTCTTTTATTTAGGGCATTATTCGGGTGTGAAGCCGGAACTGACTGCGTGGGAGAATTTACGTTTTTTCCAAAAAGTACAACAATTACCGCAAGATGACGATGCGTTGTGGGAGGCATTAAATAAAGTTTCCCTTATCGGGCGAGAAGATTTACCTTGCTCTCAATTATCCGCTGGGCAACAACGTCGTGTGGCATTGGCTAAGTTGTGGCTCACCAATGCTAAACTTTGGATTTTAGATGAACCTTTTACCGCTATTGATAAAAAGGGCGTGGCGGATTTGATTTCTCATATCGAACAGCATTGTGAAAAAGGCGGATTAGTGATTTTCACCAGTCACCAAGCAGCAGACAGTGATAAAGTAACGATTATTTCCTTAGATCAGTTTAAAGTATGATTCTATTTAGCATTATTCAGCGTGAATTAACCATTGCTTTTCGCAAACCATCGGAAATTTTAAATCCGCTTTGGTTCTTTTTAATGGTTATTACTGTATTCCCGATTTTAATGGGGCCGAATCCTGAATTATTAGGTAAAATTGCCGGAGGTATTGCGTGGGTAGCGGCACTGCTTTCCGCCTTACTTTCTTTTGAACGTTTATTCCGAGATGATTATTTAGATGGTTCATTAGAGCAATTAATGTTATTGCCTGTTGGATTACCGCAAGTTGCATTAGCGAAAGTGGTTGCTCACTGGGCTTTAACGGGCTTACCGCTGATTTTACTTTCACCGATTGCGGCAATTTTACTTTCGCTTGAAACGCACGTTTGGTGGGCATTGGTGCTAACTTTGTTACTTGGCACGCCGATTTTAAGCTGCTTAGGTGCGATAGGTGTAGCATTAACAGTTGGCTTACGCAAAGGTGGAACATTACTCAGCTTATTAATTTTACCACTGTTTTTACCTGTGCTGATTTTTGCTGCAGCGGTGCTAGAAGCTGCCACGTTAAATATGGGCTACAGCGGACAACTTGCCATTCTTGGCGCAATTTTAGCAATTACCTTAACGTTTTCACCTTTTGCAATTGCTGGGGCGTTAAGAATTAGTTTGAACTAGATTGTACAAATATCCCCCTAACCCCCTCTTTGACTAAAGAGGGGGAATCTATCGAAGAAAGATGAATGTTTGGTACACTGGATTGAGTCCCCCTCTTTAGAAAAGAGGGGATAGGGGAGATTTGAAAGAGGTAATTTTACAAAAATAAGTAAATAAACATTTCATTTATTACGGAGTTTTTCTATGTGGAAATGGCTACACCCTTATGCAAAATCTGAAACGCAGTATCATTTGCTAGGGAAAATCCAACCGTTTTTAGGTTGGCTAAGTTTGATTATGCTCACGGTTGCTTTTGTATGGGGGTTGGCATTTGCGCCAAAAGATTACCAACAGGGCGATAGCTACCGTATTATCTTTATCCATGTTCCGGCAGCAATTTGGTCGATGGGCGTGTATGGTTCAATGGCGGTGGCAGGATTAGTGGCGTTAGTATGGCAGATTCGCCAAGCGAATTTAGCGATGATCTCAATGGCACCTATCGGTTTAGTTTTCGCCTTTATCTCTCTTGCCACAGGAGCGATTTGGGGAAAACCAATGTGGGGAACTTGGTGGGTGTGGGACGCACGCTTAACCTCAGCCTTAGTGCTTTTCTTCCTTTATATTGGGGTAATGGCTCTTTATTCAGCGTTTCAAGATAAACAAACGGGGGCAAAAGCTGCAGCAGTGCTTTCTGTGGTTGGGGTAATTAACCTGCCGATTATTCACTTCTCTGTGGAGTGGTGGAATACGCTACATCAAGGAGCAACTATTACTAAGTTCGACAAACCATCAATGGCGGTTGAAATGCTTATTCCGCTATTATTGGCGATTTTAGGCACACTTATTTTTACAGCGTGGTTTAGTATTTGGCGTTATCGTATCGCATTATTAAAAGATGAGCGTAATCGCCCTTGGGTTAAAAATTTAGCGAAATCAGCATAAGAAAGCAGGAGATAGAAATGACATTTCAATTTGAATCAATCAGCGATTTCTTCGCAATGGGTGGCTACGGTTTCTACGTATGGCTCTCTTATGCCGTTACCTTTATTGCAATGGGGGGGCTGATTTGGTTAAGTCGCCGTGAACATAAAGCAATTTTAGCCCAAGCAAAAAAAGAGTTGGCAAGAGAAGAAAAGCTCAAACAGTCATATTAATAGTGCAAATACAAGTGGTTAAAAAACGTTAAAATTTTGCAAATATTCTATTAATACTTCTTTATAGGTATTTAATTTGAGAAATCGCAAAACTTCCTTTGAATATGAGGAATATTTTGCGGTTTTTTGTTATTCTTATAATAGCTTATTTTTTGAATATTTTTGATGCAATTTGCATCTGTTTTTGAGGGTGATTACGATGAATCCAAGACGAAAATCAAGATTGAAAGTAGTACTTTCAGTATTGCTTGGGCTTTCTGTGGCAGCAGGATTGACACTTTATGCGTTAAGCCAAAATATCGATCTTTTCTACACGCCATCTGAAATTGTCAATGGTAAAAATGATGATCCTAAACAAAAGCCAGAAGTCGGACAGCGTATTCGTGTGGGCGGAATGGTTGTGGAAGATACGGTTAAACGTGATGATAAAACCTTAAAAGTGGTATTTGATTTAAACGATGTTGGACCTTCCATTACTGTGGAATACGAGGGCATTTTGCCTGATTTATTCCGTGAAGGGCAGGGCATTGTGGCACAAGGTGTACTCATTGAGCCGACTCGTTTAAAAGCAACGGAAGTATTGGCAAAACACGATGAAAACTATATGCCACCTGAATTAGGTGATAAATTGAAAGATCAACATAAAAAATCAGGTGTTTCAGAGCAAGATTTAAAAGGCGAATCGGAAACGGATCGCAAAATGAAAGCAGAAGCTGAAGCCCAAAAAGCCAATACACAAGGGGAAACTAAATGATTGCAGAATTAGGCAATTATGCTTTGGCACTCGCCTTAGCTATTTCTGTATTATTGGCAATTCTACCGATTTGGGGAGCAGAAAAGCAAAATAGCACCTTAATTGCTCTTGCCCGCCCGATGACTTGGGCAATGTTTTTGGCATTGACTGTCTCTTTTGGTTCGCTGTTTTATCTGTTTGCGGTGAATGATTTTACCGTGCAATATGTGGTGAACAACTCAAATAGCCGTTTGCCGCTTGAATATCGATTATCGGCAGTATGGGGTGCGCACGAAGGATCGCTCTTACTGTGGGTTTGGTTGCTTTCACTTTGGTCTGTAGGTGTTGCGGCGTTTACTCGCAAAATGCCCGAAGAAGCGGTAGCAAGAGTGCTGGGACTGATGGGATTAATTAGCATTGGTTTTCTGGTATTTGTTATTTTTACCTCAAATCCATTTGATAGAACTTTCCCTAATTTCCCTGTTGATGGCAAAGAATTAAACCCGATGTTGCAAGACGTGGGTTTAATTTTCCACCCACCATTACTTTATATGGGCTATGTGGGCTTCTCGGTTGCTTTTGCATTTGCGATTGCTTCATTAATGACAGGTCGATTAGACACTGCTTGGGCAAGATGGTCTCGCCCGTGGACGATGGCAGCGTGGGTATTTCTAACACTCGGCATCGTACTTGGTTCTTGGTGGGCATACTACGAATTAGGCTGGGGTGGCTGGTGGTTCTGGGACCCAGTTGAAAACGCCTCGCTTATGCCGTGGATTGCAGGAACAGCACTCATTCACTCATTAGCGGTTACTGAAAAACGAGGCACATTCAAAGCGTGGACGGTGTTATTGGCTATTCTTGCCTTCTCACTCTGTTTGGTAGGAACATTCTTAGTGCGTTCAGGCATTTTAGTTTCCGTTCATGCATTCGCCTCAGATCCAACGAGAGGTTTATATATCTTAGCTTACCTTGTTATTGTGGTGGGCGGCTCATTATTGCTATATGCGTTTAAAGGTTCGCAAATTAAAAGCTTGGATAACTACGAACGCTATTCACGGGAAACAATGCTATTAATCAATAATATTTTATTGATGGCGTTTTTATCGGTGGTGTTTTTAGGTACATTATTACCGCTTGTTCACAAACAAATCGGTTTAGGCACAATCTCAATCGGCGCACCGTTCTTCGACCAGATGTTCTTAATTTTAATGGTACCTTTCTCCTTTGTATTGGGTATCGGGCCGTTAGTGAAATGGCGTAGAGACCAAGTTTCAGCCATTCGTAAACCAGTTATTATTGCCACTATTTTAATGGTTCTGCTTGGTTTTGGCTTGCCGTATTTATTCCGTAATACCATTACAGTAAGCGTGGTATTAGGCACAATGATGGCGGTATTTATTGTCTTGTTGAGTTTATATGAGCTACATCAACGTGCAACGCACCGCCATTCATTCTTTACAGGCATTTTCAAACTGTCCCGTTCACATTGGGGAATGGTGCTGGCTCACTTAGGGGTTGCAATGACGGTATTCGGCATCGCATTTAGCCAAAACTTCAGCATTGAGCGAGATGTGCGAATGAACGTAGGCGATAAAGCCCAAATTTTAGATTACCAATTTGAATTTAAAGGCATCAAAATAACCGATGGGGCAAACTATCAAGGTGGCACAGCCGAGCTTGAAATTACTCGAAACGGCAAATATGAAGCCACACTCAGCGCTGAAAAACGCTTCTATAGAGTGAGCCGAATGGGTATGACCGAAGCGGCAATCGACTGGGGCTTTACCCGAGATTTATACGCAGCCTTAGGCGAAAAGCTAGAAGATGATTCTTGGGCGGTTCGCTTATACTACAAACCATTCATTCGCTGGATTTGGATTGGCGGGCTGTTTATGGCTCTCGGTGGTTTACTCTGTATGTTGGATAAACGCTACCGTTTACGCATTGAAAATAAAAAAGAAGTGATAGCTTAAATTGTGAAAAGGCGAACCAATGATGTTCGCCTTTTTGGTGTTTATTGATGACATTTCTCATAAAGTGGCAATAATGCCCGAATGGTTTGGTAGATAAATTCTACTACATCAATGTTATCCAAATCGTCCTTTTCCACATTTTTGCCGATACACCAAAAATCTTCCTCGTTAGTTAGGGTGAACGCTTGCTCTGACATCTGACTAACGGTTTTAAAATCATCATATTCACTCTCACTTCCGTGCCAAATCTCAAAATCAGCAAACTTTTCCTGATCTAAATTTTCCCACCATTGATTGTATTGATGCACGTTAATTTGCGAGCGATCGGCTCGATAACAATGCCAATCAAGGCTCACTTGCAAACGACGGCGATTTAAAATCACGGAAAGAATAGCCGCAGAATTTCGATTAAATTCATACTTGTAATAAGCAAAAAAATGGGCTCGAACCTGCCAGCCATTGCACCATTTCTCAATATGTGGCGGAGAAAACGGCTGCCCAAGCTGACGAGAAACTTCCTGATGTAGCTTTTTCCAAATTTCCCACTGAGTTTTATATTCCACCTTAATTTGAGGGATCTCCTCAGGGCAATATTTCTTCATCTGAGCAAATTGGAAGAACGGAATATTGAATAAATCGCACGATGTTGAGCTAAGCATAAACTCTCCTTAAACCTACAAGCGGTTGTTTTTCTCCGGAAATTTGCAAATCTCCGTACAAAAACAACCGCTTGTGATTTTTTATTCTTTAATGATAGAGGTAAAATCAGACCATTGCTCAATGCGAAATGCTCGGATATCTCTAACTGAACGAGGAAACCATTCCATTGCTTTTAACGCATTCATTGCTTGGAACAAATTTGCCATATTTTCATCATTATTGATATATAAGCTACCTTGAATACGCTCAAAACCAAATTTTTTAAGTGTTATACCAATATCGGTATAGGCTTGAGTTACCCCTTTAGGGTGGTTTTCTTCAGTATCTGCAACAACTAAATCAAATGAAATTGCGTACATTTTTACTCCGCATTAGGATCTTTCAATAATTTAGATAATTTATACTTTTCTTGTTCGCCTGTTTGAATCAAGGTGATATTAACTAGAATATCACCATCTGCTAATACTTGATCAGGTTCGCCAACTTGGTATGGAATACCATAATTACCAAAAGTTTTAATTGTGCCGATAGGTATTTGATTTACTTCCATTCCATTTTCCTCTAACGATTTTCCAATAAGGCAATAATCTTTTTAAGCGATTGAATTTCTTGGTCTTTTTGGAGCAATAATGAGTCTTTATATGATATTAGTTCATCTTTATGAGAAAGGGATAATTTTAACTTCTCAATTTCAAGTAGAGTTGCCTCACTAATATTGCCATAGTTTGTGTAAATATAATCGCTGTTATCATTCATACAAAAAATAACGCCTTTGTCAGAATCAACAAGATCAGACAAATTCATATTAAAAATTTGGGCAATTTGCACTAATTTATCGTAATGTAATTTTGTTTCGCCTCGCTCAATTTTAGCGTAGCCACTTAATGACATATTCATCTTATCCGCCATTTCTTCCTGCGACCATTGACGAATTTCTCGCATTAAACGGATTTTATCGTGCATTCCCATTGATTTATTTCCTCACAAATTGAGCAATTCTAATGACAAATTAGGTGGTTTTTTGTCTTGTTTGATTCTGGTTGAAAATAAGGTTTTTTCTTAGAATTTTCCTGCATTTTGTAATGCAAACAATGTTATTTTCACACATTTAGAGGGACTTATCTATGAAAAAATTAGGAAAATTATCCGTATTAGTCGTTACAGCTCTTTTTGCTACAGGTTGTGCAACAATTATGAGTGAAAGCAACTATAACGTTAGTATTCAATCTAATCCAAGTGGTGCTTCATTTGTCATAAAAAATAGAGCAGGAACAGTCGTTCAAAGAGGGACTACGCCACAGAATGTTGTGCTAAAAGCGGGGGCCGGATATTTCAAAGGAGAAAAATATCAAATTACTTTCACTCCAAAGGGTAAGAAAGCAAGAAGCCAAACGTTTGAACTAGATACAAAACTTGATGGATGGTATTTAGGTGGTAACCTATTATTCGGTGGTTTACTTGGTTATCTAGTTATTGATCCATTAACAGGTGCAATGTATAAGTTACCTGAATATTTCTTAGCAGATCTGGGAGGAAATAGTGAAAGTGGTCTACATATTATTTCAACAGAGGTTTTAACCGCTGAACAGAAATCAAAATTACAGCCAATTAATTTATAAATAATGAAAAAGTTACTGATTACTGCCTTAGCCTCTAGTAGCTTGAGTGCATCTGTACTTGCTCAAAATAATACTTTTACGGGTTTTTATTTAGGGGCTGAATTAACTTCAACTAAGCATACTTTTTCTGTTCCTTATTCTGAACTTGGATATTCTTCAATCAATGGCAATTTTACAGCTAGTGGTTCCAGTGGAGCAAGATTTGGAGTTGTAACAGGTTATGGTTTTTATTTGGGCTCAACTGATTTTGTAGGACAAGCAGAGGCAAGTTTCGCTTTCTCGAATGCAAAAACGAAATCTGAGTTAGGAACTATTACAAAAGAGCAATTTGCAACAAGCATGGCTTATTTACAAGGCTATCGCCTCTTAGGCAATTTTTTACCCTATGTAAAAGTGAGTCTAAATGTAAGTTCATTTGATGTAAATAATGATGCTGTTTATGGGAATCGAGCTGTAATTAAAAATTCAGGAGCTTATGGCGTTGGTATCGGTGCAGGAATGAAATATGCAGCTACACCAGACTTTGATATTGGGGTTGAATATCATAAAGCTAATTTAAAAGGTCAAAATGATATTAGAATTAAAACTAAGAATATCACTTTAAGTGGCTCCTACCATTTTTAGCTTAATTATTGAAGCGGTTGTTTTTCCTCAGAAATTTGCAAATTTCTAGCTAAAAACAACCGCTTGTCTTTTTATCGGCGTTCGTAAATAAATTCTACGCCTTCGTCATCTTCTTCGGTCCAATCATCGTCCCAGTCGTCCCAATCTTCTTCGACAGGGTTTTGCATTGCCTCATTGTGGTAGTCTTCCCATTTGAATTTCACTTCTTCCGCTTCTTTATTTTCTTCCTCCACTTCGCGTGGGTTTGCTTCAATAAAGTCCATAATATCACGGGTGAGGGCTTGCACGTTTTGACCTGTAGCAGCAGAAATCAAGTAGTAATCGTCTTCCCAGCCGATTTGTTTAGCGATTTCTTTTGCTCGTTCCGCCGCTTCTTCTTCGCCAATGGTGTCAATTTTATTGAACACTAACCAAATTGGTTTTTCGGCTAACTTTTCGCTGTATTGATAAAGCTCGGATTCAATCACAGAAATATTGTGAGCAGGGTCGCTTTCGTCAATCGGCATAATATCCACTAAGTGAATTAAAATGCGACAACGCTCTAAGTGTTTTAGGAAGCGAATTCCTAAACCAGCTCCTTCCGCAGCCCCTTCAATTAAGCCAGGAATATCCGCCACCACAAAGCTGCGATCTGAGCCAACACGAGCCACGCCTAAACTTGGCACAAGGGTAGTAAATGGGTAATCAGCCACTTTCGGTTTTGCCGCAGATATGCTGCGAATAAAGGTGGATTTCCCCGCATTGGGTAAACCAAGCATACCCACATCAGCAAGTAACATTAACTCTAATAACAGATCACGTTTTTCGCCCAGCGTACCATTGGTTTTCTGGCGTGGCGCACGGTTTACTGATGATTTAAAGCGAGTGTTACCTAAACCGTGATAGCCGCCTTTAGCCACCAACATTTTCATACCGTGTTTAGTTAAATCGCCAAGCACTTCTTGAGTGTCGTTATCGATAGCACGGGTACCAACAGGTACTCGTAAAGTAATATCGTTACCACGATGACCTGTACAACCTGCACTACGACCATTTTCGCCACGCCCTGCGGCATAACGTTTCTCGAAACGGTAGTCGATAAGTGTGTTCAGGTTTTCGTCAGCGATTAAGTAAACATCGCCACCATCGCCGCCATCGCCACCGTCTGGGCCCCCTTTCGGGATATATTTTTCACGGCGGAAGCTCACACAGCCATTTCCACCATCGCCTGCTTCTACACGAATCAGGGCTTCGTCAATAAATTTCATTTTGTTGTCCTTTTTATTTGACCCCTCTCCCCTTGTGGGAGAAGGATAGATTTTTATTCGTTCAGAATAAAAATCAGGGAGAGGAGTATTTGCAAAATATTGAATAGAAATGACCGCTTGTTTCCCCTCTCTCTGCTTATTTCGCTGAACGCTCATAAGCGGTCTCAATACTCACTACGTTCGCTTCTTCGAAGCCGTTGGCAAAGCCAACGTTCAAACGCAAGCGTTTGTCCCACAAGGGGTGAGAGCGAATAACTACATCTTCTCTACCGTTTTAATACCTAATAAATCCAACCCTTGTTTCAAGGTTTTTGCCGTTAATGCTGCTAGTTTTAAACGGCTGTTTTTGGTTTCTTCTGCCGCATTTAAAATTGGGCAAGCCTCGTAGAAGCTCGAGAAACTACCTGCTAATTCATATAAGTATTGGCATAAAATATGCGGCATACCGTCTTTTGCTACACCATTTAAGGCTTCTTCAAACTGAAGCAATTTTACCGCTAAGGCACGCTCTTTAGGTTCATTGAGTTGAATAGAACCACTTAAGCCGTTTTCATCAATGCCTGCACGGGCAAAGATAGAGCGGATACGAGTGTAGGCATATTGCATATAAGGCGCAGTGTTACCTTCAAAAGTTAGCATATTGTCCCAATCAAAAACGTAGTCTGTTGTACGGTTTTTCGATAAATCAGAATATTTTACCGAGCCGATTGCTACCGCTTCAACCACTGCCGCTTTTTCTTCTGCGGTTAAATCGGTAGAACGCTCAGAAATTAATTTATCTGCACGCTCAACGGCTTCATCTAATAAATCTTTCAGTTTAACTGTGCCACCGCTACGAGTTTTGAACGGCTTACCGTCTTTGCCTAACATCATTCCGAAGAATGGGTGTTCAAGGCTGAAACTCTCTGGCACATAACCTGCTTTGCGAGTAATTAACCACGCTTGTTGCATATGTTGAGCTTGGCGGCTGTCTGAGAACACTAATGCACGATCTGCTTTTAGCGTTTCATAGCGATATTTTGCTGCCGCAATGTCGGTGGTGGTGTAAAGGAAACCACCATCTTTTTTCTGCACAATCACGCCCATTGGGTCGCCATCTTTGTTCTTAAATTCATCTAAGAACACCACTAATGCACCATCGTCTTCCACCGCTAAGCCTTTAGCTTTTAAGTCTGCGACAATTTCAGGTAACATCGGGTTGTAAAGGCTCTCGCCCATTACATCTTTTTCACTTAGCGTAACATTTAAGCGGTTGTAATTCTCTTGGTTGTGGTGCATGGTAATATCTACCAGCTTTTTCCACATTGTTAAGCAATATTCATCGCCACTTTGAAGTTTTACCACATAGTTGCGAGCTTTTTCAGCAAAGGCTTCATCTGAATCATAATGTTCTTTTGCTGCACGGTAGAAAGCTTCAAGGTCGCTAAGCTTTATTTCGCTAGCGTGTTCGTTTTCCATTTTTTCAAGGTAAGCAATCAGCATACCGAATTGCGTTCCCCAATCGCCAACGTGGTTGGCACGAATCACGTTATTGCCTAAAAATTCTAAGGTGCGAACCACCGCATCGCCAATAATGGTCGAACGCAAATGCCCAACGTGCATCTCTTTTGCCACGTTTGGCGAGGAATAGTCGATCACAATCGTCTGCGGATTTGCAGTTTTTATGCCAAAATTGACCGCTTGCAAGGCATTGTTAGTGTTCTCCGCCAGCCATTCCGGGTTTAAGAAAATATTGATAAAGCCCGGCCCTGCAATTTCTAATTTATCGGCAATGCCGTTTAAGTCGGCGTTATCTAACACTTTCTGAGCAAATTCACGCGGGTTCATACCTAATTTTTTCGCCGCACCCATCGCACCGTTTGCTTGATAGTCGCCAAATTCTGGCTTGCCTGATTGGCGAACTAATGGCTCAACATTGCTCTCTGCACCACTTGTCACCATTGCCTGTTTAATTTTATCTGATAAAATTTGTTGAATATTCACTGATTTAACCTATTAAATTTTATTTGCAAAAAATGGACAAGATTATAGCAGAAAATGCAAAATTTTTCGAGAAAATGACCGCTTGTTTTGGCGATTTATCGCAATTTGAGCAAAAAATTCAACAAATTGCTGAAATTGTAGGGGTTGATTTATCGCTTTATGAAATCGATCATCTAGCGGTACGAATGAATACAACAGAAACTGCTGAAAAATGGAAAAGTACCTTGCTTGAAGGGGCCTGTTTGCTGAAAGAAAGTGAGGTAAATGGCAGACCTATTGGTTTATTTACTTTGCAACAAGCAGTCAAATTTTGTGGACAATTTGTAAAGATTGTTGAGTTGCCTTTTCCTAAAAATAAGGTTTACCCACAAGAGGGGTGGGAGCATATTGAGATAATTTTTCCAATTTTAGAGGGAGAAACAGCAGAGCAATGGACAGCAAGAGCCTTGTCCCACTTTAATTTATCAGAAAATCCAGACATCAAGCTAAAAATTAGCCAACCGAAAGTAGTAGGGGAGCGTTTGCCAAATCCAAGTATTGCGATTACTTTGAAAAGTGTAACTTTTTGTAATCCTTATTGTCTAAAGCTGCACCCTTATGATATAAACAGCATAATTATGTCAGAAATGTAATTTTTAGGTTTTTAGGAGAATTAAAATGAGAAAATTAGCTTTAGCAGCGGCGTTAATGTCAAGTTTTGTGTTAGTTGGCTGTGCAAATACAGATGTTTATAGTGGCAGCGTTTACACGGGTAATCAAGCAAAAGAAGCTCGTTCTATCGCTTATGGCACAATTTTATCTGTGCGTGATGTTAAAATTCAAGCAGATAGTCAAGGTGTGATTGGTACTGTTGGCGGCGGTGTATTAGGCGGTATTGCTGGTAGCACTGTTGGTGGCGGTACAGGCCAAGCTATTGCAACAGCAGTAGGTGCGATTGCAGGTTCTGTAATCGGTAATCAAGTAGAACATAAAGCGAGCCAAGTTTCTTCATTAGAAATGGTAATTCGCAAAGATGATGGTAAAGAAATCGTGGTCGTTCAGAAGAAAGAAGACGGTTTTGTGCCTGGTAAACGTGTGAGAATTGTAGGATCTAACTCAGATATGAATGTGTCTCTTCTTTAATTTCAGTATTTTTTAGGTTTTTCTTGAGGATATAATAATGAGAAAACTTTCTTTAGCTGTATTAGCGTCATTAACTCTAGCTGCTTGTACCGCGGATGTTTATTCTGATAAAGGTAATGCAACAGTGTTATCAAGTAAACCATTATCAAATAAAGTAGTTGAATTAGTTGTTCAACGCGATAATGGCGAAACAGTAACTTTAACTCGTGAATATGATGCTCACGCAGCAGTTGGTGCTCGTGTTCATTTAGCTGATGAAATTAAAAACCAAGACGAAGATTTAAAAACAATCAGACGTTATGAGTTCAAATAATCAGTATTTATAATGCTATATAAAAACTGCCCCAAAATGAAAATTCTAGGGCAGTTTTTTATTTTACAAGCGGTCATAATTTGCAAATTTTTGACAAATTATGACCGCTTGCTTATGTAGAAAGATTATTTCACGGTAATGCGAGCAAATTTACGCTTACCAACTTGGTAAACAAAAGTGCCTTTCTGGGCATTTTGTTTCACATCTTCCACTTTTTCACCATCAATTTTCACACCGCCTTGTTGAGCAGAGCGGATTGCTTCAGAGGTTGATGGTACAAGACCGGCTTCTTTAAGAAGAGCGGCTAAACCAATTTCGCCTTCAAAGGTAAATTCAGGCATTTCATTAGGCATTGCCCCTTTTTGGAAGCGGTTGATAAATTCTTGCTCTGCGGCATCAGCTGCAGCTTCATCGTGGAAACGGGCAATAATTTCTTTGGCAAGCAGAATTTTGACATCACGCGGGTTTTTGCCGTTTGCGACATCAGTTTTTAACTGTGCGATTTCATCTAACGGACGGAATGAAAGCAGGTTGTACCAATCCCACATTAAATCGTCTGAAATCGACATAATTTTGCCGAACATTTCGTTTGGAGTTTCAGTAACACCAATGTAGTTGCCGAGAGATTTCGACATTTTTTTCTCGCCGTCTAAGCCGACAAGTAGTGGCAATGTCATCGCAACCTGTGGTTTCTGACCGGCTGATTTTTGTAATTCACGTCCAACTAAAAGGTTGAAAGTTTGGTCTGTACCACCAAGCTCTACGTCTGCTTTTAGTTCAACAGAGTCGTGCCCTTGTAATAGTGGGTAGATAAACTCGTGAATAGCAATTGGCTGCTGATTGGTAAAGCGGTTTTTGAAATCTTCACGCTCAAGCATACGAGCAACGGTGTAGTTGCTGGCTAGGCGGATCATTCCTTCCGTACCTAATTTACCTAACCAATCAGAGTTGAATACGATCTTGGTTTTTTGTGGATCTAAAATTTTGAAGATCTGCTCTTTGTAGGTTTCGGCATTGCGTAACACATCTTCACGGCTAAGTGGCGGACGGGTTGAGTTTTTGCCTGATGGATCGCCCACCATACCGGTGAAATCGCCAATTAAGAAATACACTTCGTGTCCAAATTGTTGGAATTGGCGAAGTTTGTTTAACACAACGGTATGACCTAAGTGGATATCCGGAGCGGTTGGATCTGCCCCTAATTTAATACGCAATGGGCGGTTTTCTTTTAATTTTGTAATTAAATCTTCTTCTGAATAAATGTTTTCGACACCGCGTTTAAGTTCTGCAAGTGTGGATTCGATAGATTGAGTCATTTATCTTCCTTCTCTAATCAATAAAAAATGTTTCTATTATAGCGGTATGAATTGAAATTGATAGGCTATAGATGAAAAAACGCCGTATTTTGTGGGGGAATACGGCGTAAAGAGTTGGAGTGATTACCTATTATTTTTGAAGTGCATTAATGATAATAATTCTCAAAAACAAAGTCAATGCTTTTTTTGAAATTTTTTGTTTGAATGCGAAAATTTTCTGCTAATGTAAAAATTAGCTCAAAAGAAAACCTCCGAAAGCAGTTATTTTTCGGAGGTTTTTGCAAATAGCCTTACTACCTTACTACATAGTTGCAATGTATTTCAACATCACACCGGCAGCAATGGCTGATCCAATCACACCAGCAACATTTGGCCCCATTGCGTGCATTAGTAAGAAATTCTGTTTGTCATACTCTTGACCGACCTTATTAGACACCCGTGCTGCCATTGGTACGGCAGACACGCCCGCAGAGCCGATAAGTGGGTTGATTTTGTTTTTACTAAAGCGATTCATTATTTTTGCCATAATCACACCGCTTGCA
Organism: Mannheimia sp. E30BD; assembly: GCF_041807785.1. NCBI lineage: Bacteria > Pseudomonadati > Pseudomonadota > Gammaproteobacteria > Pasteurellales > Pasteurellaceae > Mannheimia > Mannheimia sp. E30BD. Next base: position 26,483 of record NZ_JBGTYX010000019.1, read on the forward strand.
GTACCAATTCCAAAAGCAACAATACCTAATAATAAAATACCTAACGTTTGTGGTTGCAAGAACTTATCTGCTACTAATTTTGCCCCAACGGATAAGCCTAAGAAGATGGTTACGATGTTGATTAACGCATTTTGGGCGGTATCGTTTAAACGTTCTACCACGCCACTGGTACGTAATAAGTTACCGAAGCAGAACATTCCGAGTAGGGGAGCGGCATCTGGCAATAACAAGGCGACAAGTAGTAGTAATACAATCGGGAAAATGATTTTTTCACGGTTGCTCACGGGGCGTAGCTGCGTCATACGGATTTTACGCTCTTGCTCGGTTGTTAAGGCTTTCATAATCGGCGGTTGAATGAGCGGTACTAGCGCCATATAAGAGTAAGCAGCCACTGCAATAGCCCCTAATAATTCAGGGGCGAGTTTACTGGCAAGATAAATCGCAGTTGGACCATCTGCACCGCCGATAATCCCAATCGCCGCAGCTTGTGGCAAGGTAAAATCAATCAAGCCTAACCAATTTAAGCCTAATGCTCCTAATACGGTAGCAAAAATCCCAAATTGAGCAGCCGCACCAAGTAGCAACATTCTAGGGTTTGCGAGTAATGGTCCGAAATCGGTCATTGCGCCAACGCCCATAAAGATGATAAGAGGAGCAACACCATAGCCAATCGCCACTTTATAGAATAAGGCTAATACGCCAGCGGTATAGCCCATATCGCCTGCTATCACTTCTAATTCATTTTGTACAGAAGGGGCTGCAAGCGAAATTGCTTCCTTAAGTATATGAGGATCAAGGCTTGTGCTGTTTACTTTTGCGGCAATAACGGAGAGCTGTTCTGCTTGTCCGCTGTAGAGCAGATGATCTAATGCAGTCATCGCCATTCCAGCTTCGGGAATATTAGCCATTAAGCCACCGAAACCAATAGGTAAGAGTAGCAGAGGCTCAAATTTGCGAGCAATGGCAAGCCAAAGCAGGAGAACGCTCACGGCGATCATAATCACTTGTCCGAACTCGATGTGCATTATCCCCATTCCTTTAAATAGGGCAATAATACCTTCCATATACTACTCCTATACGATGCTCATTAACGTATCATTTACAGCAACCACGTCGCCTTGTTTCACGTTAATACCTTGAATAGTGCCTGATTTTGCTGCACAGATTTGGGTTTCCATTTTCATTGCCTCAAGAATCAGTAACACATCGCCCTCTGCGACTTGTTGCCCTTCTTTTACTTCCACCTTCAAAATATTACCCGCCATTGGAGCATTAACAGGCTCAGCATTTGCAGAAGCCGTATTTGTAATTTGTGGAACAGAATTGACCGCTTGTGGAGCCACTTGAGGAGCGGCTTGCGGTGCTGGAGCAGCTGGTGCAATATTGGTAATATCGCCACCCTCGCTAACTTTCACCACAAAGGCTTTGCCTTCAAGCTCAACGGTATAAACCGCTGAACCAGATTGCGGTTGGGCTTTTGGTGCAGGAGCTTGAGCAGGCTTCACATCATCAGCACTTGGTACAGGCTCAAATGCGGAAGGATTATTGCGGTTTTCTAAGTATTTCCAGCCCACTTGTTGGAAAAGTGCCACAATTAATACGTCATCAATGGTATTTTCAGAAAGTTTGATACCTTTTTCTTTTGCACTTGCGGTTACTTCTGCCACTAATTTTTCCAGTTCTGGCGGAAGATGATCGGCAGGGCGGTCAGTAATCGGCTCAGCACCTTCTAGCACTCTTTCTTGTAATGTTTTATTTACAGGAGCAGGTGTTTTGCCATATTCGCCTTTTAAAATCCCTGCGGTTTCTTTCGCAATGGTTTTGTAACGCTCGCCCATTAACACATTCATTACAGCTTGCGTACCCACAATTTGTGAAGTTGGGGTTACAAGTGGAATATTCCCCAAATCTTCACGCACACGCGGAATTTCTTGTAATACCAAGTCTAATTTATCAGACGCATTTTGCTGTTTGAGCTGGCTCTCAAGGTTTGTAAGCATACCGCCTGGCACTTGAGCCACTAAAATGCGGCTATCTACACCACGCAGTTGTCCTTCAAATTTTGCATATTTCTTACGCACGTTACGGAAATAAGCGGAAATTTTCTCTAATTCAGGGATATTTAAGCCAGTGTCATACGGCGTGCCTTGCAATGTTGCCACAATGGATTCCGTTGATGGGTGTCCGTAAGTGCCAGACATTGAAGAAATGGAGGTATCTACACCATCAACGCCTGCTTCAATCGCTTTTAGTAATGCCATTTCTGCCATACCTGTGGTTGAGTGGCAATGTAAATGCAGCTCGACATCGTAGCGTTTTTTAATTTCGCTGACTAATTCATAGGCTGCCATTGGCGTTAAAATACCCGACATATCTTTGATAACCAAAGAATCTACGCCAATTTCTAATAACTGCTCAGTTACTTCTAACCACGTTTGCAGGGTATGAACAGGGCTTGTTGTGTAGCTTAATGTACCCTGTGCGTGTCCGCCGTGTTTTTTCACCGCTTGTAATGCCGCTTGCATATTGCGAGGGTCGTTTAGGGCATCAAACACACGGAAAACGCTCATACCATTTGCGACAGAACGCTCCACAAATTTGTCCACGACATCATCAGCATAATGGCGATAGCCAAGCAAATTTTGACCCCGTAACAACATTTGCATTGGTGTTTTCGGCATCGCTTTTTTCAATTCACGCAAACGCACCCAAGGATCTTCGCCTAAAAAGCGAATGCAGCTATCAAAAGTTGCTCCCCCCCACGTTTCTAACGACCAATAGCCGATTTTATCCAGCTCGGCGGCAATAGGTAACATATCATCTAAACGTAAACGGGTGGCGAACAGAGATTGATGAGCATCACGCAACACCACATCGGTAATCGCAATTTTTTTCGGTTGAGTTGTCATAATCACATTCCTTTTAAACTGTATTAATTTTGTCCGTTGATTCGACGATGATGAGCAATCGCCGCAATAATAACAGGGCGTAAATGTTCTACATCATCTTGAGGTTGAGAGATTGGTGATTTTTGTTCTGGAACAGGTGTAGATTCTGGGAAGTATCGGTTAATCAGACTAGAAATAAAACTGATGGCATAAATGAGCAGGAACAAAAACAGGAGAACAAAGCCCATTCCTGCAAACATCAGATTTAACCCTTCGCCAAATAGTTCTGCGTTTGTCATAGAGTTATCCTTAATGATAAAAATGATATGTAAAATGTAGAAAAATTCTGGCTTAATTTCAAATGATTTAGTATAAAAATTTGTGGTAGATCACAAACTAAATAACAAGCGGTCAGATTTTGCCAATCTTTTGCAATTCGATATGCAAAAAAATTTGGAAATTTGACCGCTTGTCATTATTTTGCGATTACGCCATCAAGCTAGAAATGTATTTTGAGAGTGTCATCGCACTTAAAATAGCCATTAATATAACCACAATAGCCCCTGAGATAGTCATCCAAATCGGGTGTTTGTAATCGCCCACAATTTTCGTTTTATGTGCCGCAAGCAAGATTAAGCCCAGTGAAATTGGCAGGATTAAGCCGTTCAGCGTGCCGACAAACACCAATACTTGTGCAGGGCGACCAATGGTGGCTAATACTGCAGTCGAAACCACAATAAAGGCAACAATGAAGCAATTTTTATGTTTTTCGATAAATGGCGAGAACGAAGTAATGAAAGAAACGGAAGTATAAGCCGCACCGATAACAGAAGTAATCGAAGCTGCCCAAATCACCACACCAAAGATCATCAAACCGACATTACCGGCAACGTGGGCAAATGGGGTTGAAGCCGGATTTTTCGGATCAAGCTGTACACCCATTGACACCACGCCCAGCACCGCCAAGAACAGTACAACACGCATAATGGAGGCAATTAAAATCGCAGAAACCGAGCTTTTACTCACCTCTTTCAGATTTTCCTTACCTTTAATACCGGCATCAAGCAAGCGGTGGGCGCCTGCAAAGGTGATGTAGCCGCCCACCGTACCGCCCACAAGGGTAACAATTGCAATCACATCTAATTTTTCCGGTACGAAAGTATGCACTACGGCATCACCAAGAGGCGGATTCGCTTTTACCGCCACAAAGATGGTTAAGGCAATCATCACAAAGCCCATAATTTGAGCAAATCTATCCATTACTTTACCCGCTTCACGGAATAGGAATACGCCGACAGCAATCGCTCCGCTGATAATTGCCCCCATTTCAGGCGAAAGACCAGTCAGAATATTTAAGCCTAAGCCTGCACCGCCCACGTTACCAATGTTAAAGGCTAAACCGCCCATCACAATCAGCAGTGCTAAGAAATAACCCGCACCCGGTAATACGGCGTTCGCAATATCCTGAGCTTTCTTTTCAGAGACGGCAACAATTCGCCAGATATTCAGTTGAGCTCCAATATCAAGCAAGATCGAGAGTAAGATCACAAACCCGAAGCTGGCAAGTAGCGTTTGGGTAAAAGTGGCGGTTTGGGTTAAAAAGCCCGGCCCGATAGCGGAAGTCGCCATTAAGAATGCAGCCCCAAGTAAAGTACTGCGGTTGCTGGTTTTTGACATTATGTTTTCCTTTTGTTGTTTTTGGATTTGATAAAAATATATATCGAGCGTTTTTCTTGTTACTTTCTTTGTTTGTGCAAAGAAAGCACACCCCGATAAAATTGCTTTCCTTCGCTACATTAGGATGTGTTTCACGAAAAATTTACATTCGCTTTGCTCAGAGTAAATTTTTCTACACATTCTAATTCGCTCAGGCAATTTTGAGGGGGAATAACCATTATACAAGCGGCATTTTTTAGAAATTTTTGCGAAAATTGTCAAATGATGTTCCATTTTCCCGTCTGAGCGACTTGTGATTTCTAGGAAAATTTGTCGTATTTGAGCGTAGCGAGTTTACAAATTTTCCGTTAAGGAAATCACAACAAAGCGAAGTTCGGGTAGCCTTTCTTTTGGTTACTTTTCTTTGGCGAAGCAAAGAAAAGTAACAAAGATTATGGGCGGAGTGAGATATTACGCTCTCACCGCAATCCCCTTTTCCTCCAACTCCTTCCTAATCCGTTCGGCAAATGCCACTGCGTGTTCACCATCTCCGTGTAAGCAAATGCTATCGGATTTAATCGTTACATTATCGCCATCAACGGTTGGCACAGTGCCGTCTAGTACCATTTGTAATACTTGGCTGATTGCTTCGTCATCGCTTTCGACCATCGCATCATCACGGGTACGAGGCACGAGAGAGCCGTTAGCTAAATAGTGGCGGTCTGCGAAGACTTCGGAAATAGTTTGTAAACCGTGTTCTTCCGCAATAGTAAGCATTAAACTGCCGGATAAGCCCATTAATTTCAGGGCTGGATCGAACTGTTTGATGGTTTTTGCAATCAAGCCTGCTAAATGGGCGTCTTTGGCTGCCATATTGTATAAAGCCCCGTGTGGCTTGATATAATCCATCGCTACGCTTTCGGCATCGCACAAGGCTTTCACTGCACCGAGTTGATAAAGTAGGCAGGCGGTTAATTCTTCACCGGGCAGCTGCATATTGGTACGCCCAAAGTTTTCTCTATCCGGAAAGCCCGGGTGAGCCCCGACTCGCACGCAGTTTTCTTTTGCCCAATGAATGGCTTTACGCATTTCATTGTAATCGCCTGAGTGCAAGCCACAGCAGACATTGGCTGAGGTAACAAGTTGTAATAGGCGATGGTCATTGCCACAGCCTTCGGCTAAATCAACATTTAAATCAACCTGCTTCATCTACTTTTCTCCGAATGTTCACTAAATAATTTTGATCTTTTTGGTAAATTTCGACCGCTTGTTCACGGCTGACTTGTTCAAATTGCACCGCCGAACCAAACGGATTTTGGGCAAGTCGTCCGAGATCCGCTTGAATAATGCAGGCAATTTTCGGATAGCCGCCAGTAGTTTGAGCATCTGCCAACAAGATAATCGGCTGTCCGTCCGGTGGGACTTGCACCGTACCACTTGGAGCAGCATAAGAGAGCATTTCAAGAGGAGCGGTCAATTTCAACGCTTTATCTGCAAAACGGTAGCCCATACGATTGCTGTTAGCTTGTAACTTCCAACCTTGTTGCCAAAAGCGTTCACGGCTGTCGCTAGTAAAGGCTTCATACTCGCTGGAAGCGGTTGCCCGAATGCGAGCGGTAAAATCAATCGGCTCAATCGCAAGCATTGAAAGCTCGGTATCACGCAAGCCTGTCGGTAAGCTATCGCCCGCTTTTAACATTCTGCCGTGAAAACCGCCAAATTGGGCTTTTAAATCGGTACTCGCCGAGCCTAGCACTTGTGGCACAAGAAAACCGCCTGCAACACAAAGGTAGGCATAATTGCCTGTCGCAATCCGTTTTAAGGTTAAGGTTTGGCGGGCTTTGGCGGTATAACGGAAATAGGAAAAAACGGGCATTCCGTCTAATTCGGCTTCCACCAACGCCCCCGTAAAACAGAACGGCGTGTTGCAATCGAAAGTTAGTGTTAGCCCACCGGCGGTGATTTCGAGAGCAGGGGCATTATTTGCATTTTTTAGCAATAAATTGCCCGCTTGTAAGGCAAGGGTGTCCATCGCTCCAGCGTGGCTGATGCCTAAATGACGATAACCATATCGCCCTAAATCTTGAATATGGGCAAAGCCCTGTACTTTTTCAACATAAATCATAGGGTGATGCTCTCCGCCACAAATCGCACATTATTGCCGGCTGAAAGGAGCGTTGGCGGATTGTGCTGAATGTTAAATAGAGGTAACTCGGTGCATCCGAGCAGTTGCCAGCCACCGGGCGAAGTAAACGGATAAATCCCCGTTTGGCTACCACCAATGCCGACTGAACCTGCCGGTACTTTGGTTCTCGGCACATCGCGGCGAGGGGTATGAAGATTGGTTGGTAAGCCATTAAGATAAGGGAAACCAGGCTGGAAGCCGATCATAAATACGGTATAAGTTGGCTCGGTATGGCGACGGATAATTTCTTCCGCCGTCGTATTATGGAATTTTGCCACCTCAAACAGATCTTCGCCAAACTCGCCACCGTAATGAACTGGAATTTCAATTAAGCGGGGTGTTTGAGCCGATTGAACTTGATAACTTTCCCACAGTTGTTGAATTGTGGAGATCAAGGCTTTTGAATCTGTGGTTAGAGCATGGAAGACGGTAAAATTATTCATTCCAACTACTACTTCTGTCACATTTTCTAATGTTCTCGCCTGTTCAGCTACCGCCCAGATTTGTTGTTGTTTAGCAAGTTCGGCAGGCGGAGCAACTAAGCAGAGCAAGCTATGTTCACTGGTATGATGAATGGTTAGCATAACATTGTTCATAGATTGTTAAAAAAAGGTAACAACTTTTTACGCCGATAAATGCAGTCTGTCAATTTTATTTTGTTGAAAATGTGAGATAGCTCTTATTTTTCAGAAAGTTGATCACCTCTTATTCGCCAAAAAGTTGCAAATCTTGGCTTTCCGCTCTCGGTTAAGCCCCGATATTTATAAGTAACGGTTGAACCAATCGGTGGTGGATTTTCTCTCTCTTTATCTTTAAAACCGGAACCGATCCGAAATCGCCCTCGCTGATTTTCACAAGTGATCGCCCCTAATTTATCGGCATACTTGCCTTTACCTTTGTGATGTGCGATAACGGTACACTCTTCATCTAAAACAGGTTTGATTTTCAAAATTTGGGCTGAACGCCCTTGAATATATTCCGCATTGGGATTACGAACAACAACGCCCTCCCCACCTTTTGCTAAAATAGCCTGATAAAAAGTATCAAGATGTTCTTTGTTTTGAATAGGAATTTGCTCAATAATCTCAATATGTGGTGTAGAGTGCTGTGCGAGGTATTGCTTTAATGAATTGAGCCGTTCAAACAGATTGCCTTTTGCATTCGGTACATCAAATACCTGTAATTTGAGTTTATACCAGCCCTTTGGATTAGCAGCACGAACGGTGGCAGAAATCTCCTCAAATTTTCCCCGCTCGCTAAACAACTCACCGTCTATCGCAAACGGCGGAAAATCTTTCACAAAATAGTCCGGTGGATTTAGCGGATAGCCCTGACGACTCATCAGTTGCTTGCCGTCCCAAAATCCCCGCACGCCATCGAGTTTTTCGCTCATTACCCAGCCAGACAGATCTTGATCTTTATATTGCCCAAGCAACATCAAATCAGGCGATTTCGCTAAAACAGCAGGGCAGAGCAGTAATAAAAAGAGAAGTGTTTTCATAGTGCCTCCAAGAGTTGAAGGCACTATAAAATAAAGAAAGGAAAGCGTCAGAAAAGAAATTCAAATTTTCGATACAGCTCGCAAAATTTTCTCAAAAAAAGACCGCTTGTTGTTTAACGAACTGTTTGAATTAAGGCAGAAACGTCTTCGCTAAAGGTTTCTAGTTTCGCCATTTCTTCAATTTGGCTATGCGAATATTTCTTCGCATTGTAAACCACAACCATACTCACATCGCCCACCTGTAAGAAATTGGTTTCGCCAAAAGGCGTGTAGCGTGTTGCTCCAATACTAATAATAGCTTTGGTTGGATAATTCGCCTGTTTTAACATTTCAGCTATGTTATTCATCGGGCCTTCATCAGGCTGATTATTCATTCTATCGACAATCCAATCTAATAATTTTTGGTGGAAGTAGCTATATTCTACCGCAGGGCTATCAATACCATAAGCATTCAGTTCGCCATTACGTTTATGGAAACAAGCGATATTATAGTTATCTAATCTGCTGCCTTCGTTAAACGTATCAAGCTCTAACAAAGTAGCTGAAAGCCCTTTAGAAGAAGCTCCCCAGTTTTTCTTTTCACAGATTTTATTCGCATTTGGGCGACGAATAGAGCAGTCATTATAAGCACCAAAATGAGTTGGGGTAAGGGAAACAACCTGATTGCCTTGATAGCCGATTTCACAAATTAAGGCAACTTCAGGCTCGATTTGCAGATTGTCTGCATCTTCGGGGAAATTAATCGCCGTATTAGAAAGCGGATAGGTGGATAAGAACTGATAATCCCCTAAATTCTCAGCAGGCACATAAAATGGAAAAATGGCTTTTGGTTGCACAGCTTCAACGGTTTTGACTTTTACAAAATCCGCCGCCTCGCCAGCTTGCTCTAAGTGTCCGGCAAAATTACCCGCCACACTGAAACCGATAAAATGTTCCATAATCTACTCCTTAATTGGTAAAAGTTGGATAAAATTCTACCGCTTGTGGCAAAAAATTGCGAATGTTTATTTTGTTTCTTGAGCAAATCTGCTTTATTTTCATCGCTTAATAAACTAAGATTTTGGCAAAATGCTGTATTTAAAAGGAGTGATAATGAACGATAGCCAAATTCAACTTGCCCGTATTCTGGGTTCGCTGTTTTTCTATGCCCCGAGCGTGCCGCAAAACCAGCCGTTGGTGGCGTTATTTCAAACTGATGAGTGGCTGGCAGATTGTGATTTTTTAAGTGAAAGCAAGCGGTCGGAAATTCAGCAAAATCTGCAAAAAATCTCGGATGAACAGCTTGAAGCAGATTATCAAGCTCTGTTTATCGGGCCGAATGCTCTACCGGCTCCGCCGTGGGGATCAGTCTATCTGGATAAAGAGAGCGTGGTGTTTGGCGAAAGTTTGCTGACATTGCGGAAGTTTTTGCAGAGTAACGGTATTCAATTTTCGCTCAACCAAAATGAGCCGGAAGATCATATCGGTTTGATGTTGATGCTGACCGCTTATCTGGCGGAAGAAAACCCTGAACTGCTCAAGCCGTTTTTAGCCGAGCATTTTCTGACTTGGGCGTACCGTTTTTTTGAATTATTTAATGCTGAAAATGTGCCTTTTTATCAAGGGTTGGGGCGGTTAGCCGAAGCCCTGTTAAACGATTTGCAAAAAAGCTTGCAAATTCAACCGCTTGCATTGCAGCTCTACCGTTAGGCATCGCAATGGCAAAAGACGAACGCTATTACGCTGCCTATTTGGAGCATAACCGCATTTCACGGCGGGGACTGTTCCGTGCCTTAATTGGAGGTGGGCAGAAAGCCCAAGCGGAAAGTACAGGGGAATGGCTAAAACGCCAAGCCGCCCGACCGCCGTTTGCGGTAGCAGAACCGCTGTTTCTGAAAAACTGCAACGGTTGTGGCGAATGCGTCAAAGCCTGCCCTTACGGTTTGATTATATTGAAAGAGAGCAAAGCGATCCTTGAAATTGATTTTTCCGCTTGCGATCTCTGTGGCAACTGTGCCACTGCTTGTCCGAATGGGGCATTGGCAAGTAATACCCAGCCCGATACGGGACTACGCCCAACCTTTGATTTCTCCTGCCTCCGCCAGAACAATCAAGCCTGCTTTTTTTGTGAGACCGCCTGTCGAGAGCAGGCGATCTCCTTCGACCTCACCACCCGCAAAATGCAGCTCAACAGCGACAAATGCAACGGCTGCGGCGAGTGTAAAACCGCTTGCCCGCAGCATTATGTGAGTTTACAGGTGGGGTGAATGCCCCCTTTCCTTTTGTAAAATTTTGAGCAAATTTGACCGCTTGTTTTCTATTCTGCGAAATAGTCCAAACCTCTTGCGGTTTAGTCCAACTTTTTCTCAAACTTGACGAAAGTCAATAATTTGCCAGCCACTGCCCGTTATAGTTACCCCAAGTCGATTTTTTGTGGGGGGAACTATGAAACATCAATCTGAAACGCCACTGAATGTGGAGAGACGACAATTTTTAAAAGGCACGGCAGCAGTGGGCGGTATGGCACTGGCGGCTAATACGGTGCAAATTCCAATAGCGAAAGCAGACACCAAGCTTGAAATCAGCAAACCAAGCGAAGAAAAACTGGTATGGAGTGCTTGTACAGTGAACTGCCACAGCCGTTGTCCGCTGAGAATGCACGTAGTTGATGGCGTGATTAAATATGTGGAAACCGATAATCTTGGGGCGGATATTTATGACGATTTCCACCAAGTGCGAGCCTGTGCAAGGGGACGGTCGATGCGTCGCCGTGTGTATAATCCTGACCGTTTGAAATACCCGATGAAACGGGTCGGCAAGCGAGGCGAGGGCAAATTTAAACGCATTTCGTGGGACGAAGCCTTTGAAGAGATCGCCACTAATTTAAAACGGATCATCACTCAATATGGCAATGAGGCGTTATATCTGCCGTTTGCGACAGGCACGCTCGGGGCAACGGTTGCGGCAAGTTATCCACCACCCCGCAGCATTTCTAGCCGTTTTATGAACAGTATTGGTGGGTGTTTGGGGCATCACGGCACTTACAGCTATTCACAAATTTTTGAGGCCATTCCTTATATGTACGGCAGTAATGCCGGCAACAGCCCAACCGATATTGAAAATTCCAAATTGGTGGTCTATTTCGGTAACAACCCGGCGGAAACCCGTATGAGTGGTGGGGGCGTTACCTATCTCTATCAGCAGGCACAAGAACGCTCTCAGGCAAAAACCATTATGATCGACCCTCGTTATAACGACACCATCGCAGGGCGTGGCGAGTGGGTGCCGATTCGCCCGGGCACCGATGCGGCGTTAGTGGAAGGTATGGCGTTCGTGATGATTACCGAAAACTTGGTCGATCAAGCATTCCTTGATACCTACTGTATCGGCTACGATGAGAAAACACTGCCCGAATCAGCCCCGAAAAACGGCCACTATAAAGCCTATATTTTAGGCGAAGGAGCGGATAAAACCGCTAAAACCCCTGAATGGGCAGAACGTATCACAGGCATTCCGAAAGCTCGCATTATTGAGCTGGCTCGGGAAATTGCAGGTACAAAACCGGCCTATATCTGTCAAGGCTGGGGGCCACAACGCCACGCCAATGGCGAACAAGCGGCACGAGCGATTGCGATGTTAGCCTGTTTAACCGGCAATGTCGGCATTCACGGCGGTAACAGCGGTTCCCGTGAGGGCTTTTACACTATGCCGTTTGTGCGTATGCCGGTGGGGAAAAACCCGATTGAGGCGAAAATCCCGATCTTTATGTGGACGGATGCGGTAACGCATGGTTCAGAGATGACAGCTCTAACCGATGGCTTGAAAGGGGCGGAAAAACTCAATCAAAATATCAAATTTATTATGAACTACGCAGGTAACTGCATTATCAATCAGCATTCCGACATCAACCGCACCCACGAAATTCTACAGGACGAAAGTTTGCTCGAAATGTTGGTAGTAATTGATAACCATATGACTTCTACCGCCAAATATGCGGATATTCTGTTGCCGGATTGCACCACTTCCGAACAGGCGGATTTCTGTATGGACGGCTCGGCAGGCAATATGGGCTATGTGATTTTTGCCGATAAAGCGATTGAGCCACAGTTTGAATGCAAGCCGATTTATGAAATCTATGCCGGCATTGCCGAGAAAATGGGGGCAAAAGAGGCGTTCACCGAAGGCAGAACCCAAGAAGAGTGGTTGCGTCATCTCTATACTCAAACCCAAGAGAAAAATCCGTTCTTCAAAGATATCAGCTTTGAACAGTTCCGTGAGCAGGGCATTATCAAACAGAAAGATCCGAACGGGCATATGGTGGCGTTCAAAAAATTCCGCCAAGATCCGATTACAAATCCGCTCACCACCCCATCGGGCAAAATTGAGATCTACTCCGAGCGCTTGGCGAAAATTGCCGACACTTGGACACTGCCGGAGGGCGATGTGATTAGCCCGCTGCCGATCTACACCCGCCAATTTGAGGGCTGGGACGATCCGAAACGGGAGCAATTTCCGCTGCAATTAGTCGGTTTCCACTATAAATCTCGGGTGCATTCCACCTACGGCAATGTTGATGTGTTGCAACAAGCCTCTTTGCAATCGGTCTGGATCAACCCGATTGATGCGGAAAAACGGGGGATAAAACACGGCGATACGGTGCGGATTTTCAACGATCGGGGCGAAACCCGTGTGATGGCAAATGTCACGCCACGCATTATGCCGGGCGTTACCGCAATGGGCGAAGGGGCGTGGTATATGCCGGACGGTAATCGGGTCGATCACAACGGTAGCTTTAATGTTCTGACTACACAGCGACCATCGCCATTGTCAAAAGGCAATCCGCAGCACACCAACTTGGTGCAAATTGAACGAGTACAAGGCTAGGGGGAAATATGAGTAAAAAACAGTATGGCTTTTATATTGATTCACAGCGTTGCACAGGCTGTAAAACCTGTGAATTAGCTTGTAAAGATTACAAAGATTTGACCCCTGATGTCAGTTTCCGCCGTATCTACGAATACTGCGGCGGCGGTTGGAAGCAAGAGGGCGAAGCGTGGACACAAGATGTCTTCTCTTACTATCTGTCGATTTCCTGCAATCACTGCGAAAACCCCGCCTGTGCTAATGTCTGCCCAAGTGGAGCAATGCACAAACGGGAAGACGGCTTTGTAGTCGTCAATCAAGATGTCTGCATCGGTTGCCAATACTGCTCGATGGCGTGTCCGTATGGAGCCCCACAATTTAACCAACGCACAGGGCGAATGACCAAATGTGATGGCTGTTTTGAGCGGGTGGAGCAGGGCTTAAAGCCGATGTGTGTAGAATCTTGCCCACTGCGTGCATTGGATTTATTGCCGATGGACGAACTGCGGGCAAAATATGGCGAAATCAAAGATGTCGCCCCACTGCCGCCATCGCACTACACTAACCCAAATATCGCACTACGCCTAAACAACAACGCTAAACCGACCGACTTTGACGGCGGTTTCTTAGCCAACCCGAAGGAGGTTTAAAATGGGAGCAGGATTACACGAATTACCGTTGGTCTTCTTTACCGTCTTTGCTCAGGCGGTGGTTGGGGCGTTTATCGGGCTAAGTTTGATTTTAACCACCTCACAGGGTAAAACAGCGGAAAACCGCTTACACTATGTAATGGTGATTTTATGGGGCTTAATGGCATTAGGCTTTATTGCCTCCACCACCCACTTAGGCTCACCGGAACGGGCATTTAATGCGTTAAACCGAGTGGGAGCGTCAGATCTTAGCAATGAGATTTTCACCGGTTCCACTTTCTTCGCCTTAGGCGGAGCATATTGGGCGTTGGCTACCGCCGCCTTTTTGCAAAAAGATGGCGTACAGTTACCGCTTGTTAGCCCTTTGGCAAGCCTTATCGCCCCGATTACCAACAAGCTCCCGAAAGGCTGGGCGACTTTGGGCAGAATAATCGTGGCAATCAGTGGGATCGTGTTTGTCGGTGCGATGGCAAAACTCTATTTGATCCCGACCGTGCCGACTTGGAACACCATTTTCACCCCGCTCAATTTCAGCTTAACGGCGTTATTGGCAGGCTCGGCTTTAACCGTGCTGTTGCTCCAACTGGCAAAAGTACAAACAGGACAAAATTTATTTACCAAATTAACCGGCTTATTTGCGGTGGTGGCATTGATTGTGGCGTTCTTCCACTATCAACAGCTTGCTCAAACCAAAAATGCGATTTTTAACGCCTTAGATTTAGTGCCAAGCTATGCTGCCTACACCGTTCTGCGTTTCGGCTTGATTGCGGTTGGCGTGATAGCGTTGTTGATTAGCCTGAAAAAACAGGGCGTATGGTTCAATGGCTTAGGCTTTGTGCTAATTATTGCAGGGGAATTGATTGCCAGAACCCTGTTTTACGGCACACATATGACCGTAGGCTTAAAGGCTCTCGGCGGCTGACAAGCGGTGAGATTTCAAGGAAAATTTGCAAAACCCTGCTACGGCAGGGTTTTATTTTCTGCTCGATATTGGCTTGGCGAGCAGTGTTTATAGGCTTTAAATAATTTACTGAAATGAGCCTCAGATTGATAGCCGACTGCAAGGGCGATCTGTTGTACGGAAAGCTGGCTACTGTTGAGCAACATCTCCGCTTTGCGTAGTCGTAGTTCAGTGAGGAATTGCCCTGCCGATACGCCACTCTTCTCCTTAAATGCCCGAATAAAATTGGAGCGGGACATCGCACAACGTTCGGCGAGTAGATCCATCGACCACGCCGTTTCCGGCTGTTCAATCATCGCTTTTACCGCATTTTGTAGCCGTTTGTCTTGTAACAGGCTCAAAATACCGTGTTGTAGCGGTTGATGTTGCAAATAATCACGAATCAAATAGGTAAACAACACATTGGAAAGGGCGTTGATCACCGATTTATTGCCTAGCAAGTTGTCGCTCTCCTGTTGAAGTAGCGTGAGCAGGGCGAAAATCGAGGGATTATTGCTAGACAAGTGCCACTTCGGCAGTTCAAAAATAGGGTGGTTGGCTGCCGACCGATAGTGGAAATGACCGCAGAACATCTCAAAGTCGTGGCTTTGCGGGTGGTGGCAAAGAGTAAATCCCCCAAGTGTACTCTGCTGAATCGGGATAAGTTGATCGGGATTGACGGCGAGTAAAGTCGGGCAACTTGCCAGTTCGTGCTGTGTGCCATAAGGCAGAAAAATCACATCGCCGGCCTGTAAATGGTGGCATTTGCCTTCCAATTTCACACAACATTGCCCTTTGGAAATAATATGGAAGGCCCCTATCGGCTGTTCCGTTTGCGGATTTTGAATATGCCAATCGCCCTGAAAACGGCAGAGAACTTGGATATCGCCTTCAATTTGGTGCAGTTTGATAAAGTGATCTAAAAAATCCATTATGCCTCCATTATCCTATTTATGGCTGATTATACGAAGATTTGCAAAATTAATCTAAAATTTAACCGTTTGTTGCTGAAGTTTTTTTCAAATGGTTTAAACTTTCAACAAGCGGTTAATTTTTTAAAATTTTTTGCAACTTTTTTCAAAAATTCCCTTGCAAGGATTTTAGTTTTCCGTATAATGCACCCCACACAACGACGCGCTGTTGTGAACGGTTAGGTTTTAAGTTCAGTGCGTCGTTCTTTTTTGTTCTTTAACAATTTATCAGACAATCTGTGTGGGCACTTGTTGATTGACTT
>NZ_JBGTYX010000020.1:0-40069 GCF_041807785.1 Mannheimia sp. E30BD
AGAACAAAAAAGAACGACGCACTGAACTTAAAACCTAACCGTTCACAACAGCGCGTCGTTGTGTGGGGTGCATTATAGAGAAATCTGAAATGAACGCAAGTGTTTTTTGTAAAAAATTTTAAATTTGCAGATATTTAATACAAAACGATCGTTTTATCATCAGGATTTCTGATATTTGTAAATTTATTTGTAAATTCGATCGCTTGCAAAAAAGATAAAAGACCATCTTTTAAAAAGATGGTCTTACACTTTTAGATCTGTACTATAGCAATAATGACTAAAATTGTAAACAATACTGATAGTCCATAGAAGATCACACTACCCGCTGGCGTATGAATTTTCAGATCGTGCAAACCGTGATGAATTCGGTGCATACCCGTCCACATTGGGAAAATCGCTAATACCATAATGATAAGTTTTCCGATCCAACTTTGTGCAAAAGCAATAATATTGTCTGGGGAAACTAAGCCAAACGGCAGTAATAAGCCAATAATAAAGATCACTACAGGGAAAAATAATGCACTTACCATACTGCCAGCACTGAATAATAGCCATACAGGTGGTTCATTTGAACGTTTTGGGTTTTGATCAAGACTCATTTTATTCCCCTTATTAAATATAAACTAAGATTAATGCAATTAAGCTAATCACACCAGTGGCTGCCCAAAGGATATTTCTGCCAACCGTATTCGGTAAGCGCTGCCCTTTTACAATCAGTGGCATTACCATTGGTGTCATCACATATAAAGTCGCAGCGTGATAAAGAATCGCACCAAGTGAGATAATATTTAGTACAACCACAAATGGATTTTGTAAGAAATCCACAAAGTCAGTTGCAAATGTGCCTTTGCTTAATGCAACTGCACCATAAAATAGTACGATACAGAACCAAACCGTTGGAAGACAGGTTGCCTCACGCACCATATACATTTTGTAGAAATCGAGTTTTTTCCACCAGCTCGCTTTCATTCCTCGAACATAAGGTCTACGTTTTGTCGCTGACATCTCTTCCTCCTATCTCGGTTTAATCATTGAGATAACATAATCTTTTGCACTTTCTAGCTTGCCTTGATTCACTGCTGAGGCCGGCCCAACGTGTTTCGGACAAACTTCTGAGCAGTAGCCCACGAAAGTACAACTCCATACCCCATTTTTGCTGCTAAGTAATTTCATTCGCTCTTCACGGCCATTATCACGGTTATCAAGATTATAACGATGAGCTAATGTAATTGCCGCAGGACCGATAAACTCAGGGTTTAAACCAAATTGTGGACAAGCCGCATAACATAAACCACAGTTAATACACATTGAGAATTGACGATATTTCTCTAACTGTGCTGGGGTTTGTTTAGTGCGTTGTCCTTCAGGGGCTTTGTTATCAATAATATAAGGTTTAATTGCCTCTAAACTATCGATGAAATGGCTTAAATCCACCACTAAATCACGCTCAATCGGGAAGTTAGCAAGCGGTTCAATTCGCATAAAGCCACTGTAATCACGCAAGAACGTTTTACACGCTAGTTTTGGTTTACCGTTTACCATCATACCACACGATCCGCAGATCGCCATACGACAAGACCAGCGATACGAAAGCTCTGGTTCTAACTCGTCTTTAATAAACCCAAGTGCATCTAATAGTGAAGTTTGGCTGTCATAAGGCACTTCATATCTATCTAAATGTGGCTCGCTATCTGACTCTGGATTGTAGCGTAGCACTTCGATGGTCATTTTATCTAAATTTGCCATTTTACTGCTCCTTCTCTATTGTTGTGCTTGAGCTTCTGCTGCTTTTCTTGCTTTTTCTTGTGCTTCCGCTTCTGCACCGTACACACGTTTTTGTGGTTGTGATTTGGTAATTTTCACTTCACTGTATTTAATCGTTGGTGTACCATCTGCATTATAGAACGCCTGAGTATGTTTCAAGTAATTCACATCATCACGCTCAACATAGTCTAAACGTTGGTGTGCACCACGAGATTCTTTACGTTCCACCGCAGAGCAAGCAATAGATTGAGCAACATCTAAGATAAAGCCTAACTCAATTTTGTAGAGTAAATCGGTGTTAAATACACTTGATTTATCTTTAACGCTGATATTTTTATAACGCTCTTTTAACTCTTGGATCTTATTCACGGTTGCATCCATACTCTCTTGTGTACGGTAGATACCACAACCTTCTTCCATTGAATCGCCCATTTCATTACGAATTTGTGACCAAGATTCAGTACCTTCTTGGTTTGCCAATGCGTGTAAGCGAGCCACAATATCTTTTGCTTGAGCATCAATTTGTGGTTGGTTACGGGCAGTTACTTCTAATGCACGGCGAGCGGCGTTTTCACCCGCTACTTTACCAAACACCACTAATTCTGCGAGAGAGTTAGACCCTAAACGGTTTGCCCCGTGTAAACCTGATGACGCGCATTCGCCCACCGCAAATAAGCCTTTAATTGAGGTTTCTGCATTCATATCCACTTCAATACCACCCATTGTGTAGTGAACAACAGGGCGAACTGGAATTGGTGCTTTAGCAGGATCAACCCCTTCGTACGCTTTCGCTAATTCACAAATAAACGGTAAACGCTCAAGTAAATATTTTTCGCCGAGATGACGTAAATCTAAGTGAACCACATCAACACCTTTTGCGGTTTTTAAGGTGTTGCCTTTACGCCATTCTTGCCAGAACGCTTGAGATACTTTATCACGAGGGCCTAGCTCCATATATTTGTTTTCCGGTTTGCCGATTGGCGTTTCAGGCCCTAAGCCATAATCTTGTAAGTAACGGTAGCCATCTTTATTCACTAAGATACCACCCTCACCACGACAGCCTTCAGTCATCAAGATACCCGTATTCGGCAATCCTGTTGGGTGATATTGAACGAACTCCATATCACGCAAAGCCACACCGTGACGATATGCCATTGATAAACCGTCGCCCGTTACAATACCGCCGTTCGTGTTGAAACGATAAGTACGGCAGCCACCCCCCGTTGCAATCACAACCGCATTTGCGTTGATTTGAACAAGCGTACCTTCCATCATATTCATTGCCACACAGCCACGAGCTTCGCCGTTGTCGGTTAAAATATCTAACACGAAATGTTCATCAAAGCGAACAATATTCGGATATTTAATCGAGGTTTGGAACAAAGTGTGTAAGATGTGGAAGCCTGTTTTATCGGCGGCGAACCAAGTACGCTCAATTTTCATACCACCGAAACGGCGAACGTTTACTTCGCCATCTTCACGACGGCTCCAAGGGCAACCCCAACGCTCCAACTGTGTCATTTCAATAGGAGAATGCTCAACAAAATACTCCACAATATCTTGTTCACATAACCAGTCGCCACCGCCTACGGTGTCGTTAAAGTGATTGTCAAAAGAATCCGTATCTTTAATGACCGCTGCCGAGCCACCTTCTGCCGCCACCGTGTGGCTACGCATTGGGTAAACTTTTGAAATTAAAGCAATTTTCAGATTTGGATTTGCTTCAGCCGCTGCAATAGCAGCACGCAAGCCGCCACCACCAGCACCGATAATAGCCACATCAAAATTAACACTTTGCATAATGCACTCCGAAAGTTAAAAAACTTATTCATTAAAAGTGATGATATTGTGCCACTATTTAATCAATCAGATAAGCTGATTTTACAAATTTTTAACATAAAAAGTGTAATTTTGTGATCTACCTCAAAAAAGGTAACGAGCACAATGAAGGTATTGAGAATGGCTCTTAATTGGAGAGTAATAGAGAAAAAATTTCTAATGTTTTAAATGAGAAAATTTAATTTGTTGCATAAAAGTTAAAAAACCTGCTTTATTTTTTCTTGATCAGCAACTAGGGTAATACGCTTTTTTAAGCTAAAATAGCGGTACATTTTCAAGCGGTCATTTTTTATGAATAATTTACAACTCGATAACATTGATTGGCAACCAACTGCTACTATCCCTCACCTTATCCAACGCTCAAAAATTATTGCTGAACTGCGAAAATTCTTTACAGAACGTGGCGTTTTAGAAGTTGAAACGCCGATTTTAAGTGAATTTTCAGTAACAGATGTTCATCTTTCAACATTCAGCACTCAATTCTTATCGCCATTTAGCAATGAGGCAAAAACACTCCATTTGATGACAAGCCCTGAATATCATATGAAGCGTTTGCTCGCTGCGGGCAGCGGACCGATTTTCCAGCTTTGCAAAGTGTTTCGTAATGAAGAAGCAGGCAAATACCACAATCCTGAATTTACAATGTTGGAATGGTATCGTCCACATTTTGATATGTATCGCCTCATCAATGAAGTGGATGATTTACTGCAACAGATTTTAGACTGCGAACCGGCAGAATCCTTTAGCTATCAATTTGTATTCCAAACCCACGTTGGGTTAGATCCGCTTTCTGCCACCAAAACTCAATTAGTCGAAAAAGCGAGAAAGCACGGTTTGCAATGTGAAGATGATGAAAACCGAGATACGCTACTCCAATTTTTATTCAGCGAAGTAGTTGAACCGAATATTGGGCAAGATCGCCCAACTGCGGTTTATCACTTTCCTTCCGCCCAAGCTGCGTTAGCACAAATCAGCTCGGAAGATCACCGTGTTGCTGAGCGTTTTGAGTTTTATTACAAAGGATTAGAACTCTGTAATGGTTTCCACGAATTAGACGATGCAAACGAGCAAATCCATCGCTTTGAACAAGACAATATTCAGCGTGAAAAAATGGGGCTTGAGCCACAGCAACTCGATGTGCGTTTTCTGGCTGCACTTAAAGCAGGCTTTCCAAACTGTTCGGGGGTCGCACTTGGGGTAGATCGTTTATTAATGCTTGTGATGAATGCGGAAAAAATTGAAGAGGTTATTTCATTTAGCGTCGAAAAAGCCTAATTTTTTATAGCATTTTATTATTTGCAATTTGCAAAAAAATCAACAAATATGACCGCTTGTACACACTCTTTTAGGAAAGCAAAATGAATATTTCAGGCAAATTACAAGGTTGGCATTACGCTCTGTTATGTTATTTAACGTGGGGGACGTTTCCGATCTATTGGTATCCGATTAATCAATCGGGAATGCCTGCAGAGCAGATTTTAGCTCAACGAGTGGTTTGGTCTGCGGTGTTTGCTATTATTCTATTGCTGATTTTCCAACAAGGGCGGGCGGTAATCAATGCTTTTAAACAGCCTAAAGTGCTGGGGATCTTCTGTCTTTCTTCTTTTATGATTGGGGTAAACTGGCTGGTTTATTTGTGGGCGATTACAAACGAACATATTTTAGATGCCAGTCTCGGCTATTTTATCAACCCGATTTTAAATGTCTTTGTGGGCTATATCGTATTAAAAGAGCGATACACTAAAGCTCAACTGCTCTCTGTTGTCTTTGCTATTGCAGGTATTCTATGGCTGGCAATTCCTGCCGGGCAAGTGCCGTGGGTGGCACTCATTTTAGCTGCCAGTTTCTGCATTTATGGTTTGATCCGCAAACTTGCCCCAATGGAGCCGTTATCAGGCTTAGCTCTTGAAACCTTGCTGATGTCGCCTTTTGCAATTGCCTATCTATGCTTTTGTTATAACCAAAACAATTTAGTATTTAGCGAACTCAATAGTTTACAAATGACGGTACTGCTCTGCTCAGGTGCGGCTACCACTATTCCGTTACTATGGTTTGCAATGGGGGCGAGACGCATTTCGATGTCCTTACTCGGTATGTTGCAATACATCTCGCCTTCATTGCAATTTTTATGCGGTGTGCTGATTTTTAATGAAAAACTCTCCGCCGAACGTTCGGTTGGCTATATTTTAGTATGGATTGGCGTTGCCATCTTCTTACTGAGTATGAAAAAAGCCAGAGCCAAAGCTCAACAATAATAAAGGGAACAGCTTAAATATTCCGTTTCGGTAAACCTAAGGCGGCAAAACCGAGTATAGGTAAATAAGCACAGACGTTAAAAATGGTGTCCAAGCCATATTCATCAGCAAAAAAACCTAACACGGCGGCACTTAAGCCGCCAATACCAAACATTAATCCAAACATTGTGCCTGAAATTAACCCAACTCTACCCGGCACCGCTTCTTGAGCGTAAACCACCATTGCCGAGAAAGCTGATGACATAATAAAGCCAACAGAAATCGCACACACAATCGTCCAAAATAGATCGGCGTGGGGCAGCAATAACGCAAAAGGTGCCATTCCTAAGAAAGAGAACCAAATGACTGCGTTTCGCCCAATCTTATCGCCAATCGGCCCTCCCGCAAAAGTACCTACTGCCACCGCCCCTAAAAAGACAAACAAGTAAAGCTGTGCGGTTGCCATATTTAGCTGGAATTTCTCCATTAAATAGAAAGTGAAATAGTTACTGAGGCTGGCGATATAAATAAACTTCGCCAGCATTAATAACGCGATAATTAACAAGGCTCTGACTAATAATTTGCCGTGCAAGCGTTGTTGAATATGACCTGATGAAACAACAAGCGACTTAACCTCATATTTCACCCAACGGCTCACTTTATATAAAATCCACAAGGCTAATAATACAAAGGCAACCACCCAAATTACCGCATTTTGTCCTAACGGCACAATAAACAATGCTACCAAGAGCGGTCCTAACGCCGAGCCACTATTTCCACCTACTTGGAAAAGCGACTGTGCTGTACCAAATTTACCGCCCGATGCCATTCGAGCTACCCGAGAAGCTTCAGGGTGAAAAATAGCAGAACCAATCCCCATTAACGCCGCTGCTATCAATAACACACCAAAATTCGGCGAAAAGGCGAGTAAAATCACAGAAAGCAGAGTAATCAGCATACTGACAGGCAATAAATTCGGTTTTGGGTATTTATCGGTATAAAGCCCAATACCCGGTTGAATAATAGAGGCAGTAATTTGGTAAATTAACGAAATCATACCAATTTGAGCAAAACTCAGTTGGTAATTCTCTTTAAGCATTGGGTAAATTGAGACCATCACCGCTTGAATTAAATCATTCAGCAAATGAGAAAGGGAGATCAGCAGTAAAATCGGCAGAACCATTTTTTGAGCATTATGTTGTGTGTGCATTGTCTTGTTTTTATAAATAAAAATATTCTACTCACAAATAATGAATCTGCAAACCTTATCAACACACCATTTTTAATTTTTGGCTTTACTAACAAGCAGAAAAAATTACGAACGATTATTGTGAGTAAATATCAACCATTTCTTATAAAATTATCTTATTACTCATTTTGTTTAATTTGTAATCTTTATGGTATTTTGATATATTTGGGTACTTTAATAACAACTATACGAGGAATATACCATTGGATTTCTTTAAAAAATTGCAGGCAGGTAGCACCTTTAAAGCTCCCATATTTCTTCCTAGCTTAATTTTCGTTAGCTTTGTTGCAATATTCTGTATCGTTTTCCCACAACAAGCTCAGCTTTCACTTGACACTATTAAAAATATCCTTTTTGCAAATTTTAGTTGGTTTTATATTTTTGCAGGATCGGTATTTTTTCTATTTCTGATTTTTCTTTCATTCAGCCGTTTGGGCGATATCAAATTAGGGGCAGATACTGATGAGCCTGAGTTTGGTTTTGGCTCTTGGATTGCGATGTTATTCGCCGCAGGTATGGGGATCGGGTTAATGTACTTCGGTGTTGCAGAACCTGTTTTGCATTATCTCAAACCTGTCTACGAAAACCTGAGTGAATCGGAAAGAATGAAGGAAGCAATGATGACTACCTTCTACCATTGGGGGATTCACGCTTGGGCAATCTATGGTGTAATTGCTCTTGCTCTTGCTTACTTCGGATTTAGATATAAATTATCGCTAACTGTTCGTTCTGGTTTTTATCCTTTATTAAAACACCGTATTTCAGGTTTTTGGGGGCACTTGATTGATATTATAGCCCTTTGTAGCACTATTTTTGGTCTAACAACTACACTTGGTTTTGGGGTTATGCAAGTCAGTGCAGGCTTTAATAGCTTAGGGCTAATCGAAAACAGTAATTTCGGTGTACTTATGGTGATTGTCCTTGTTGCAATGTCTCTCGCTGTATTCTCTGCTATCACAGGGGTTGGTAAAGGCGTTAAAATCTTAAGTGAAATCAACTTGACCTTAGCCGGATTATTACTCATTTTTGTTATTATTACAGGTCCAACATTATTCCTATTTTCAAGTTTAACCGAGAATTTAGGTTATTATTTTAGTTCATTATTAGAACTTAGTTTCCGTACATTCGCTTATGAGCCTGAACATCAAGGCTGGTTAAGTGGTTGGACCGTGCTTTATTGGGCATGGTGGGCTTCTTGGGCACCATTTGTCGGTTTATTTATTGCAAAAATCTCAAAAGGCAGAACCATTCGTGAGTTCATTTTAGGTGTATTGTTCGTACCATCACTGTTTAATATTTTATGGATGACCAGCTTTGGTAGCTCGGCAATTTGGTTCGATCAACAAACAGTTGGTGCATTAGCTGAGGTAAGCAGCAATACTGAACAACTGCTCTTTACATTCTTTGATCAACTACCATTCGGTACAATTGCCTCTTTCATTGCTGTTATTGTGATTTCCATATTCTTCATTACTTCAGCCGACTCAGGAATTTTTGTACTTAACAGCATTGCCTCACAAGGCGAAGAAAAAGCCCCAAAATGGCAAACGATTCTTTGGGGCGTGGTATTGGCGGTATTAGCCTTGTCGCTACTTTATTCGGGTGGATTATCATCTCTACAAACAATGACACTGATTATCGCTCTGCCATTTACTTTTATTATGCTGATTCTCTGCTTTGGCTTATGGAAAGGCTTAATGGTAGATAACCAATACTTCAACAAAAAATTCTCGCAAGGTAGTCAAAACTGGGCAGGTAAAGATTGGAAACAGCGTTTGGAGAAAATTATTAATCCAACCAAGCAACAAGATGTTCGCCACTTCTTTATTAAAGTTGCAAGACCTGCTTTCCTTGAATTAATTGATGAATTCGAAAGCTACGGTTTAACCGCAAAAATGAATTTTACCAATGAAAAAAATCCAAAATTGGAATTTGAAGTCGTAAAAGAAAACTTACGCAACTTCGTTTATGGTATTGAAAGCGTGCCTCGTCAATTATCTGATTTAGTGGTTGGTGATGAAAACTTACCAAATATCGAAGAAAACACCATTTATGAGCCGATCACCTACTTCCTAGATGGACGAGAAGGCTATGACGTGCAATATATGACGAAAGAAGAATTGATTGCTGATGTTCTACAACAGTATGAACGCTTTATCAATTTAGCAATGGATAACTCGCACAACTTAATGACGGCTGATGTCAATAATTTAGACTAAGCCTCCAGTATTAAACAAGCGGTTAGATTTTCGGAAAATTTTGCAAATTCCGAGTAAAATCTAACCGCTTGTATTTTAATTCAACGTTATCACTTTTTGATTGATATTATTTTACCGCAGCAAAGGCTTGCTCCAAATCTTCAATAATATCGTCAATATGCTCTAGTCCAACACTTAAACGAATTAAATCGCTAGTTACTCCAGCTGTTTCTAACTCCTCATCTGTCATTTGACTATGCGTTGTTGTAGCAGGGTGGCAAGCTAGAGACTTAGAATCTCCAATATTCACTAAGCGTAGCACTAATTTTAACGCATCAATAAATTTTGCACCTGCCTCTCGCCCACCTTTAATACCAAAGCTCAATAATCCTGATGCTCGACCACCACAATCACGCTGAACCAACGAATATTGTGGTGCATTTGGTAGTGCTGGATAATTAACCCAGCTTACTTGAGGGTGTGCCTGCAAATATTCCGCTACTTTCAACGCATTTTGGCAGTGGCGTTCTAAACGTACCGCAAGACTCTCTAAACCTTGTTGGAAAATAAAAGCAGCAATAGGTGTCATCGCAGCCCCTGTATTACGCAAACCAACTACACGCACACATCCAATAAAGGCAGCAGCACCTAACGCATCTGCATAAACTACGCCGTTATAAGAAGGGTCTGGCTGAGTTAAAATAGGGAATCTTTCTGCTTGTGCTTTCCAGTCAAACTTACCACTATCAACAATACAGCCACCGATAGTTGTACCGTGCCCACCGATATATTTGGTCAAAGAATGCACAACAATATCTGCACCTAATTCAATTGGACGGCAAATCAACGGCGTTGCCACTGTGTTATCCACAACAAGTGGTACTCCAGCTTGATGAGCATATTTTGCAAATTGAGGTAAATCAGCGACATCAATAGTCGGGTTACAAATACTCTCACAAAATACTAATTTAGTTTTGCTATCAGAAACTTTTAAAATCTCTTCGGGTTTACTGAGATCAACAAAACGAACATCAACCCCTCTGCGTTTTAATGTTTGGGTAAAATAGGTAACAGTACCACCATAAATGCGGTTTGAGGAAATAATATTATCCCCAGCTTCGGTTAAAGTTTCGACTACATAAGAAATTGCAGCCATTCCACTTGCCGTTGCAACCGCACCAACACCTCCTTCTAATGCTGCCAAGCGTTCTTCTAATACATTCGTCGTTGGATTCATCAATCGTGTATAAATATTACCCGCTACTTTTAAACTAAATAAATCTGCACCATGCTGAGTATCATTAAATGCGTAACTTGTTGTTTGATAAATGGGTACTGCTACCGCATTGGTTGTCGGGTCAGTGTGAAAGCCTTTGTGTAATGCGATTGTTTCTGGTCTCATAAACCTTTCTCCTTTTGTATAGTTCTTATACAAAAATATAACAATATTTCCTGAATCGAACAAGTTTCACTCTGATGAAATTAATTCAAACTCAATATGAATGAAACTAAACGAATAACTTTCTGTAGTAAATTAGATAAAAATTTGCAAAATTTCCCGAAAATCTAACCGCTTGTATGTTAAAGCCAACGCCTTACTTGGCGTGCGTAATCTAAATAACGCTGTCCAAATTTTTGGGTAAGGATTTGTTCTTCAGGCTGAATTTGAAAATGGGTAATGAGCCAAATAAAGAGTGGTGGAATAATCCACGCAAAAATAGAACCAAGCCACAACGCCCACGCAATTAAACCTAAAAGCAAGGAAAGGTACATTGGGTTTCGGCTTTTGCGATAAATCCCCCAATCCACCAACTGAATAGTATTTTGTGGCTGAAAAGGGCTTGAGGTTGTTTTTGCTTTTCTTATCGTAATTATTGCTGATATAGCAATGAGTAATCCTATGACCACAATTACCATTGCTAACATCAATATCACGGAATGTTGATAATTGGGTAAATAGGCAGGCAGAAGCCGTGCAATCCACCACATTAACGCTGCACAAAGGAGAAACCAAACGGGCGGCGGTATTTTCAATTTCAGCATTTATTCCGCCGCTCTGAAATCTTTCTTGCGAATACCTAAGGTAATAATGGCTACAAAATAACTACCTGCTGCTAAAATCATCAGCCAAACCAGCCAATAGATTTTCTGCCAGAGTGTCATTAACGCCCAAAGTTCGATCTCTGGAGTGAAATACGCCAATAATGCCCCCATCACACAAGCGGAAATCAACAGTTTTAGCACAAAAATAAGGGTTGTTCGACTTACTTTATAATAACCGCTTTTTGTAAGATGGAAGTAAAGCAAACTCACATTCACCAAGGCTGAACAAGCCGATGCCAATGCCAAGCCGATATAGCCCAAAAATGGAGCAAATGCCAAGCCGAAAAAGATATTGCTGATAGCGGCAATAATCCCCACTTTCACAGGTGTTTTAGTATTTTGGTTCGCATAGAAGCCATTTGCCAGCACGCTAATTAACATATAGCTGTTCAAGCCCAAACACATTACATAAAGCGGATAAGAGGTTGCCAGCACATCTTCAAAACCAAATTTGCCTCGCATAAACATTGTCATAATAATGGGTTGAGCCAGCACTGCCATACCAATCATTGCAGGAATACCAAGCAACAACACCATACGAACGCCCCAATCCATTGTGTTTTGGAAGTTTTCGCCGCGTTGTAATTCGGTGAGATCTTTATTTTTGGCAATGCGAGAAAGACTTGGTAACACCACAGTAGAAATTGCAATGCCAAATAAGCCAAGTGGAAACTCAATTAAACGATCGGCATAATACATCCAGCTAATTGAACCTGTAATCAAAAATGACGCAATCACTTGGTTGAGTAATAAATTTAATTGGGTAACTGAAACGCCAAATAAGGCTGGAATCATTAATTTACGGACTTTGGTTACGCCCTCATCTTTCCACGCCCATTTTGGTTTAACCAGCAATCCTTCCTTTTTCATAAACGGAATTTGGAATAAGAATTGCAGCAATCCGCCTAAAAATACCCCCCACGCAAGGGCAACATCGGGCGAATCAAAATAATCTTTGCCGAGCAACGCCACACCAATAATGGCCACATTCAGCAGCACAGGCGAAAATGCCATTACCCCGAACTTCCCGATAGTATTAAGCACCGCTCCAGACAATGCCACAAAGGTAATAAACCACAAATAAGGGAAAGTAATTTTTAGCAAAAAGGAGGCTTGAGTGAATTTTTCTGCATTCGGGCCATCATAAAGCCAATCTAAAAACCAGCCTGTACCGAACAAAGCAGCCACTACAGGCGAGGCAATCATTGCCACAAGGGTAACAATGGTAACTAAGCCGCCCAATGTACCCGATACTTTTGCGATAAACTCTCTCGTTTTATTTGGGTCGTTATCGGCGTTGTATTCCGCCAGCACGGGAACAAAGGCTTTTGAAAACGCCCCTTCGGCGAATAAACGGCGAAGAAAATTCGGAATACGGTTTGCGAATAAGAAAATATCGGCACTTACGCCTGTACCTAGCAAAGTAGCTACCACAATGTCTCGAATTAACCCTAAAACGCGTGAAATTAGGGTCATAAAGCTCACGATCATTCCTGATCTTAAAAGTTTTTTGCTCATAACATTAATAATTTTAAGGACGGGTCCTGTGCCAGTCCGAAAACATAGAAACAAAGGGCAGGCACGGGACCTGCCCCTACATCATAAATCAACATATTTTTGTAAAAAATACTAAAAATCAGATCGCTTGTTGTGCGATCCTAAAAATCGATCATAATTTTAGCAGTTTGTTATAGGAAAATCAGAAAAAAACTGTTAAAATCTCGCCCTATCGTTTTCTATCAGAAAAACGGTGTTATTTTCAAGCACGTGTCTCGTTGAAAATGAATTAAAAACTATCGATAGGCAATATAAACCAAAACGGTTTATATCTAATTTTTACACAGATATTTTAGGAGTTTGACCTTGGCTAATATCAAGTCAGCAAAAAAACGTGCGGTTCAATCTGAAAAACGCCGCCAACACAACGCAAGCCAACGCTCAATGATGCGTACATTCATCAAAAAAGTATATGCAGCAGTAGCAACAGGCGATAAAGTAGCAGCTCAAGCCGCTTTCGTTGAAATGCAAAAAGTTGTAGACCGTATGGCGTCTAAAAACTTAATCCACGCTAACAAAGCAGCTAACCACAAATCTAAATTAGCAGCACAAATCAAAAAATTAGCGTAATATCGAATAGATATGAAAAACCGACTAGCAATAGTCGGTTTTTTCGTTTTTAGCGTAAAGAAAACCTAAAAAGCAAAGGGCGATTTTAGTTAAATCTAAAATCGCCCTATCTTAAATCAGCAAATTATTTTTTCAGTAAATCACGGATTTCAGTTAATAATTTCTCTTCAGCTGAAGGCTCTGCTGGTTTTTCAGGTTCTTCAACAGGAGCTTTTTTCAATGAATTCAGCATTTTTACCATACCGAATACTGCAAGAGCAATGATTAAGAAATCAAATACGTTTTGGATAAAAGCACCGTATTTTAACGTTACCGCTTCGGCTTCGCCTTGTGCTTCTTTTAATACGATAGCTAAATCTTTGAAATCTACCCCACCGATTAACATACCAATTGGTGGCATAATGATGTCATTTACTAATGATGAAACGATTTTACCGAATGCACCACCGATGATCACACCGACAGCCATATCCACAACATTACCTTTTACCGCAAATTCACGGAATTCTTTTAAAATACTCATTGGGCTTTCCTTTAATTTATAAGGGAGAACAAATAATCTACACCGAGATCGAAAGTGGCAAATTATAATTTAAATTAAAATTTATACAACCGCTAAATCGGTTTGATTTAGATCATTGTTAAATTAACTGCTCGCTTAATTTTTTGCCGAATTCTTCCACCTGTTGCCAGTTTGTATATTCATACTCTTTGCTGGTGTCTGTTTCGCCTTTGGTAATTTTCATAATAAAACGAATCATTATACGGTCGAACGTCTTATAACGTGGGTAGAACAACGCCCCTGCAATCACCTCAACGTGGTTAGGCTGCCATTTCACTTTGGCTAGAAACTTACGCACATAGGTATTGGTTTCTGGTGTATTTCTATTTTCTTTGCGAGCGGTAAGGTTCACTCCATAAAAAGCGGTTTTCTTTTGATTTAACGCCACATAGTGCTGTTCTACAAACTGATAAACCAACGGACTAAAATGCCCATATCGAATAGAAGCGCCAATCACAATTTGATCGGCATTTGCAATTTTTTCAGCAAAATTGACCGCTTGATCTTTTAGCGAAATCAGCTCAACCTCGTGCGTAATCGTTTCTGCCAATCGTTCAGCAATCTTTTTTGTTTGACCATCGGTCGTAAAATAGAGAATTAAGGTTTTCATTAGTCTTTCCAAAATACAGGGCTTAAAATAACCAGCAAGGTAAATACTTCTAAACGTCCACACACCATTGCAAACGTGAGCACCAATTTTGCACTGTCCGGCACTTGGGTAAAGTTACTGCTCACATTACCTAATGCAGGGCCTAAGTTGTTGAGTGTAGCAATTACCGCATTTAACGCATCGAAAGTTTCCATTCCGCACGCAATCGAGCCAAGCCAGCAGATCACAAATACAAAGAAATATGCCGAGAAAAACGCCCAAATTCCATCAACCACTCGTTCTGATAAAACGTGTTTACCTAATTTGATGGGCTGAATTACATTAGGGTGGATATAACGGTGGATTTCTCGCTTACTTTGTAAATAAAGCAATAACACACGGATTACTTTCAAACCTCCACCTGTTGAGCCGGCACAACCGCCAATAAAAGAAGCCAGCACTAACAAGGTCGGTAAAAATGAAGACCATTGACTGAAATCATTAGTGGTAAAGCCTGCAGTGGTCGAAATAGACACCGATTGGAATAACGCCTGTGTAATCGTTACCGATGTATTATCAAAATAGTTATACGCCATTAGCACCAGCGTACAAATTAAAAACAACCCAAATTGCACCATTAAGAAGAAGCGAAATTCATAGTCGCCCCAATAAAGACGGCTGAGAATGTCCCCTCGTTTTCTGGATTGCTTATCACGCAAGCGGTCAATTACTGCAAAATGTAAGGCGAAGTTACAGGCAGAAAGCAGTAAGAAAAAGACAGTAATATAGTTGATCACAGGGCTGTTGAAGTAGCCGATGCTTGCATCGTGGGTGGAAAATCCGCCAATCGAAACTGTTGAGAAACTATGCGAAATGGCATCAAAGGCACTCATTCCAGCCAGCCAAAAAGCGAAAGCACATAATAAGGTTAAACTTAAATAAATCATCCACAAGGCTTTAGCCGTTTCAGCAATACGAGGTCGCATTTTTTGTTCTTTGAGCGGGCCGGGCATTTCTGCACGGTAGAGCTGCATTCCGCCAATACCCAGTAATGGAATAATTGCCACCGCTAATACGATGATCCCCATTCCACCGAGCCATTGTAAAAATTGGCGGTAGAACAAAATCGCTTTCGGCAGAGTATCTAGCCCTGTAATTACGGTTGCCCCTGTGGTGGTTAAACCAGAAAAGGATTCAAAAATCGACTCTGCCACATTGAGATCAGGATTTTCTAAAATAATAAACGGCACAGCCCCTAATAGCCCTAGCACCACCCAAAACAGCACTACAATCAAAAAGCCTTCTCGGGAACGCAGCTCATTTTTATTATGGCGACAAAACCACCAAAGCAGTGTACCAACCACAAAATTCAGCACAAAGGCTTCTAAAAAGGCTCGCCCACCGCCATCACCATAAATCAGGGCAACTGTTGCCGGCACAAGCATTGTGAATGAAAAGCACATCACTAAAATGCCAACAATGCGAATAATAGAAAAAAATTGCATAAATTAGGTATCTTCTTTAATTAAGGTCAGTTTGCCCGAAAAACGCTGGGTTAGCTCATCAGAAAATGGCTCAAACTCTGTTGGGTTGAAAGCGAGTAGCAAATCCACTTTTTCTCCAAAATGTTGTTCTACAATATCAATATCTCGCCCGTTTATCATATGTGAAAGAGTGTTAAAATGCTCATATTCACACTGCAAGCGGTAGTTTTTTCGCAAAACTTTGCGAATTCGCTCTAACTGCAATAATGCCTGTTGAACGCCATTACCATAGGCTTTTACCAAGCCCCCCGTGCCAAGCTGAATACCGCCATAATATCGCACCACAACGGCGGTAATTTCGCCCAAGCCTGAACCTAATAAGTAATTAAGCATTGGCTTACCTGCCGTGCCAGAGGGTTCGCCATCATCAGAAAAGCCGTACTGCTGGGAATCATTCGGCGTGCCTGCCACCGTTGCCCAACACCAATGGCGAGCGTGCGGATGCTGCATTTTCAGCTCTTGCCAAAACGCCTTCGCCTGCTCCATTCCTTCCGTATGTCGGAGATAGGTAATAAAGCGGCTTTTTTTGATCTCTTCTTCAAAAATAGTATCCGCTTTGGGGATAAAAAATTCCATTGTTTACTTCTCTTAATATTAACCTTGCAATAATACCACACTAAAGCCACTTTTTATTTATGCGGTTTAGTGGTTTAATAGGGTTTAGCACAGCTAAAATATTTAACTCTCTATCTAGTCCCCCTCTTTAGCAAAGAGGGGAGATACTTCACCTGTGTCTTACACAATGAAGTTATTCCATAACCTTTTGATTACTACTTTTAAGAACTTAACAATGTCAAAACTCAATATTATATTCGCCGGCACACCTGATTTTGCCGCTCAACATTTACAAGCCTTGCTTGATTCTGAACACAATGTGATCGCCGTTTATACCCAGCCTGATAAACCCGCTGGGCGAGGTAAAAAATTACAAGCAAGCCCTGTGAAACAGCTAGCGGAAGCTCATAACATTCCCGTTTATCAGCCAAAATCTCTTCGTAAAGAAGAGGCGCAAGCAGAACTGAAAGCCTTAAATTCCGATGTAATGGTGGTGGTCGCTTACGGTTTAATTTTACCTGAAGCGGTGCTAAATGCCCCTAAATATGGCTGCTTAAATGTTCACGGTTCACTTTTACCACGTTGGCGTGGGGCTGCCCCAATTCAGCGTTCAATTTGGGCAGGCGATACAGAAACGGGCGTAACCATTATGCAAATGGACGTAGGCTTAGACACAGGTGATATGCTACATAAAGTTACTACACCGATTGAGCCAAACGAAACCTCTGCTTCGCTTTATGCCAAACTGGCAGAGCTTGCTCCACCTGCATTACTTGACGTATTAAACGGCTTAGAAACCCAAACATTTAAAGCTGAAAAGCAAGACGAAAACCAATCCAACTATGCGGAAAAATTATCAAAAGAAGAGGCGAAATTAGATTGGAATTTATCGGCTGCTCAATTAGAGAGAAATATCCGTGCCTTCACCCCTTGGCCAATCAGTTTTTTAACGCTAGAGGTGGAAGGTGTTGAGCAAAGTATTAAAGTTTACCAAGCCACTGTTTTACCTCATCAAAACAAGCCTGTAGGTACAATTTTAAGCGTAGATAAAACAGGTATTCAAATTGCCACCCAAGAGGGCGTGCTGAACATCACTCAACTGCAAC
Organism: Mannheimia sp. E30BD; assembly: GCF_041807785.1. Classification (NCBI taxonomy): domain Bacteria; kingdom Pseudomonadati; phylum Pseudomonadota; class Gammaproteobacteria; order Pasteurellales; family Pasteurellaceae; genus Mannheimia; species Mannheimia sp. E30BD. The sequence continues at coordinate 17,871 of NZ_JBGTYX010000020.1, forward strand.
CAGCCGGGAAAAAACCGATGTCGATACAAGATTTCCTTAATGGTAGAGCAGATTGGTTTATAGTTGGGAAAGTTCTGTAATCTGTCAGAGAGTATCCTCCATCGAAATATTATAACGGGCGAATGTTATTCGCCCTTACAAACACATACACACTATGCAAACACTACATATTTCAAATGCCTTATTTTCGCTCCAAAAACAGCAAAAATTAACAGTAGAAAATCTGACTATCCAACCACACAATTTCTGGGTGGTGGTGGGCGGAAACGGTTCGGGTAAAACAGCCTTTTCCCTTGCTTTACAAGGCAAGCTCTCGCTCTATTCAGGAGAATATGAAAACAGCTTTCAGAATATTCAACTGCTTTCTTTTGAACAGCAGCAAAAAATTATTGAGCAGATTTTCAAAGATCGTAACAACGACACTATCTCGCCCGATGACTTCGGCTTAACCGCTCGCCAAGTGATTTTAAATGGCAGTGATAAAGCCGCATTATGTGAAGAATACGCAGAAAAACTGCACATTCAGCACTTGCTAGATCGCCCATTTATTCATCTCTCTACGGGCGAAAGCCGCAAAGTGCTATTTTGCCAAATGTTAGTTAGTGAGCCTGATTTATTAATTTTAGATGAGCCTTTCGAGGGGTTAGATCAGCAATCGGTACAATATTGGACACAATTAATTTCCGACCTGCCTGCCAAAATGGCGTTAGTGCTGATTGTAAACCGCTTCAATGATATTCCCGATGCGGCTGATCATATTGCGTTATTGGATAACTTATCGCTCATTCTTCAAGGAAAACGGGCTGAAATTGAACAACAAGCGGTCTATTCTCAGCTAAAATTTGCAGAAGAGAATGTCAATGTGCCACTGCCTGAAAGTGCTGCTCCGCTTGTTTCTCTGGCTGAACATATCAATCCGTTTGATTTGGAAAACGTGAATATCCAATATGGCGACAAGAAAATTTTAGATAATCTGAGTTGGACGGTTCAGCCTAAACAACATTGGTGGATTAAAGGCCCGAATGGAGCGGGTAAATCAACCTTACTTTCGATTATTACAGGCGATCACCCACAATCTTATGCTAACAAAGTGCGATTATTCGGTCGCCAGCGTGGTACAGGCGAAACCATTTGGGATATTAAGAAAAACATCGGTTATGTAAGTAGCCAATTGCATATGGATTATCGGGTAAACTGCTCAGCAATGGACGTAATTCTCTCGGGCTTTTTTGATAGTATCGGCGTTTATCAACAAGTACCCAACGCTCTACAATTAAAAGCGATGGAATGGTTGGAACGTTTAAACCTAGCAACATTTGCTAAAAAACCCTTCCGTTCACTTTCGTGGGGGCAACAACGCTTACTACTGATTACCCGAGCAATGGTAAAACACCCGCCCATTTTGATTTTAGATGAACCACTGCAAGGCTTAGATGACGTGAATCGCAAGCTAGTAAAACAATTTATCGAGCAATTAGTCACCAATAGCCAAACCCAACTGCTGTTTGTTTCACACCAAGATAGCGATGCTCCGAATTGCATTACGCATTTGTTTGAGTTTGTGCCGAAGGGGGAAACCAATGAATTTGGGTATGAGTACCAACAAACGGAACTGGGAGCATAAATGAATTTTCTGGCTCACTCTCTAATTTCACTTGAAATTGATGCAAAAGCCAATCAACAAACCTTATATGGCAATTTTTCCGGCGATTTTTATAAAGGCTTAATTCAAAATCTCAATTTAGCCGATGATTTAAAAAGCGGTGTTGTATTACACCGCTTGATTGATAAAATTTGCGACAGGCAAGATAGTGTAACGACTAGATTGCTTCGAGAGAACTTTGGGCTTTATAAAGGTATTGTGTCAGATATTATGATTGATCACTTTTTGGCTAAACATTTTCAATCCTTATTTGGCAAAGAGCTGAATGCTATTCAAAGAGACATCTTTCAACGCATCAATCAACATCAAGCAATTTTTCCTGAAAACTTCATCCCAATGTTTAATTGGCTGACATCTCGCAATGCGTTAAGTAGTTATGCAGATTTGAATTTCTTAGAAAGAGTATTCTTGGGAATGTCATCACGAGTGAAGAAAGGAGAGATTTTGAGAAATGCCATAACCGAAATTCGGCAAAATTATACTCTTTTAGAAGAAGCCGCTATTCAGGAGTTTTTTACGGTAAAAGAAAGGGTTATTCGAGAGTTTGGCTGAATACTTTAGCCATTAACTCGGATATCCTTGAATTTATCGCCCTTTTCTCTTATCCTGTCTGATAATAATTCTCAAACATTATGTTTTTATGCCAACAATGCTTTCTCCTCAACAAATAGCTAAAAAACAGCGAACCATCGAAAAGAAACGCAGTTTTTTATTACTCTTTTTCTTACTTATTTGTTTACTCAGCCTCATTTTCGATATTATGACCGGGCCTTCCCTGCTGCCGTTTAATGAAGTTTGGAAAGCTTTATTCCAATTAGGCGAAATTGAAGAAACCACCAAAGTGATTGTCTATGAGCTACGTTTACCAATGGCGATAATGGCATTGGTGGTTGGAGCTGCACTTGGTGTTGGCGGAGCTGAAATTCAAACCCTGCTTAATAACCCAATGGCAAGCCCTTATACGCTGGGTTTGGCGGCTGCTGCGGGCTTTGGGGCTTCAATTGTGATTGCCTTTGGTGGATTTGGTTTACCAACCGAAATTGCTGTACCCATCGGGGCTTTTGTGATGACACTTTTCTCCTCTGCCATTTTATTTGCCTTCTCCTCTTTAGGACGTTTTAGCTCGGCAATATTAGTGCTGGTAGGAATTGCCTTATTGTTTTTATTTCAGTCTTTACTGTCATTGGTGCAATTTATTTCTGCACCTGAGATATCCCAACAAATTCTGTTTTGGCTATTCGGTAATTTAACTAAAGCTACTTGGCAGACTATCTCAATTGCCTTTGGCGTAACTACAGTCTGTATTTTATTGTTACTTAAAGATGCGTGGAAGCTCACCGCCCTGCGTTTGGGCGAAGCCAGAGCATTAAGTTTAGGCATTAACTTAACCTGGTTACGAATGAAAACCTTGCTGATTGTGTCTGTGATGACCGCAACTTGCATCAGTTTTGTGGGCATTATCGGTTTTATTGGCTTAGTTGCCCCGCATATTGCCCGAATGTTGCTAGGCGAAGACCAACGCTTTTTCCTGCCCGGTTCAATGTTAGTGGGTGCGGCATTTTTATCGATGTCATCCGTGCTATCAAAAAGCCTTGTGCCGGGTGCATTATTTCCGGTCGGTATCATTACAGCGTTAGTTGGTGTACCGTTCTTTTTCTGGATTGTATTAGCTAAACGATAAGGATTTTCTATGCTCAACTTAAACGATGTGACTATTAAGCGTGGAAACTTAGTGGTGGCTGATAAAATCAATCTACATTTTAAACAAGGCAAAATCTATACTTTGCTTGGCCCAAATGGCGCGGGGAAATCCTCTCTCCTTAAAACATTGTTTGGGGAAATTGCTCATCAAGGCACAATTGATTTTGATGGTAATAAATTAACCTCAAGCCACTTGCATAGTTGGCGTAAGCAAATTGGCTATATGCCACAAGATACACAGGTGGAAGCCTCACTCAGTGCTTTAGAGGTCATTTTATTAGGTCAGCTTGATAGTCTAAATATGTATATTAGCGATGAATTACTCAATGAAGCCGTTGATATTATGGATAAACTCGGCATTTCACATTTAGCTCATCAAGATATTATGCGACTAAGTGGCGGGCAACGGCAGATGGTGATGTTCGCCCAAGTATTGCTGCGTAAACCCCATATTCTACTGCTTGATGAGCCTGTAAGTGCGTTAGATATGTATCATCAAATCAACTTACTTGAATATGTGAACGCATACACTCGAGCCAATAACTTAATCACTATTATGGTACTCCACGATTTAAGCCTTGCGGCTCAATTTTCTGATAGCGTGCTATTATTAAGCGAGGGGAAAATTCAAGCACAAGGTAGAGCTTGTGATGTGTTGGAATGCGAGCTAATTAAGCGGTTGTATAATGTTAATATTGAGATTTTATATGATGGCAACGGCTCTCCGATTATCCGCCCATTAAGAAAATGTTTAAATATTGATTGCTGTTTGAATCGCAAATAGTCAGAGAAAATACAAGCGGTCATTTTGCAGATTTATTTTGCAAAATGACCGCTTGTTGTTTTTATTTCAGTTGAATAAAGAATGTGCCTGTTGGCGTAATTGGTAAGTAATTTTTATGAAAATCTGAATACGTCTTTTCAGGATCGATATCTTTAAACAATTCAGGATAAAGTGCTTTTGCCATAAATTGAGCACTCGCCAGATCTGAAATTGAGCGAGATGCTGTATGATATAAACCATAAACACGCCCCGATTTTACCGCTGGCAACTCTTTCCAACCTGTACGCTCCATAAAGCCTTTCAAACGTTTTTGAGCATCAGCTTCTTCAATATTAATTCCCATCGACATAATCTCAGGGTTTGTATCATTACCTAATTCCGTACCTGAAATCATAATTACCTCTGGTTTAGAGACTAACACTTGCTCAGGGTTAATTTGCCCCCAGTTTTCCACAAACGGAGCACTAATATTATCGCCTCGCACTGTTTCAGCAATCGCTCCCCACATATTTTTACCAAAGGTAAAACTATGCTCTTTCGGCCCTTTGTTGCCAAACTCAACATAAAGTTTTGGTTTTGCTAATTTTACGTTATCAATACGGCTCTGAATATCAGTAATGCCTTCTTCATACTCTTTGGCAATTTTTTCGGCTCGTTCTTCAGTACCTGCAAGCTGACCAAAAACTCTTACACTTTTTGTGTGATTTTCAACAGTTTGCTTGTTGAAATCTACTACTACAACAGGAATACCAGCTTGCTCAATGCGAGGAATTTCACTGGCTAAGGCTTGATATTGAATTTCAGGTAGCACTAACACATCAGGTTTTAATGCAATGGTTTTTTCTGTTGAGAAAGTACCACTATTCACATAGCCAAGATCCGCGATATTTTTTAGATTTGGCATTTTTTCTGCAAATAATGCCCAACTACCCGGGTTGAATTTTTCCCAAAACTCACGGGAAATGCCTATTACATTATCGAAATTTTCAGCACCAGTTACCGCAATATAGTCAGGATAATAGAAAGTTAGTGCAACACGTTTAGCAGGCACATCAACCTTTACCTCACGCCCTAATATATCAGTAATGGTTTTGATTTCAGCATTGGCACTTGCACCAAATGCGAGTAATGTGGCAGCAAAGGCACTATTTAATAGTAATTTTTTCATTGGAACTCCAGCCAAAAAGAAATGGAAAGTTGAATTGTAACTGTCTATAACAAATAGTCAATGAAAATAATTCGCAACAACAGATTTATACTATCTTATCTCTTTTGGAGGGATAAATCAGAAGAAGTTACAAGCGGTTCTTTTCAGCTGAATTTTTGCAAATAAAAAGGGAGAACAGACTTGCTCTCCCTTTTGTTTAATATTCGAAATTTATTTAACTAACTCACCTTTCGCTTGTAAGTCAGCGTGGTAAGAAGACCGGACAAACGGTCCGCAAGCTGCGTGTTCAAAGCCCATTTTTTCGGCCTCTTCACGGAACATATCAAACTCCGCCGGTGGCACATAGCGTTCTACTTTTAAGTGGTGGCGGCTTGGTTGTAAATATTGACCGATAGTCAGCATTGTTACACCGTGATCACGTAAGTCTTGCATTACTTCTAAAATTTCTTCGTTCGTTTCACCAAGCCCTACCATTAAGCCTGATTTAGTTGGAATATCCGGAAATTCTTCTTTGAAGGTTTTAAGCAATGTCAGCGACCATTGATAATCCGCACCCGGGCGAACTTCACGATATAAACGTGGTACATTCTCTAAATTGTGGTTAAACACATCAGGTGGATTTTCTTTTAAAATAGCGACCGCTTGTTCCACACGTCCACGAAAGTCCGGCACAAGAATTTCCACTTTGCAATTTGGATTTAAGGCTTTGATTTCACGCACTGTTGCCGAGAAATGGGCGGCACCACGGTCCGGCAAATCATCACGATCCACAGAGGTAATTACCACATATTTGAGTTTCATATCCTGAACGGTTTCTGCTACTTTGCGTGGTTCTTCAGGATCAAGCGGAAGTGGTTTGCCGTGTGCCACATCACAGAACGGACAACGGCGGGTGCAAATTGCCCCCATAATCATAAAGGTTGCCGTGCCGTGATTAAAACATTCGTGTAAGTTTGGGCAAGAAGCCTCTTCACACACTGAATGTAAACCGTGGCGGCGCATACCATTTTTAATGCTATCAATTTTTGCCGAGTTTGCCGGCAGCTTGATCTTCATCCATTCCGGTTTTTTAAGTAGTTCTTGGTCTGGATCGATATTTCTAACTTGAATTACTGAGGTTTTAGCGGCATCACGATATTTCACCCCTTTTTCCATTTTAAAAGGGCTCATTTTTTTTGCCGAAACTTGAGCTGTAGCCGTAACCATTAAAATCTATATCCTAGTTGTTAATAAATTGTTTATCATTATAGTCCAAAATCGCACTAAAGTGCTCGACTAATTTAGGCGAAATGTCCGAGCAATCTAAATCGTTTTGATTGATTAATTCACTTAACTGGCACATTTCAAGCCCTGCATAACCGCACGGGTTAATGTTTCTAAATGGCGTTAAATCCATATTGATATTCAGTGCCAAGCCGTGAAAAGAGCAGCCTTTACGAATGCGTAAACCGAGTGAGCAGATTTTCCGCTCATTCACATAAACACCCGGTGCATCTGCTTTTGGGTAGCTCTCAATGCCATAATCAGCAAGCGTTCTCACTACCGTTTGCTCAAGGGTTGTTACCAAATCTCGCACCGACACCTCTCTACCTTGAGATTTCAGCCGTTTGATATTAATCAGCACATACATAATCTGCTGCCCTTCGCCGTGATAAGTAATTTGACCTCCACGATCGCTTTGCACTACAGGAATATTCGTTGGATTAAGCAGATGTTCGGGCTTACCCGCAGAGCCTTGCGTAAACACAGCAGGGTGCTGAACCAGCCAAATTTCATCATCGGTATTTTCATCACGATGATCTGTGAAAGATTGCATTTGATGCCATACATCTTCGTAAGGTTGAATGCCGAGCTGGCGAATAATTAATTTCATTTTTTATACAAATTCCAAATTATTGTAGGAGGGAACCTACGCCTATCCGCTGATATTCGGGCGGACACTGGACCCGCCCCTACGTCAATATTATTCCGCCTGTATCTAAAAGAATTAGGTTACAACACCATTCTCACGCCATTAATTTTAGCGAGTTCTGTGTAGAGCGTTTCTACCTGTTCGATATTTTCCGCAATAATATCAATAGAAACAGAGTTGTAAGTTCCTTTAGAACTTTTTTGCTCACGAGGGTTGTAATCGCCTTTGGCATATTTTTGGGTAACAACCACCACATCATCAACTAAATTTTCACGGTTCGCCCCTACTACTTTGAAGGTGAAATTACACGGAAACTCTAATAAATCTTTTAATTTAGCTTGTGGTAAATCTTGTAAGTTAATTGCTTTTGATTGAGACATTTTTTTCTCCTTCTTCGGGCGAAAGATTTTTCGCCCCTATATTTTCTATATACTAATCTAAAACGGTAAGCGGTGAAATTTTGCAAATTTTTTGCAAAATCACACCGCTTGATCTGCTCCACCTAAAATGGGGATAAAATACTAAATTACAAGATTAGTCAAAAAGGCTCTTCACTGTTAAAGCAATCCAATCCCACGCTTTGCCGAAAATACCGGCTTCAGGCACATCTTGTAAGGCTTGTAAGTTAGTGCTTGCCACATCTTTACCGTCTAATTGGTAAATCATTTTACCCACTACTTGCCCTTTTGCTAAAGGGGCTTCGAGGTTTTTCTTCTCTAACTCATAACGTGCTTTTAAGTCTGCTGCTCTACCTTTTGGAATAGTGACAAAGCTATCTTGCATCGACCCTAACTGTACTTTATTCACTTCACCATAATAAACGCTTTGCTCTGCAACAGATTGTGCAGCTGGGAGTGATTTGATGGTTTCAAAGTTAGCAAATCCCCATTGGAGTAATTTCTTACTTTCAACTTCACGACCTTTGTAAGTTGGTACGCCCATTACCACCGAAATCAAACGGGTATTTGGATTAACCGCCGAAGCGACCAAGTTATAACCTGCTTTATTTGTATGACCTGTTTTCAAGCCATCAACTTGAATGGTTTTATCCCACAATAAACCGTTACGGTTTGGTTGTGGTTTTTTAATATTATATTGAAACTCTTTTTCTGCGTGAATTTTGTACTCTTCTGGGTGGTCACGTATAATATGAGCCCCAATGATTGCCATATCACGAGCTGAAGAATATTGCTCCGGGTGGTCTAAGCCGTGTACCGTCGTAAAATGCGTGTTTTTCAACCCGAACTGCTGTACATATTTGTTCATTTCATTAATGAATGCGGCTTCTGAACCAGAAACATGTTCAGCAAGCGCTACAGAAGCGTCATTACCTGATACGATAATCAAGCCTTTCATTAGATCTGCAACAGATACTTTCGTGTTCAACTCTAAGAACATTAATGACGAACCTGGAAACTTTTGTGCCCAAGAGTTTTCCGTTACTGTAACCATATCGCTATTGCTGATCTTCCCTTCCCTTAATGCTTCGCCCACTACATAGCTCGTCATCATTTTTGTCAATGATGCAGGGTATTGGCGTTGGTCAGGGTTTAAGCTCGCTAATACTTCTCCAGAATTATAATCCATCAAAATATAAGTTTGTGCATTAATTTGTGGAGCTTGTAGGTTAAAGTCTGTATTCAAATCAGCGTAAGCAATGCTTGATACTGCAAGGCTAACAACACTGATGGCTTTCACTAATGTTTTTTTCATAAATTCGTCTAAATTCCTCTTCAATTAATACAGAGCATAAAGGTCTTTGGTTAAATTTGCATTTTTATTTACTACTGCAATCTTCACTTTAGCTATACCTGAATGGTGCATACCAATTTTTTTAGCTGCTGCAGAAGATAAATCCACTACTCTAGCGTGAGCATACGGACCTCTATCATTTACACGCACAATAACAGAACGCCCATTACGTATATTGGTTACTTCAATTAATGTACCAAAAGGTAATGTTTTATGTGCTGCTGTTAATTTTGCATTGCTAAAGATTTCCCCGTTTGCTGTGCGGCGTCCATTAAATTTATTCGCATAATAGCTCGCTACACCTGTTTGAAAATGTTTACTGGTAACCTGTTTATGGAGATTCTTTGGCGATTGTTTTTTAATCGCTGCTGTCTCTTTTTTTACGGCTTTAGCCGTTACTTTTTTGGCAGTTTTTGCCGTCTTTTTTATTGCTTTAGAAGCTGTTTGCTTCTTTGTTGAGATACTCGACTTAGCCTTTGTATTCTTTGTCGCAGCCAAAGAATTTAATGAACTAAAAGTCAGAAGTCCAGCTAACAACAGGGTTACAATTTTACCTAATCTCATATAAGTTTTTCCTCTATGTGGATGTCGCTATTGTTTGTAACGATGATAGTTTCACTGCTTTTTGATACCACAAAAAAGCAAAAGTTCAGGGCGTTGATACCCTATTTATTTCAGCTTGTCGTAAGGGTTATTACTCCCTGTACGTTTACGATGCACATAGGTAGACATCATCAAGCCAAACGCAGCCATCAGAGTAACATAAGATGTTCCACCATAGCTAAAGAGCGGTAATGGTACACCGACTACGGGTAAAATACCACTTACCATTCCAATATTTACAAAAACGTAAACAAAGAACAATAGGGCTGTACCGCCCGATAATATACGCCCAAAGGCGGAATCTGATTTTGTGCCAATCATTAAGCCTCTGGCAATAATAAACAGATAGATAGCCAGCAAAATCAAGATGCCTATCATACCATGTTCTTCACTTAAAACGGCAAAAATAAAATCAGTGTGCGGTTCAGGCAAAAATTCCAGTTGCGATTGCGTGCCTTCCATCCAACCTTTACCGTTAATACCACCGGAGCCTATTGCAATTTTCGATTGAATAATATGATAGCCTGCCCCGAGCGGGTCTTTATCGGGGTCAATGAGCGTCATTACCCTTGTTTTTTGGTAATCGTGCATCAAGAAAAACCACATTATCGGAATAAAGCCTGCCAAAAACACCACGCCAGCACCAATCAATTTCCAGCTCAGTCCTGCTAAAAACAGCACAAAAAGCCCTGCCGAACAAACCAAAATAGAAGTACCTAAGTCAGGCTGAATCGCCACTAATAGGGTTGGCACAATAATAATTGCTAGAGCGATAAAGGTATCTTTAAAGCTTGGCGGAAGTGGTCGCTTACTTAAATAAGTGGCAACCATTAACGGCACGGCAAGCTTCGCAATTTCAGAAGGCTGAAAGCGAACAAAGCCTAAATTTAACCAACGCTGAGCCCCTTTACTGGTTTCGCCAACTAAGTCCACCAAAATCAATAATATTAAGCAAAAAACATACAAATAAGGCGACACTTTTTGATAAAAACGTGGTGGAAACATTGCCATTACAAGCATTAAGCCCAAACCAAGTGAGACCTGCACCACTCGGTTAGTAAACATTTTCTCGCTTCCTCCACTTGCACTGTACAGTACCAATAAACCGTAGCCCGTAACCGCTAATAACCCGATTAATAAAAGAAGATCGAGCGAAAAAATCTTCCAAAAAAGTTTTTTAACTCTGTTATTCATTATTTTCCTCTGTTACAAGCGGTCTATTTTGTTCTGCATTTTGCAAATCCGTTTTTGCATCAACGCCCTTTCTTAACACATAATCCATAATTTTTCGGGCAACAGGCGCAGCTGCACTACCGCCTCCGCCGGCGTTTTCTAAAATTAACGCCACCACCATTTGCGGATTCTCATAAGGTGCGTAGCCGATATACCAAGCGTGATCGTGCAACTCTTTTTTAATTGCATTCTTGTCGTAGTTTTTACCATTTAGGTTGAACACCTGGGCTGTTCCTGTTTTCCCTGCTGAGTGGTAAAATGCACTTGCAAACACTTTGCGAGCTGTGCCGTTTGAAGCGTGGTTTACGTTATACATTCCAAGTTTTGCTAAGTTCCAGTAAGAATCCGGCACACCTTTAATATCCTCGTAGAGTAATGGGTCTTTATAAGGCGTAACGGAATTACTGCTTTGTACTTCAAGCATTAAATGGGGGGTGTTCACTCGTCCATTATTAATTAACACTGCGGTTGCTTTTGCTAGCTGCAATGGGGTTGAAATCCAATAACCTTGCCCAATTCCAACCGGAATGGTATCGCCTTGCACCCAAGGTTTTTTATAGCGTTTTTGCTTCCATTCACGGGTTGGCATTATGCCTGCCGACTCTTCAAAAATATCAATACCTGTTTTTACCCCAAAGCCGAATTTCTTCATCCAATCCGACATTTTATCAATCCCCATTTTATAGGCTAACTGATAGAAGAAAGTATCTGACGATTCAGTAATGGCTTTGTTCACATTGGTTGCACCGTGTCCACTGCGTTTCCAATCTCGATAGCGTTGAGTTGTGCCGGGTAAAATCCAATAGCCGGGATCAGAGATCGTGGTGGTTGGCGTAATCAGCCCCTCTTCCAAACCAGCTACCGCCATAAATGCTTTGATAGTCGATGCTGGTGGATAAGTCCCTTGTGTTACACGGCTATAAAGCGGTCTGTCTGGGTCATCAAGCAAGGCTTTGTAATCTTTACTTGAAATGCCGCCAACAAATAAATTATTGTCATAACTTGGGTTAGACACCATCGCCAAAATGCTGCTATCACGAGGATCTAGCACTACAACCGCACCTTTATGATCGGAAATTAATGACATCACATATTGTTGCAATTCCACATCAATACTTAAGCGAATGCTACTGCCAGCAATACCCGGTTGGTCACGCAATTTACGGATTACTTTACCTCGATTGTTAATTTCTACTTCCTCAAAACCTGTTACACCGTGTAACTGGTCTTCGTAGAATTTCTCAATACCGAGTTTTCCCATATCGTGCGAACCTGCATAATTACCGAATTTCCCTTCTTCTTGCAGCTTTTTCTTATCATTTTCGTTAATTTTCGCTACATAACCGATAATATGGGTTAATAATTCACCATAAGGATAATTACGCTTGTAATATGCCTGCACATCTAAACTTGGAAAACGATACTGGTTTACCGCAAAACGTGCCATTTGGGTTTCATTCAAGTTACCTTTGAGCATAATCGGCGTATAACGAGAGGTACGTTTTTTCTCTTTATTGTAGTTCTCGATATCTTCGTCTGTTAGCCCAACCACTTCCTTGAGTTCTTCCAATGTCTGCTCAATATTCTCTGTTTTTTCCGGCACGATAAACAGCCCAAAATAGGTCAGATTTTCTGCTAATACTTTGCCATTACGGTCATAAATTAAGCCTCGAGCTGGTGGCACTGGTAATAATTTAATACGGTTGCCATTTGAGCGTGTTTGGTAGTCATCATAATTAACCACTTGTAAATGATACAGATTAGCTAACAACACGCCCGTTAAGGCAAGCACCCCCACAAACGCAACTAAGGCACGGCGGGCATACAGATTGCTTTCTGCCTGCCCGTCTCGTACCTTTTCTCGCTGATTTGATGAAGTAAATTTTGCTAATTTGCCAAACATATCTCTAATAACTATTCTCGATGATAGGGGTGATTAATGGTTACTGACCACGCCCGATACAAACTTTCTGCCACCACCACACGCACAAGCGGGTGTGGTAATGTTAAAGGCGATAACGACCAACTCTGCTCCGCAGCTGCTTTGCACTCAGGGGATAATCCTTCCGGGCCGCCAATTAACAAAGCAACATCTCGCCCATCGTTTTTCCAACCTTCTAGCTGGGAAGCTAACTGCTCGGTTGTCCAAGCCTTACCCGGAATATCTAAAGTAACAATTTTTGCTTTTCCTGCCGCCGCCAACATTGCTTTGCCTTCAAGCTCTAAAATGCGTTTGGTATCGGCATTCTTGCCTCGCTTTCCTGCGGGGATTTCAATGAGTTCAAAGGACATATCTTTCGGAAAACGGCGTTGATACTCTTCAAACCCCGTTGTTACCCAAGCCGGCATTTTTGTGCCAACTGCAATTAATTGAATTTTCATTTTTCTGATGCTCGCAAGCGGTTACATTTTTCGAGAAATTTGCAAAAAACCAACCAAAAATAACCGCTTGCAGTGTGATTTAAACAAGAATTACGCCCAAAGTTTCTCTAATTGATAGATCTCACGGCTCTCTTCTTGCAGTAAGTGAACAATCGCTTGCCCGAAATCCACCACAATCCAATCTGCCACTGCTTTACCTTCATCGCCAAACACTTCAAAACCCGCTTGTTTCGCTTCACTAATCAAACGATCTGCTGTTGAAGCAACGTGGCGACTTGATGTTCCTGTCGCTAAAATCATTGTATCCGTAATGCTTGATTTACCTTTCACATCAATGGCTAGAATATCTTTTGCCTTTAAATCATCTAAGGTTTTTGTTAAAAATTCGACTAAATTTTGTTCCACTTTATTTATCTCTCATATCATAAAAACGTGGAATTTTAACATAGATTGGAAAGATATAAGACAACAAGCGGTCATTTTTGCGAGATTTTTTGCAAAAATGACCGCTTGTTGTCTTATTAAAGAGTAAGGTTCATCTGCTAAATGATTTTCTTCTTGTCCAAATAACAGGTAATCGATAAATAATCAAAGCACCTAAAATTAGACTACAGCCTAACCATTTTATAGCACTGAGTTGTTCTCCCAAAATTATAATGCTCAGCAATAATGTCCAGACCGGTTCAAGTAACATAATGAGTGATGAAGTTGCAATCTGGCAATGCTTCTGCCCGATGGTTTGTAGTAAAAAACGCAAATTGGTAGAAATGAGTACACTAGCAAAAAACCATATCCAAACGCTATTGGGAATAGGGAAAGTCCAAGTTTCCATTATTAAAGAATAAATACTGCAAATAATCCCTACCATTGCCAGTTGAACCGTCGTTAAAGACAATAATTTCACTTGCTTCGCATATTGGTTATTCAACACAAAATACAAAGCACCTGATAATGAAGAAAGGAGAAAAATGGAACTGCCTAATGAAAAGCGGAATATGTCTTTATCTATAGAAAGGCAATAAAGCCCAGCTAAGGCAATGGGTAACGCAATCCAAAATATTTTGGCAGGTGTGTGTTTAAAGATAATCCAAGACAATAAAGGAGCAATAAGCATTGCAAGACTAACTAAAAATGCCCCTTCACCAAAAACCGTGCTAAACGCCAGCCCTAACACCCAGCAAATAATATAAATACCATAAGTTCCGCCAGTAATAGCAGAATATTTGAATTGAGTTTTATTGAGTGTTTTTAGTTGCTTATAAGAAAATGGCAACATAATCACAGCCGCGAAAAGGAAACGAACTCCCATAAAACCAATAGGCGGAAAGCCAGCTAACGCATTTTTAGAGAAAAACCAACCTGAAGCTGCGATGAAAGTTACGAGGAAAAGGATTATTTCTCCGAAGTGTTTTTTAAACATATTTTTCGTCTAATGAAAAAGGTTCTCTCAATAAAGAGAACCTTTAGATCAACAAAGTTTAGTCATTAAAATAAACTCTTTTCAATGCTAATTCTAAACCACGAATTTCCGCCAAACCTCTTAAACGCCCAATCGCAGAGTAGCCCGGATTGGTCTTTTTCTTGAGGTCATCTAACATTTGATGACCGTGATCAGGACGCATTGGAATTAAGCGGTGATCGCCATTGGCCTTACGGCGATGTTCTTCAGCTAAAATCACTTTAACCACCCCGAACATATCCACATCACCCGCTAAGTGATCGGCTTCGTGGAAACTTTTTGGATTGTCTTCACGCTGTGTGGCACGCAAATGGGTAAAGTAAATACGATCAGCAAAAGTTTCTGCCATTTTGACTAAATCGTTCTCCGCCAACACACCGTATGAACCTGTACAGAACGTAAAACCATTGGCTGCAAGCGGTTGAGTTTCCACAAACCATTGCATATCTTCAATAGTTGAAACAATGCGTGGCAAGCCTAAAATCGGGCGTGGTGGATCGTCAGGGTGAATTGCCATACGAATACCCACTTCCTGAGCCACCGGCACAATTTCATTTAAGAAATAGGCTAAGTGAGTGCGGAATTTCTCAGCAGAAATGCCTTTATAGCGATCAAGCTGAGCTTGGAATTCTTCGAGCGTATAACCCTCTTCCGACCCCGGTAAACCGGCAATAATGTTTTTCGTGAGTTTCGTAATATCGGCTTCACTCATCTTATCAAAATAAGCCTTCGCTTCTTCTCGCTCCGCCGCTGAATAGGTCTCTTCGGCTCCTGGGCGTTTTAAGATATAAAGCTCAAAGGCAGCAAAGGCAACTTGGTCAAAACGCAGGGCTTTTGAGCCGTCTGGCATTTTGTATTCAAGATCGGTTCTCGTCCAATCCAGCACAGGCATAAAATTGTAGCAGACCGTATCAATGCCACACTCAGCAAGGTTACGCAACGTTTGCTTGTAGTTATCAATCCACTGCTGGAAATTGCCCGTTTGCGTTTTGATTTCTTCGTGAACAGGCACGCTCTCAACCACCGACCAAACCAGCCCTTTTTCTTCCAACAGAGCCTTACGCTTATTGATTTCCTCTATCGACCAAACCTGCCCGTTTGGAATGTGGTGCAATGCAGTCACAATACCTGTTGCCCCCGCTTGTCTTACATCATCTAAAGAGACAGGATCATTTGGTCCATACCAACGCCATGCTTGTTCCATAGTAAACTCCTCGTTTGTAGTTTAGGTTTTAGATACCTACTACAACTGGGTTTACATTGAATAGGTATCCATCAAATTTAGGATCTTCTACATCAGACAGTTCAAGCAATGTTGTTTTAACATTTTCTAAATGCTGCCACATTGCTTTACGAGCTAATGCCGGATTTTTCTTTTGTACTGCAATTAAAATACGCTCGTGATCTTCAATCCATAGATGGTGATGATCATGTCGCAAAATACGAGAATGTAACTGTGTCCACATAGCACTGTTAAAACGGTATCTCCAGAGTTGTTCTTGTAATTGAATCAAAACATCGTTACCCGTTATTTGTGCAAGAGCAAGATGAAACTCCTTATCAGCAGTGTAATCATCTATCTTTTCTAACAGCAGTTTTTTCTCACTTTCTAGAATGTTTCGTAATATTTGTATATCTTGTTTAGTCGCTTGCTGTGCTGCAAATTCTGCAATGCTACTCTCTAATAGCTGTCTGGCCTGTAATAATTCAAATGGTCCAACATCTCTTAACTCATCACTGGTATCGTCCTGAGTGAACTCAGGGATTTTGATGACATATACTCCTGAGCCCTTTTTTACCTCAACCAGTTTTTCAACCTCAAGCATAACCATTGCTTCTCTTACAATGGTTCTACTAACTTCAAATCTCTCTGATATATCTCGTTCTGTAGGCAACTTATCTCCGACTCTGTATTTGCCTTGAGAAATCTCATCTTTCAGGATTTTCCCTATCTTTGTGTAGGTTCTAGAATTATTTTGCATAAATCCTCACTAAATTGGAATACCAAAATGTCATTTTTGTGATCGAGATCACAAATTCAGAAAAAATTGGAATGCCAAAATATTTTTTTGTGTTAGTATGTGTACATAAAATATCACCGACACCACAAAATGTCGATCAACTTTATCAAAAAGGGGTAAATTATGAGCAAACTAATCAAATCGATATGCCTTATAGAGCCGAAAAAAGTTGGCATACAATCTGTATCCTACCCAATTAAGGGTAATAATGATGTTCTAGTTAAAATCGAAGGAATGGGGATTTGCGGTTCTGACATTGGCGCCTTTAGAGGAACAAACCCTCTTGTGACTTACCCTCGAATTTTAGGGCATGAAGTTGTAGGAACAGTCATAGAATCAGGAAGTGGAATGCCTGATAACATTAAGGTTGGAGACAGAGTTATTTTGGAGCCTTATATCTACTGCGGACATTGCTATCCTTGTTCAATTGGTAGAACAAATTGTTGTGAAACATTAAAAGTTTTGGGAGTCCACATTGACGGGGCAATGCAAGAAATTGTGAGACACCCTGCCCATATGATTGTGAAAGCTCCCGATATGCCTGTTCATGAGCTATCTTTGGCAGAGCCTTTAACAATCTCATTGCACGCAATCCATAGAACAAAAGTGCAATCAGGCGAACACGTTGCCATTATTGGAGCTGGGGCTATCGGATTGATGGCTGCTCTTGTTGCCAAAGTTTATGGAGCGACACCGATCTTAATTGATATTTTGGATAAACGGCTAGAATACGCCAAATCAATTGGTATTCCACATATAATTAACCCGACAAAAGAAAATGATGTTGAAGCAATTAAAACCATCACTCACGGAAGAATGGCTGAGGTTGTGATTGAAGCCTCAGGAGCAAATATTGCGGTACAAAATACGCTTAAATATGCGTCATTTGCAGGACGTATAGCCTTAACAGGCTGGCCAAAAGCAGAGACCCCACTCCCAACAAATTTAATCACTTTTAAAGAGCTTGACATTTATGGAGCCAGAACAAGCAAAGGAGAATTTGAAGAGGCGTTAGAATTGCTTGCGTCTAGAAAAATCGAACCAAACGATATTATCAGTAAAGTTATTAAATTTGATGAAATTCCTGACTATATTCAAGAACTTTCTGACAATCCCGATGATTATTTAAAAATCACTGCGGTATTTTAAATTTTAACTCACCTACGAGGTAATCACTATGAAACTCAAAACTTTTACCAAAGCATTATTAATTTCCAGTTTAATGTTCACTAGTTCTGCTTTTGCCAAAACCATCATTAAGATTGGGCACTATAATTCTGATGTTCACCCATCAAACATTGCATTACAAGAATATTTTAAAAAGACCATCGAAGAAAAAACCAATGGTCGTTATGAGATCAGAATTTTCCCAAATAACCAACTGGGAGGGGAAGATCAAATTGTAAACGGTTTACGCAATGGCACCATTGAAGGTGGCATTACAGGCTTGCTGCTACAAAATGTTAATCCTATTTTTGGTGTTTGGGAATGGCCATACCTATTTAAAGATAATGCTGAGGCGAAAAAAGTATTGGAATCGCCAATTGCACAAGAAATTGGTGAAAAAATGGAGAACTACGGCATTAAATTGCTGGCATATGGTATGAACGGCTTCCGTGTGATCTCTTCTAATAAAAAAGTGGAAAACTTTGAACAATTCAAGGGATTACGTTTAAGAGTCCCACTTAACTCTCTGTTTGTTGATTGGGCAAAAGCAATGCAAATCAATCCTCAAAGTATGCCTTTAAGTGAAGTATTCACTGCATTAGAACAAAAAGTCATAGACGGCCAAGAAAATCCGTATATGTTAATTAAAGATTCTGGCTTATATGAAGTTCAAAAATATATCATTGAATCAAACCATATTTTTTCACCAGGTCTATTACAGCTTAGTTTAAAAACGTGGAATAAGATGTCAAAAGAAGATCAAGAAATCTTCTTAGAAGCCGCTAAACTCTATCAAGAAAAAGAGTGGGAATTGGCGATGAAAATGGAACAAGATGTAAAAGATTATTTCCATAAACACGGCAAGGAGGTCATTGTTCCAAATGAGCAATTCAAGGCTAATATGCTAAAAGCATCTGAATCACTTTATCAGAATTTCTATCAGAAATATGATTGGGCGAAAGATGTTATTTCAAAAATCCACGCTGCTAAATAAGCGACCTTTTGGTGGCCTTATGAATTAAGGCCACTGCCTAAATAAGGAGAAATTTATGAAAATTTCTACGGCTTTAGATAGAACACTGAAAATTTTGGCTATTCTTGCTCTATCGACAATGATTTCCCTTGTATTCTTTAATGCAATTTTACGTTACTTTTTTGATTCTGGCATTGCTTGGTCCGAAGAGTTTGCCCGAATTTGCTTTGTTTATATGATCTTTCTAGGCATTATTTTAGTTGCCAAAGAAAGAGGGCATCTTACTGTTGATATCGTTGTTTCAGCATTACCTGCTAAGGCTCAAATGTACTTGCTGTTCTTTGCTGATATTCTCGTCTTAGTTGCCCTGTCATTTATAACATATGGTGCATACCAACTAATGTTATTGACCTACACTCAAAAAATGCCTGCAACTGGGATTTCGTCCGCTTTTCTATATCTTGCAGCCATTATTTCTGCGGTTTCCTATTTTGCAGTAGTGTTTACAAATTTATGGGAACATATTCGTTTGGCGTTTGTTAAATAGGAGAAATAAATATGTTGTGGTTATTTCTTGGAAGTCTATTCCTATTTCTCTTTCTAGGAGTACCCGTTGCTTTATCTATGTTACTCAGTGCCAGTTTTATGCTGTGGAAAATGGATATGTTTGATGCTCAACTCATTACAGAAAATTTCGTAATGGGAACAAACAATTTCCCTCTGATGGCGATCCCATTTTTTATGCTAACCGGTGAAATTATGAAACACGGTGGTATTTCTGAGCGGATTATCAATTTTGCAATGAGTATGGTCGGGCATATTAAAGGCGGGCTTGGTTATGTAGTTATCATTTCTGGTCTTATCTTTGCCGGTCTATCTGGTTCTGCGGTTGCAGACACAGCAGCATTAGGGGCAATTTTAATTCCGATGATGGTAGCTAGAAAATACGATGTTGCCCGTTCAACAGGTCTGATTTGTGCTGCTGGGATCATTTCTGTGGTTATTCCACCAAGTATTCCGATGATTGTCTATGGCATCACTGCGGGAGCTTCTATTACCAAATTATTTATGGGCGGAATGGTTCCAGGCCTGTTGATGGTCGTGGGGTTATGGTTAGTATGGAAATTCTTATATCGTAATGAAGAGCAAACTGTCGAACCTAAAAAGACAGCTAAAGAACGTTGGGTAGCATTTAAAGCAGCATTCTTACCGTTATTACTACCGATTATTATCATTGTTGGATTAAGAGGCGGCATATTTACCCCAACTGAAGCAGGCGTTGTTGCAGCAATCTATGCGGCTATCATCAGTATTATCTTAAAAGGTTTAACCTTAGATAAAATCCAAGAAGTTTTTTTAGGCACAATTAAAACAACGGCTATGGTGATGTTTGTTGCTGCGACAGCAATGATTTCAGCCTTTGCAGTCACGGTTGCTCAAATTCCAATGGAGCTGGTTGAATTTATCAAAGGTATTACTGACAGCCCAATTATCCTAATGTTTGTCATTATGATTTTCCTATTATTAGTGGGCTGTGTAATGGATTTAATTCCTGCTGTACTTATCTTTGTACCGGTCTTGTTACCATTACTCAGAGCCTACAATATTGATATTGCCTACTTCGGTATTATGATGGTAATTAACCTCTCTATCGGTTTAATTACACCTCCGGTCGGCACCGTATTATATGTCGGCTCAGGGATTGCCAAAATTGGTATTGGTCGATTAACCAAAGGTATTTACCCATTCCTACTCGTTTATGCCGCTATTCTAATTTTATTAATGCTATTCCCTGAAATCGTTATTGTGCCAATGAATTGGTTATCTTAGGAGCTCGAATTATGTCTATTGCTAAAAATCATCATTTTAAGAATAAAGTCGTCATCATTACTGGTGCAGGCGGTGTGTTATGTGCTTATTTTGCAAAAGAAATTGCGAAAACAGGGGCAAAGGTCGCCCTGTTGGATATCAATCTAGACGCCGCTCAGAAATTTGCAGATGAGATCTGTGCGGAAGGCTATATTGCCAAAGCCTATCCAACTAACGTTTTAGATTTAGAGAGCATCAAAACAACTCGAGATGCCATCGCAAATGATTTCGGAACTTGCGATATTTTAATTAACGGAGCTGGCGGCAATAATCCGAAAGCGACTACCGACAATGAATTTCACGAAGTAGATTTACCAGAAAATACCAAATCATTCTTTGAACTAGATAAAGGCGGTATTGAGTTCGTCTTCAACCTAAACTACTTAGGCACATTACTACCCACTCAAGTCTTCGCCAAAGATATGATTGGTAAAGAGGGGGCAAACATCGTCAATATTTCAAGTATGAATGCCTTCACCCCATTAACCAAAATTCCGGCTTATTCAGGAGCAAAAGCGGCGATTAGTAACTTTACTCAATGGCTTGCCGTTTACTTCTCCAAAGTGGGGATTCGTTGTAATGCGATTGCACCAGGTTTCTTAGTGAGCAATCAGAATCGTGGATTACTCTTTGATAGTGAGGGCAATCCTACTGCCCGTGCGAATAAAATTTTAACTAATACGCCTATGGGACGTTTTGGAGAGGCTGAGGAATTGGTGGGAGCAATCTTATTTTTAATGGATCACCGCTATTCCAGCTTTATAAATGGTGTGGTATTGCCTGTTGATGGTGGATTCTCTGCTTACAGTGGAGTGTAAGTCACTTCATAGAAAAGGAGCTATTTAATGAAAAAACTCTCCATCATCGGCGAATGTATGATTGAGTTAAATGGTGAGCCGTTTGGGAATATGCGTCAAACTTATGGCGGTGATTCACTCAATACCGCTACTTATCTGGCTCGGGTAACATCGCCTGAGCAGATTGAGGTACGTTATATCTCTGCTCTTGGTACGGATAAACTCAGTCAAGGTATGTTGGAAGCGTGGCAGGAGGATAATATCAATACGGAGTTTGTCTTGCGTGATGAACAACGCCAGCCGGGGCTTTATCTCATTCAGCTAGATAATCAGGGAGAGCGGACGTTCCTCTACTGGCGAAATCAATCCGCTGCTCGTCATCTGTTGCAGCACGCTGATTATCCAAAAGCTCTACACGCAATGGCGGAAACGGATATGGTTTATCTGAGCGGTATTTCATTGGCGATTTTGCCTGAAAATGACCGCATTCAGCTTGTCGAACAACTTCGTGAGCTGAAAAAGCAAGGAGTGAAAATCGCTTTTGACAGTAACTATCGCCCTAAACTGTGGGAAAGTGCTGAGACCGCCCAAAAGCATTATGCTAACTTACTTTCCTTAGTCGATTTAGCCCTTGTTACCTTTGATGATGAACATCTGCTTTGGAGCGATGCGAACGAGCAAGCGACCCTTACCCGCCTTGCTCAATATGGCATCG
>NZ_JBGTYX010000021.1:0-33044 GCF_041807785.1 Mannheimia sp. E30BD
AAAAAATTTCCCTTTATTCTTGAAGGAATGTGAATTTCGGTTTAACTTTGGTACACCAAAAGAACAGCTCAAAACGTTGCGAAAATGGTGTGAGATTTAGGGCTAATCTACTACAGCCCCTTAGATTTTACTAAATTCCCGGAGGAAATTACTTCACAAGAGGCCTATTTTCTCCGAAATTCTACCAATTTCAATGCTACACTTGAGCCAAAAATAACAATACCGGCAAAGCCTATTTGGATTGGTGAAATTCGCTCTCCTAACACTAGATAAGCCATAACCGCAGTTGAAACAGGTATCAGAAGCTCTAATACTTGATATGTTACTAATCCTTGTGTTTGAATAATATGGAAAGTGAGTACCATACCAACCACAATCGCATAAATGCCAATTGCCATTACCGTAAACAGAAGCCAATTCGGTGTTGCAAAAATTTCATTAAATTTACCCGCTTGTTGGCTCAATAAAAGGCTGGAGATCGAGGTCACTAAAGAGGTGATACAGCTTAGGGTAAATACATTAAGTTCTCGGCTGAATTTCACTACCAAGTTTTGAATATTCCGGATAATAATTGATAGAAACAAGAAAAAAGAGCCAAGAATAAACCCTTCCCCAACAGAAATGGTTTTGCCATACCAAACAAAGCCTAATGACCCTAAAATGGTTAAGACTGAGCCAAACCAAAAAGATTTGTTTTTAATTCGTTCCCTTTCATCTTTAAAGAAAATTGCAGCAATAATCACGCCAAAAGGCATAGCTAATACACCGAAAATCGAAGCGGTAACTGCACTGGTAATTTTGACACCTTTTAACCAAAAATACATATTGGCAGACATCATTAACCCGACAAATAATGTAATGGCAATGAGTTTAGGGCTTTTGGCTAATTGAATGAGTGATGCGCGAAATTTCCATAAAATAATAGCTAAAAGGGCTAGTCCGCCTGTTAAAAATCGTATGCCATTATTATTAAGCGGATCTAGATGTAGGCTTAAAAATCGGAGAAAAACGATGTTTAGCCCAATACCCAAAACATAGAGTAAATTGATTAAAATTAATTGACGGGAGAGAAGCATAATTAAAAAGATAGAAAAAGCTCGGTGTGAAACCGAGCATAATTAAGCAATGTTGCTAGCATAGCAAGAAATAGACATAAAGATAAGTATTTCTACTCGATAGGCGTAATTTTGGTGGCAGACGCACCTCTTTCGCCTTGGATTAATTCAAACTCAACTTTTTGCCCCACTTTTAAGGAGCGATAACCTTCAGTTTGGATTTCAGAAAAGTGAGCAAAAATATCTCCCTCACAGACTTCCGATGTAATAAAACCAAATCCTTTTACATTGTTAAACCATTTAACAATACCGATTTCCATATAGAACTCCTAATAGCTGATTAATAACCACTAAATTGTAAATAGAATGCTTAAAAGCTCAACTACTAAAGTGTAGAAATTAGACAGAGATCACAAAATTTTTAGAAAATTGAGATTTCTAATTTGATACTTCCATTTTCCACGATAATGGCTTTACCAAATTTTTTCACCATTGCTTCTTTCATTTTACTTTCGTCTAACCGATAAACCGGAGTACCATTAAGAAAGCTCGTTAATCCGTCAGCAAGTACAGGCAAAAACATTTGGAGTTCAGACTGATATTTTGTAGGGGTTGCAGACCAGCTGAGTAAGCGGACATCTTTTAAAAATAATGCCCCTTTTTCAGGATCGTAATAGGGCGTTGTGTCCATATTTAACTGGATAGAGGCATTGTATTTCTTGCCTCGTGCTTTTAAGATCCCATCTACCACCCCTGAAACTGCAACTTTTTTCTCTTCTGTTCTGCCAATTTGGCTGGTGAGTGAATGAAGATTGTAATCAAGTTCAAATAATTGAGGGATACCGACTTTATCTTGCAATGGTACTTTTTCGCTTAATTTAGTGGATAAGTATTCGTTAATTTCAGCTTCGCTAATGCTCAACAAATTGGCATTTGCTGAAAGCATCGTTGCTGAAGTCATCAATAAGGCGGTAAATTTGGGTAAAATTTTCATAATTTACTCTTTTAAATTAGGTTTAATGGGTTAAACAGGGTAAAATGTGCTTGGACTATAATAGTCCGTCTTGTTATTTTAGGACAGCAAAAAATGAAAAAATTCTTATTATGCGTGAGCATTTTAACGATTTTTGCCTGCTCATCAACGGGTGTAGGTGGTAATGTAGGAGTCGGAGGCGGCTCAAATGGTGTTGGGATCGGCTTAGGTATTGGAACAGGCTTTAGATTCTAATTGGTAAATTTTTGGCGGTTTTTGACCGCTTTCACGAACTGTTTATTTGTGGATAGAAAATGAAGTACGAATTAAAAAAAACAAGCGGTAATGCACGCCGTGGGCGCTTAACATTCAATCGCCCGAAAGGGGCGTTTCACGTTGAAACCCCTGCATTTATGCCTGTAGGCACATACGGTACAGTAAAGGGTATGACACCCGAAGAAGTAGCTGCAACAGGGGCTCAAATTCTGTTAGGAAATACCTTCCACCTTTGGTTACGCCCGGGGCAAGAGGTGATGAAAATGCACGGCGATCTGCACGATTTTATGCAGTGGCACGGCCCGATTTTAACCGATTCAGGTGGTTTCCAAGTCTTTAGTTTAGGCAAATTGCGTAAAATTAAAGAAGAAGGCGTAACGTTCCAAAACCCAATTAGCGGTGAGAAAATTTTCCTTTCGCCTGAAAAGTCAATGGAGATCCAATGCGATCTTGGCTCAGACATCGTAATGATTTTTGATGAATGTACGCCTTATCCTGCAACTTTTGATTATGCGAAAAAATCAATGGAAATGTCGCTACGCTGGGCAAAACGTAGCCGTGATCGCTTTGATGAATTAGAAAACCCAAATGCACTCTTTGGTATTATTCAAGGCGGTGTGTATGAAGAGTTGCGTAAGATTTCGGTTGAAAAATTAGTTGAAATCGGCTTTGATGGTTATGCTGTAGGTGGCTTAGCCGTTGGCGAGCCGAAAGAAGATATGCACCGTATTTTAGAATACGTTTGCCCACAAATTCCTGCTGATAAGCCTCGTTATTTAATGGGCGTAGGCAAACCTGAAGATTTAGTGGAAGGTGTTCGCCGTGGTATTGATATGTTTGACTGCGTAATGCCAACCCGTAATGCTCGTAACGGTCATTTATTTGTTACTAATGGCATTGTGAAAATCCGTAATGCAAAATATCGTGAAGATACTACACCGCTTGATCCTGAATGTGATTGTTATACTTGTAAAAATTATACAAAAGCCTATTTATACCATTTAGATAAATGTGGCGAAATTTTAGGAGCAAGGTTAAATACCATTCACAATTTACGTTATTACCAACGTTTAATGGCAGAAATTCGCCAAGCCATTGAAGATGATCGCTTTGATGATTTTGTGATTGAATTTTATGCCCGAATTGGTAAAGAAGTGCCGCCTTTACAATCTGAAGTGAATAATCAGAAATAATAAGGAGTTTATATGCAACAACTTGAACCGCAAGAATTTGCAAGCTGGGCTGAACCTATTGATATGTTGTATGCTTGTCACGGAAAAGTGAAAAGTTTCTGTAAACAGTTACAAATTCTGTCTGATTACCTTGAAAAAAACGGCTTAAATCAGGCGGTAAAAAATGATGTTCAGCAGATCTTAAATTACTTCAACATATCAGCTCCACTTCATCACGAAGATGAAGAAGACGATTTCTTTCCAGAGTTGATTAAAGTGCAGCCTCAAGCTCAAGCAGATGTTGATGAATTAGAACGTCAGCACGTTCATTTGCATAAAAACTGGGACGATTTATCTGCTCAGCTTGAAGATTTACTTGCAGGCAAACGTGAAAATGTTGATAGAGAGTTAATCGAGCGTTTTGTGGCAGGTTATGATGTGCATATTGCCATTGAAGAACCACTTTTCGAGCTAGGGCGTGAGCATTTAACGGAAGAAAAACTTTCAGCAATGGGTAAAATTATGGCGGATCGCCGTAAATTATAATTTCAATGAATAAGGCGAACTTTTAAGTTCGCCTTTTGTTGTATCGAAACGATGAAATATTCTTTAGATTTAACAGGCTATAGCTGTCCGTTACCTTTATTTATGGCTAAAAAAGCGATGAATGATCTTAAAAAAGGCGATAGTTTAGACGTTCTACTTAATAAGCAGAGCAGCCTTGCCGATTTTGAATTGCTTGCCAAAGAACAAGGCTGGCTTTGTGAGATACAAGCGGTCGGAAATCGAGTGATTTTTACAATTTAGGAAGTTCAAGTGAGTAATTTAAATTCATTTAAGAAAAAATATGATGACGTAATAGAGTGTGTGAGCTACTCGTTATTGATCGTTGCTAAAAATGGAAAATATGGTGTAGTTGATCGCTATTCGAAAAAAGAAGTTATTCCTTTAATGTATGATGAAATTAAAGAGAGATATTGTGGTGGTTATTCAGTCCGAAATGGTCAGCATTATGGCATTATTAATGATGAAAATGAATTATTAGTGCCAATAGAATATGATTTGATTGAAGATTCTGGTTGGGTAGGAATGATGCAAAACGGCAATAAATACGCATTCTATAAATTGGATAACCCACCTTTGCCTGCAACAACAAAAATCACCCCGTTGAAATATGATTCAGCAAGGCTTTTTAATAAAGGAAATATCACTATTTTTTCTGTTTCAGGTAAGTATGGTATTCTGAATAATGGATTAGAAGAAATTATTCCAGCCATTTATGATGATATTGCTGAAATTCACTATGCTGACTCTGAAAATAAATATCTTGCTGTTGCTTGTTTAAACAGGAAATATGGGGTTATTGATGAATTCAACAATAAAATGTTAGAGTTTAAATATAACAGTCTAGAATTTATAGGAAACACCTTATTAATAAAGGCAGTATTAAATCATAAGTCTGGTTTCTTTAGTTATGCCAGAAAATATGGAATTTTAATTTATGGAGAGGGTAATGTTAAAAATATAACAGAACTAAAATATGACAGTTTAATTGTTAATGAAGAAGATATTGTGGTTTCTGTTGATAAAAAATACGGGTTTCTTGATTTGAATGGTAGAGAAATTATCTCTCCAAAATTTGATGATGTCATTTTTCCTTTTATTAAAGAACGTGCTTATGTAGAGCTTGATGGTGATAGATTTTTTGTTGATAAGTCTGGCAGAAAAATAATAAATTATATTCCTAATGAACTTAGTAGGAAAATTAGGATTTTGTCAGATAATATAGAAAAGCTATATAACTATCTGATGAATGATGAAGTGGCTAGAAATCAGTCTGAGTATAGCCTCTATTATTGGCAAATGCCTTATGCTCTTACAACTTTAGATGATATTCCTGAAAATTATAGCTATCAGAAAGAATATGAGCAATATAACCAATTACGCTGTAAAATGCGTTTAGAACAAGTTGATAATTTACCTGAAATTTTAAAAAATGGATTACATTATCCTGTTTTGAGTATCGATTTTACTGGAGAAATCAATACAGAGTATTATAAGGGAGATGCGAATATTTTCTTTGCTATTCTTAATGAAGAGAATAGATTACACCTTACATACTATATCTCCTTATTTGGAGAGAAATATGTTGATTTATTTGATAAGAGCAAATCTTTTGATTTTGATAGCTTAACTGATGAAGAAATTTCTTTATTTAGTCAATTATTAGATTGCATTGAGAAAATTTGTAATGATTTAGAAATAGAAACTGAGCAAAATCAAGGTGTTTTCATTCATCAAGAATTTAATCGAGAAGAAGATATTGCTAGATTAATTCAATTATTAAATTTTGATGATCACTTAACGAAATCTGAAGTTAATAAATTTAAAAAAGCCTATATTGAATTAACGGATACTCCAGATAAATTCCGTAAAAAATTAGAGAGATGGTTAGATTACGAAAAAGATGAATTGCTAGATGTAGCACAAGATGACTTATATTATGAACTTATTACCTATTTTATTGATAATAATGTTGATGATTGGAAATTTGATATTGAAAGATTAAGTGATTTTATTTCAAATAAAATAGGCGTATCTTTTAGTATTACTGATGATGACTATCAGAAGGGCATTGAATATATTAATCAAAACTTAGAAGCCCAATCAGATTATTCTATTTTAAATATTGTGTCCGGTGGAGATGATGTTAATTTTATTGTTGTCAGAACTGAAGATAAATCAGATATTCTTGAGTTGTCTAAACGACTTAATATGCCGATTGTCGATTATTAAATGTAAATAAGGCTACATGAGATGTAGCCTTTATCTATTTATTCTCTTTCTCAAATCGTTTTTTTCGCACATATCACTTTATTGCTATTTAAGAGTCTTAAAAGCTCCCAAACATCACTCGGTTTTAAGCGTGCAAGCGAGTGTTTTTCGTAATAAATTTGCAATGCTACTTGTTCATCCTCTTTGTATTCTAAACATTTTGCTGTGGCGGAAAACTCTATGCCTTCAATCTCTTTTATTTTTTGAGTAATTTTACTATTCCTTAGTCGGGGTGTTGGCAAGCCCCTTTACCTAATAACGCTTTTAACCCATCGCTTATTAATCCTTGCCACGCTAAATAGCCGTGCGGGGTGGATTGTTCTATATAGGTCACAGGGTAGCCTTTTGCCAGTAACACATCTTTTAAATGGCGAGAGGTTTCCAATATATTCGATCTTCCGCTTTCATAAAATCCAGCACTGATAAAAAAGCAAACAGGTAATTTTTCTTTTATTGCAAATTCGTGTGCGATATAGTGACTATTTTCGCTCGGTGTATTCTTAGGATTCCACCAAAATGAGCCTGATAAAATCAGTGCTTTATTAAAGAGATAAGAATAATTTAGCACGGTATAAGCTGAGGATAATCCGCCGTAGCTAGAACCACTGATAATTCGCTCTTTTGCTTCCATGCCAATGGATTTTTCGGCAAAGGGGACGATTTCTTCCGCTAGTACTTGGGTAAAAATTGGGTTAGCAGGTAGCTCAACTCGTCTTGATTCACTAGACGCATTCTCAATAAAGATGGCGACAGTTGGGGGAATTACTTTTTGAGTGATCATATTATCTAAAATCGTTTTTGTCGGCACACGTTCGGTGTATTCTACACCATCAAACAGATAGAGAATCGGATAGCTATTTTTCGTACTAAAATTCGCAGGCAAATAGGCAAATAATCGGAGTTTATTCCCAAGTTTGGCACTATCGAAAACTAATTCTTGCATTGTGCCTTTGTCGATATTGGGTTCTTCAAGTAGGTAAGGTTGTGCTGGAGCTTTTGCTAATTTAACAAGCGAGTAGTAGTTAAACTTATCTGTATTTTGTAGATTTTGTCCTATTTTCTCAAAATAGGGTGTTTTGTTCAGCAGATCGGCTTGGGCTGTGGCAAGTAAGGCTCTGCGTTGGGTATATTCATCTACAGGTAATGTTGGAATATCAGGGGCAAGGCGATATTCAACCAACGTATCATTAGGTACGATATAGCTTTTATACCATAAATCAGTTTCACCCAAGCGTTCCATAAAGCCGTGATCGGTCGATACACCACCCCAAATACGCACATTTTGTTTTGCGCCACGCCATAAAAAAGTAACTCGGCTTTGCTGTTCGTTCAAAGCTTCAATCAGCGGTGTGCCAGATTGTTTGACTTTATCCCAAAAATCGTTCATTAAAGAGATCTTTTTTGCAGGATTCTTTGCAATTTGTACACTTAATTCAGCAAGTTGTTGATTTTCGATAGTTTTAGGCTTAGCAATTTGATCTGAAAGAGGAATATGCTCTTCAATGGCTAATTCAAAATCATTGTTTGATATGCTTTGCCCATTGTTTGAAATAGAGAAAGTGGCCGTGCCATTGTGTTCAGATTTAAGCATAAATCCCTGTTCACCAAAGACATTTTGAGCAAGTAGGCGAGTAGAGTTGTCTGGGAAAATAATGGAAAGTGAAAGCGGTTGTTCAGCAAGTTGAGTCAGTGTGCCTTGCACGAAATCGCCTTTTTTTAATTCAATTGTTATATTGTTAGCGTAAAGCATTGTATGAGTAAGAAAGGTGAGAATACAAGCGGTCGTTTTTTTCATATTTTTTGCAAATGTTTAAGCCCTCATTCGAGGGCTGTTTAAGGTTAAAAAGATAGTTTAAAGTCGCACTTAAATTACGTTCTGTTCCATAGAAACAGGAAAAATTATTAGCACAACTTGCGACATATTTTTTATTCGTCAGGTTTTGTGCGTTGAGCTGTAAGTTTAAATTAGGCATAAAATCATACCCAAGCGACATATCGTAAAGCGTATAGGCGGGTACGGTAAATGTATTTTGGTTATTACCAAAAGTCGTTCCCATATAGCGTACACCTATACCGGTGGTTAGCTTATCAAAGAATTTATATTTTGCCCAAAGTGAAGCTTGATGGCGAGGAGTACCCCATTGCGTTTTATCGATTGTACTGCCATCTTTATCTTCGGTAATCTCTTTTTTGAGATAAGCGTAAGAGGCAGATACTGGGAATTTATCAGAGAGCTGTTGATTTAAGCTCACTTCAATTCCTTTGACGTCCACTTCACCAATTTGCTCATAAGAGCGAGTTTACCATTGATAATTTGCTAAATCTTTTTGTGTAATTTTAAATCCAGCTAACGTTAGCAAGGTTTCTTGAGTTGGTTGATATTTCAGCCCCATTTCCCATTGTTCGGCGGTCGTTGGCTTTAAGAAATCTCCTTGAGCATCTTTTTCGGAAGATGGCACAAAAGACGTGCTGTAGCTTAGGTAAGGTGCGATACCGTTCTCAAAGTTATAGATTGCACCTGACCGCCAAGTAAATTTCCTATCTTTATTACTTTCTCTGGTGTTTGTTACGCGGTCTTGGTTGCTATTTTTAGCAAAGTCATAACGTCCCCGCCTAGCATTAGCTCAACATTAACTATTTCCACCTGATCTTGTAGATAAAACCCAAGCTGTTTTAAATGCTTGATATCACTTGAAAACATATAATTAATCTAGATCTTGACGCACTCGCTTATAATCGATACCAGATAACAAGGTATGATTGATGTTTGTTGTATTAAAGACAAATTCTAACTGGTTATCTAAGCTGATTTCTTGGGTTTTCACGTCCCAGCGGCGAGCCTTATGTTATAAGATCGAACCAGTATCACCCCAGTACACGACATTTTTAAAATTCTCTTCCCCATTATGGTAACTGGCGTTCTGACGGAACGTCAGATTTTGGGTGAATTTATGTGACAAATTGTAGCCCACTTGAATTTGCTCTGATTTTAAACCGTGATAGTTTGGATCGCTTAGAAACATATCATAGGGGAGCTTTTTCCCATTTACGTTATTAATTGTCCCTTCTTTTGGTAAGAAATTACGATCGCCTGCTTTTGGTTTTTCGCATAGTAAGCATAAACGTTGAGTTCTGTATTTGTCGTTGGCTTCCATAAAATGCTTGGTGTAAAAGCGCCTCCTTTTTCTTTTACAAATCGGGTATTCCAATTAGCTCTTTCTAACTGACCAATTAAACGAGCGGATAGCGTTTCAGAAAGGTTTTGTTCGACATCAAGCCCTATTTGGTAACGGTTGTGATTTCCAACAATGAATTGCAACTGGCGATGCTGATTACCACTCGCTTTTTTGGTGATAATATCCATTACACCACCAGGGTTCGCTTGTCCATATAAAATAGAATTTGGACCTTTAATGATATTGATGCTTTCTAAGAAGAAAGGATCAATTTCAAATGCTGTTTGGTAGCGAGAACCATTTAAATATGTTGGAATTGTGCCACCATCGCTTTTATGCCCAATACCACGAATCGAAATTTCAATGAGTGCATTATTACCCCGATAACCACCTACCATACCCTAGGTATAAGCAACGGCTTCAGTGACAGAACGCACAGCTTGATCCTGCATTAAATCAGATGAAACGACATTAATACTAAAAGGTGTACGGGATAATGATGTTACGTTTTTTGTTCCGACAGTAGTATAAACAGGGATATAACCTGTAGTCGCAGCAAGTTTTTCTTTTACATCAATAGTATCGAGAGTTGCCTTGTTATCGTTTGCTGAAACATAAGATGTCATCAAGGCTAGGCTAATTAAAGAGAGTGAATATATTGTTTTTTTCATAAATTTCTCCATAAATAAGAATTATTATTAATATATCTTGTTTTTAGGCAAAAAACCTTTGTAAAATAAAACTTTTCCTATGGGGAATAAAATTTGTATGAGAAAGACGATTTTCATTGATGAAAATAAAAATATAGTGGGAAGAGTAGAGCTATACCGATTTCGTACAGACCTTATGTTGAAATATACGGACATTCAAGTAAACGCTACCGTAGAGCAAGCCCTATTTGAATCAGGTTTAAGATTGGTTATTTTGTTGAATGGGCGTTCAGAAATTCATTTTGATTCAGGTTATTTTGAATTAGATGCAAGGGCTAAGCCTAAAGCAGCTTTTTTACCCTTGAACCGTTCAGAAATGGGAAAAAAGGTATTTCAAAAAGGGCAATACCAAAAAGAGCTAGTTGTTTTTCTTTATCCTAAATGGATTATGGAAAGCTATCTCAATCTATCAAGTTACCATCAATTTAAACAACATTTAAAACCGTATTCTATTACGGTAACGCAGTCAATGCTTAGGCTTATCGATGAGATCTTCTTACAGCACAATGAATCTGAACCTTTCTATATGATTGAAAAAGAAAGTAAATTACTCTCGTTGTTGTCAAATGCCTTTTCACAATTAACGCAATCTTTACCATTAAAAAAAGATCGTGTTCAGCAACTTACTGAAGCATTAGATAATGGAAAATTTGATAATTGGAATTTAAAGCAAATTGTGAAATATTTTCATACCAATGTAACCACGTTACAAAATGAGTTTCAGAAATATCATAAAATTACGATCTTTGCTTATTTAAGACGTGCTAAATTAGAGCAATCTTATAATGCCTTGTTGAATGGACGTAGCGTTATGCAAGCTGCTGAATTAGCCGGTTACTCAAATGCAGAAAATTTTTCGACAGCATTTAAGAAAAATTTCGGTATAACGCCAAGTCAGGTAAAAAGAGATAAAATTAAGGGGATTGCGTAGCATTTTTACTCCAAATACTTTTTTGTGCAAAGACAAATTTATTACCCGTATGCTTGATAGTATTAAAAGAAATCTCCCAAACATCGCTCGGTTTTAAGCGTGCAAGCGGGTGTTTTTCGTAATAAATTTGCAATGCTGCTTTTTCAGTCTCTTTGTCTTCTAAACATTTTGCTGTAGCGGAAAATTGTACGCCTTCAATTTCTTTTATCTTTTCAATTTGCCCACAAATAGTGCCAACAATCTGTGGGTTTTCTAGCATAATTTGGGCGTGTCTGGTTTTTTTAGCTGTTAGAATGATTAAACGAGCGTTTTCTTGATCAAAAGCATAAAAGCAATTCGCCGCCCAAAAATCATCATTATTATGAGTAGCGAAATTTACAACGTGGTTAGATTGAATAAAATCAATAATATGGCTTGGGATTGGGTTTGTCATAAATAAAAATACCTGATTAAATTTATCAGGTATTTTAACATTTGGAACAGGAAAAGATAAGCCCGATTTATTCCCCCCAATGAGGTATATTTGGGATTTCAATATCCAGCAATGAAAGAGCGTGAGCAACGCTATGGGTTACCATCTCATCAAGGCTAGTTGGCTTTTGATAAAAGGCAGGAATTGGGGGGAAGATAATACCGCCCATTTCGGTTACTTTTCGCATATTATCAATATGAGCAAGATTAAGCGGTGCTTCTCTTACCATTAATACCAATTTACGGCGTTCTTTTAGCACTACATCAGCGGCACGGGTAAGTAGATTATCACTAAAACCATTCGCAATAGAGGCAAGGGTTCTCATAGAGCAGGGGGCAACAATCATACCTGCGGTTTTAAACGAGCCACTTGCAATGCTTGCTCCCACATTTTGTAGAGAATGCACTTCATCCGCTAACTGGTGTAGGGCTTCTCGCTCGTAATCTGTCTCAAGCGTTCGAGTTAGTTCAGCCCCTTTTGTGATAACTAGGTGGGTTTCAATGTCTTCAAAAGGTTTGAGTAACTCAAGCACTTTATAGCCATATTGAAAACCGCTTGCACCACTAATGCCGACAATAATACGCTTTTTCATCATTAACTCACTAGTCGTTCCCAAAGATAAGAGATTGGCATTGCTAACAGTAATGCAGGCAGCATATTTGCCACAGGGAAGGTTTTAATACCACAAATGCGGAAACCTGTGGCAAAGAGCAGCAATCCGCCCGTTGCTGAGAAATCAGCTAACATATTTGGTGTAGTTAGCGGCATTATGATTGAGGCAAGTAAAACTAATATCACTTGAATAATGACAAGCGGTAGGGCAACAGTCGTAAC
Organism: Mannheimia sp. E30BD; assembly: GCF_041807785.1. Lineage (NCBI taxonomy): Bacteria > Pseudomonadati > Pseudomonadota > Gammaproteobacteria > Pasteurellales > Pasteurellaceae > Mannheimia > Mannheimia sp. E30BD. The sequence goes on from NZ_JBGTYX010000021.1 coordinate 12,435, forward strand.
TACATAACCTAATGATGTTGCAAAGATCATTGCGGTAAAGAAATCCAAGATGGATTTAATGTATAGAACACTTGGATCGCCTGTTATGCCTTCATTAATAGCACCAAAAATGCCTGTGCCACTTACGCAGAAAAGCACAAGAATCGCAATAAACTTTTCCAGAAATTCTTCTTGAGAAAGGGAATGTCTTGGCGGAAAAATTTTATCAATAATGCCTTGTGCTGAGCTGGCAGCTTTTCCGAGCTTCTTTTCAAGGTAGATTAACTCGCCAATAATTGTGCCAAGAATTAGAGCTAGAGCAACGGCAGACATATATTTTACCGAAGCGGTTAGCATCATACCTAAGCCAAAACAGCATAAACCAAAAATCAGCGGCAATGTAGTGCGAAGTCGTTCAGGCAAACGGCTGCCTAAATAAGCCCCCAGTAATCCGCCTAGAATAATAGCTCCTGCATTAACAAAAGGTCCGATCATAATAATCCTATTTAAAGGTTGCGGTAAGCATAATCATCATAAATGAGAATACTGAAAGTAAATAGAATTTTAATGAGAAAGGCTGACCTTTTTTGAACGCTTTGGTTGCAAAAATGATATACAACACTAAAAATAGAATTTTAGGTAATAACCAGCTAAATTGGGACAATGTGAAAAAGTCATACGCAAGGAAAATAATAACCGCAGCAATACCTGTTACCAATAAGATGGTATCCACAATATGTGGGGCAATGCGTAAGACAGCATATTGTCTCCAATCAACCGCTTTAGCGGCTAAAAAACCACGCACTAATAATAATACTAAGCTGATATAAGCTAAGCCAAAATGTGCTTTAAGAATAGTTGATAGGTAATCCATAATAATCACTCCGCAATTTCAGTTTTTAAATATTGATAAATTTCACGATAATTTTTCGCAGGTTTATTCGCTTCACGCTCTTTAATTGCCCCACGAATTAAATTGCGTAAATGTTGGCGATCTAAATGAGGGTATTCATTTAAAAGATTATCTAATGAGGCATCACCCATTGCGATAAGTTGATCTCGCACTAATTCTAATTTATGTAATAACGCCTGTTGCTGATTATGGCGATTTTTTACTTTATCTAACGCTTCTTGAATTGGCTCAGGATCTCGATTTCGCAATAACTTGCCAATAAATTGAATTTGGCGACGGCGAGCTTCCATTTTAAACCCTTGAGCTTGGCGGATTGCCTCTTTTAGATCATCATCAAGCGGAATTTTCTCCAAATTTTGTGGTGTTAATTCAATTAATTCTGCCCCGATTTTCTTTAAATGTTCAGAATCTCGTTTAATTTCACTTTTACTGACCCAGATGATTTCCTCTTCATCATCTGTCCAATCAATCTCATTTTTGCTACGTTTTCTAGCCATTATGTGTCCTTTTTCGTGCAAATTCTAAAAAATGCCATATTCTAGCAGAAATTTGAGTTAGAATATATGAATCATTGAAATCAAGAATATGGAATAAGAATGTCGATTACAGATAAACAAACCTTACAACAGCAAGAACAGGAGCTACGACAAGCGGTCGAATTTGCCTTAAATTTTGCAAAAAAAGCAGGGGCAGAGGCAGAAGTTGGCGTAACCAAAGTTGCTGGGCTTTCAGTTTCTAGCCGATTAGAGCAAGTTGAAAATATTGAGTTTAATAATGATGGTTCGCTTGGTATTTCCGTTTATTTAGGCAAACGCAAAGGCAATGCTTCAACCTCTGACTTACAACCACAATCCATTCAAAAAACAATCGAAGCAGCGCTGGCTATTGCAAAATATACGTCAGAAGATGATTGTACAGGGCTTGCCGATAAAGAGATATTAGCCTTTGAAGCCCCTGATTTAGACCTTTACCACCAAGTGGATATTTCGGTTGATCAGGCAGTAGAGCTTGTTATTGAAGCCGAACATTATGGTTTAAATGCTGATGAACATATTGTAAACAGTGATGGGGCGACATTTAATTCCCATAGTGGGGTTAGAGTGTATGGCAATACGCGCGGAATGCTACAAAGTTATCTCTCTAGCCGATATTCACTGTCTTGTAGCCTGATTTCAGAATATCAAGATCAACCGGAGCGTGATTATGAATACACGATTTCCCGTGAGTTTGATAAATTACAAGCACCGAAATGGGTAGGGGAGCAAGCTGCAATTAAAGCGGTAGATAGATTGAATCCGCAACGAATTAAGACCGGTGAAATGCCTGTGATTTTCTATAACGATGTGGCAACCGGTTTAGTGGGGCATTTGGCCGGAGCTATTAGTGGCGGTGCATTATACCGCAAATCAAGTTTCTTATTAGATAAATTAGGCGAACAGATTCTGCCTGAATGGTTTGCGATTTCAGAGCGTCCGCATTTGTTGCGTCAATTAGCCTCTTCTGCGTTTGATAGTGAAGGTGTAATTACCCAAAACCGTGAAATTATTACTGATGGCGTGCTACAAACGTATTTAATGACTAGCTATTCAGGGCGTAAAATGGGGTTAAAAAGTACAGGACACGCAGGTGGTATTCATAACTGGTTAGTTAAACCAAATCGTCAAGGTGGTTTAAATACGTTACTTAAGGAAATGGGAACAGGATTATTAGTAACGGAAATGCTAGGTTCTGCGATTAATAGCGTAACAGGGGAATACTCTCGAGGTGCAGCAGGATTTTGGGTAGAAAACGGTGAAATTCAATACCCTGTAGCGGAAATTAGCATTGCAGGGCAACTGCAAGATATGTATAAAAATTTAGTGGCGGTAGGCGATGATATTGAACACCGCTCAAATATCCAAACAGGTTCAATCTTATTAGAAAAAATGATGGTTTCAGGCGAGTAAAAACGGCCGCTTATAATCAATTTTATTTGGAGAAATCAATGGAAAAACATCATATCGAAACGCTACATTCAAAAGAAGAAGTATTAAACCGAATCAATGAATTAGCAAAAGAAATCAATCAACACTATCACCAAAAACAGTGCCAAAACCTTGTAGTGGTTGGTTTATTGCGAGGCTCGTTTATGTTTATGGCAGATTTAGTAAGAAAGCTAGAGTTACCTGTAGAAGTGGATTTTCTAACCGCATCAAGCTATGGCAGCAGCACGGAATCCAGCCGTGATGTAAAAATTCTAAAAGATTTAGATGGCGAAATTCAAGGTAAAGATGTCTTGATTGTAGAAGATATTATCGATACTGGCTTTACATTAAGTAAAGTTGGAGAAATCTTAAAATTGCGTGAGCCAAATTCCCTCGCTATTTGTACATTGCTTGATAAACCATCTCGTAGAGAAGTTAATGTACCAGTAAAATGGGTTGGCTTTGAAATCCCTGATGAATTTGTGGTGGGCTATGGGATTGATTATGCCCAAAAATATCGTCATTTAGATTATATTGCTAAAGTAGTGATTGAATAAAAAAACTCAATCACTACTTAGATTTTCACGACTAATTACATTCTCGATTAAGGTTGAAATATAAAATATTCTTATCGAGAAAGAAAAATTAAAAGACTGAGCTCTATGGAATATAGAACTCAGTCTTGGGCTAGTCTAACTTTTAAATCGTAATCAGTTTACGGTATTACCAGTTATAACTTACATTTAGACCGAAATTACTTTCAGTAGTTTGAGAACCATAACGATGTAATTTGAAATCAGCCCCTAATGCCACACCATTTGCAAAGCGTTTTTTCAACCCTGTCGTGACAGAATACACGTTACTTTTATCCTTTATTTTGTATGTGTTTGTCATATCATTAGATTGAGATAAAGTTATATCACCATTGACAAACCCTATACTTGGACGAATATAAGCATCAATATCATTTAGCTTATAATGGATATTCAATCCTACATCACTTGCATAGACCGTGCGGCTATTAATCGCAAGATCTTCATCTATTAATGAGCGAGAAGAACGTGAAACGTAAGCACCAACTGATGGGCTAATGCTTAATTTATCATCTAATTGAATACGATAAGCATAATTTAGGTAGCCATCAACACTGTTATTACGTGCTAGCATATCTTTATGTTTTACGCCACGATAGCGTAAGAAGCCAGAAAGTTGGTGATTATCCATTTCATATTTAGCTCTTGCACCAATTTGTACGCTATTACGATTTTTATTACTGTATTCAAAGAATAAGCCACCACGTAAATTCTCACTTAATTTTGTATTCAAGCCTAAGGATAGATTATTGTGTTTTACACCTGTGTCGTAATGGGCAAAGAAATTATCAAAGCTACGATATAAAATATCAGTGTTATATTCATTGAACTTTCTCGCTTTTTGGATGTAGCGAGTGAAGTCTAATTTAGTATTTAAAGCCAAATAGCTTTCATATAAATTAGCATACGTATCCATAATACCATTATAATTTAAATAAGTGGTATCCGCTGTATTGGTGACTTTATTCACATAAGCTAAGGCTCTTTGATAAATATTCTGTTGAGACGGCAGTGCTTTAGTAATATTTTTTGCCAATTTATCCAGCTCATCACTATTGTTTTTCAGATTATACATTTCTTTGTTAATCACAAAAGATTGTGCAATCGCAGTATCATTAGCACGACGCATTTTTTCGACTAGCGTCTCTTTTTGAGCTTTATTGAGATAAGGCAGTGCATTGATTTTATCCAAAGCAGGAGTAAGTTCATCTGGTAATCCCCATTCGATAGCTTTTGCTTCCATTTCAGCAATATGTTCAGTTAAATTTTTTACTGAAATATCACCATCGTTTTCAAAAGCAACAAATAAATTCCCTTCTTTATAGGCTAAAGAGGAATAACCAGCACCAGCGGCATTACCTGAACCTGGACGAATAATATGCACCTTGTGTTTGTGCGATGGATCTTTTGCATCTAGCATCCAAAGTGTAATATCACCCCTTTTCCACCCATCATTCTTTCCATCTGGTTTAGAGATTAGTAGCACTTTTCGACCATTTGGTAGTGTTACATAGATAGAAGAGCCTTGAGTTGGTTGTGAGCTAGTTGGTAATAATCCATTAGTTGGAGTAAATAATTCCCAGGTCTTACCCATATCAGTAGAAGAGTATGCCCAGCGACTGTTTCCTCGTCCAGTCATCACTAGCTTACCCGGTTCGAGTTCAAACACCATATTTTCTAAAGAACTTTGGTTCGGTGCAACTGGGTTGTTAATTTCTGGCATATCCCAAGTCTTCCCATTATCCTTAGAATACATAATAGTGGTCGCAATACCATTTTGATGTGCGGTTTGAATTGGGAAAACCAACGTACCATCTTGCATTACAATTCCAGATCCGACCCCGCCTAAAAAGCCTAAGGTAGGTTTTCCATTTTTGGTGACTTTAGAAAATACGTCTAAATTGCTGAATTTACTAAACTCAGTATTTTTCTCCCAATTTAAACCACCATCAGTAGATTTATAAATGGTAGCTGCCCAGCTGCCACTATTAAAGTGAGGAACACGCCCACCATACCATTGTTGAACCGACATAGACTAAGTTCCGTGCATTACATATAAACTATTATCAATAGGATTATGTAATAGCGTTGGATCCATTGAACGGCGTGCTGGGTGATTAGTTCTATCAAAAGACCAAGCGGTTTTCTTCGTCCAAGTATGGCCACCATCGGAAGAAATCGCAATACCAGGATCAATACGATCTTGGTCATACGCACGATTCCAGCGTAAATCAAACATAACAACTAATTTGTTATCTTCGGTAACTTGCATAGCTGGAATACGGCTATAATATAATGGCGCAGTACCTGCAGCTTCACCATTTGGACCAATACCAGCCCAAGGCTCGCCAGCTACTGGAGTGGTAAAGTTATCGACTCCGACACGCTTGGTAATATTTGTGAGATTAAAATTAAGGTCGCTTTTCCAAAAATCAGAGTTAGCGGAAGCAGATAAAATACTTAGGAAAAAGTATGGGGATATGATTAACTGATTGATTTTTATCATCATTTTCTCCATTAGGGGGATAAAGTGCAAAAACTAATTTTTAGCTGAACAGCTATTATATGGTTCAATCTTATGTATAAAATACCAGATAGCAAGTAATTGTAACGGCATTTTATGATTAAGATTTAAGCACAGAAAAATAAAAAAATCTGAGAGATTTGTCACAATTATTGAAAAAAGTGATATTTTTTAAACATCACCGAAGCCCAAGCTTTGTATCAAGGTTTCATCTTAATGTTAGTGATAAAAGTGACTTTTTTCTGAACTTTGGTGTAAAAAATATAAGAGCTGTAACAAAAAGGCCGCCAGGCAATAACCTAACGGCATTACAAGCGGTCATATTTGGCGGAAAATTTGCTAGGCTACTTAAAATTTGCGATATGAAATGTTTAGTGCCATTGAGCTAAAACAACAAAAAAGCCTGTAAACGTTGATTTTACAGGCTTTCTAAGGTCTTTTCGTTTAGCGCTGTTGAACTAAATTTAGTCAAATGGTGCCTGGGCAAGACTTGAACTTAATAGCTTCAAGTATTGATGGATAAGGTTTCTTTCTAATTTGATTTTTCAGGATATAACTAAAATCCAAAATGCTTTATTAATTAGGTTATTTTATAAACAGATATTTCGAGCTATCGCCGTAGCTAAAAATTAGTTCTTGGGAAATTTTATTTTTGAATAAAAGAAAAAATTTAAAACTTTTTGAAATTTAACCCACTCAGTGGGTTAAGTGGGGAACTTTGGTTTTTATCCACTGTTAGCCACTTTTAGAGGGGAAATATTAGCGGTTTTGGTAGTGGTTAAAGGGCAAAAAACCGCTAATTTTCATCAACGGCTTAAGTTTCGGCTAGAATATCAGGGCAAGCACTTTGGCGGATTGCATTTTTTAGGAAGCGTTTATATCTAGGCGTTACTGATTTTAACGATAGTACGCCTTTTAGTATTTGTTGATAGGCTTCATCATTAATTAGGGCTTTTCGGCTTCTATATTTGCCTTAATCTCATCTAACGAATCAATTCTTATATGGCGGTAGAAAATGAAGCTGTTCCGTGTAATAAATTCGTGTGTTCCTGCCTTTAAAATACAAGTTTCATCAAGTGCTTTTTCGTTTTTAATGCTTGAGCAGTTTACACTTAAAATCATATCTCCTTTACCGGTTTCTCCATCAAAACAAGGATCGGTAAGCAGAATATATAAATGCTTGTAGGAGTTCTCTACCTTGCCGTAGTTGGTCGGTCTAAGAATAGTTGCTTGTCTTTTGACTTCAAGCATTGATTAAGCCCTTGAAAAGGTTATCCATTTTTCCTTTTTCTGTCTGTTGCTCTAAAATGCTTTCAATCTCGCTTGCTCCATTGTTCCGCCTGCCTTATGTAGCAAATAGGCGGTCGCTTGGGCTATTTTTAATTCATCAAACATTGTTTTATCTCCTGCTACATCGCAAATAGTGCTTTCTCTTAATTTAATATTTTAAAGACGTGCGATTTGTTCAAATACCTGTGGGGATTGTTCCACTAAGCTCATTTGCGGATAGCTACCGATTCTATTTTTTTGTGCTTCGCTTGCCTGTTTTGGGGCTGATATAGCTATAAATCCATACTTTCGCTTTTTTCTGTGCAAGAATAAATAGCCCGTTACTGTCTGCGATAGGCTTCGCATTTGGGGAATATTTAAGATTTTTTAGTAATGTGTCTGAAAGTGTTTTTTTAGTTGCAGTCATTTCTTCTAATCCTTGATATATAAGGGTTTATCGAAGTTTATGATCCCTAAATTTTCCCGTTTTCAAAATAGGGATCATTTTAGGGATCATAAACGCTAAGATACAATGCAACTAAAGAAGACAATAAGAGACTATAAAAGAATCTGAGTTCTTGATTTTATAGTAAATTTGAGACAATGAAAGACAATATGCAACGCTTAGATGGTCCCCCCAGCCGGACTTGAACCAGCGACCAAGCGATTATGAGTCGCCTGCTCTAACCACTGAGCTATGGGGGGATAGAGTGATGTGGATTATAAAGAAAAACCGAGTAGTCGTCTAGTAGTATAAGATTACTCGGTTAATTATTAAGCGAGCTAAGAATAGATGTAGAGTATTATTCTTCTCGCCAAATTAAGGTTGCCATTCGTCCAGTTTGTTTATCTCGGCGATAAGAGAAAAATAGATCTACTTGGGTATAAGTGCAGTATTCTCCGCCTGAAATCTCGGTAATACCGAGTTTATTGAGGCGTTGAGTAGCAATTTGGTAAAGATTTCCCAAAAACTTACCGCTTGTAGAGCTATCTTGAATAAATGCCTCTTCTGCTCTTGGGTCAAATGCACAAAATTGCTCAATGACCTCTTTTCCAACTTGAAAGGCTTTTTCGCTGATTGCAGGCCCTAACCAAGCAGAAATTTCATTGCGTGGGCATTGGAATTTTGCGACTGTTTCTTCCAAAATGCCATCGCATAATCCTCGCCAACCTGCGTGGGCAGCGGCAATTTCTTTTCCGTCTTTACTCACAAACAGCACTGGTAAACAGTCTGCCGTCATCACTAAACAGACTTGATTAGGCTGATTAGTGTAAACCGCATCTGCTTCAATATCTTCGCCTGAGTAGGGGAGTTCAATCACTCTCGTGCTGTGTGTTTGTGTGAGAAATAGCGGGGATTGTGGTAAATGAAATTTCTCCACAAGCAATGCTCGGTTTTGAGCCACATCTTGAGGATCATCATTGACGTGGTTACCTAAATTAAAACTATCAAAAGGCGGCTTGCTGACCCCGCCTGTTCTGATAGTGGTAAATGCGTGAATATGCTTGGGAATATTCCAATTTGGGATAATGTTATCCATTTGCAAAAAATCTCAAAAAAATAACCGCTTGTTATCTGCGAATAGCGATAGCTTCGATTTCAATACCAACGTCTTTTGGTAAACGTGCTACTTCAACACAAGAACGTGCAGGGAAGTTAGGATGTTCGTGTTCTTGGAAAAAGGCTTGGTATTCCGCATTTACAATGGCGAAATCATTTAAGTCTTTTACAAATACCGTAGTTTTGACAATATCTGCAACCGTTAAGCCAGCTTGTTCAACAATCGCTTTGACATTATTGAGTGATTGGCGGGTTTGCTGAACGATATCGGTTGGAATTTCCCCTGTTTCAGGATTCACCGGAATTAGACCTGAAGTGAAAACCATACTTCCTAAATCAACCGCTTGAACATAAGGACCGATTGCAGCAGGTGCATTTTCTGTATGAATAATAGTTGGCATCTTTAATTCTCCTTAATAATGAAAAATGAGTGGATTAATGATAATATCTTTTTCTGTTATTTGGAATAAAGAGAAGTGAATAAATGAGCATTAATGTTTCAGAAGTCGTATTGCATCAATTAAATAAAACAGAGGGCGAAAATCCAGAACTCAATACGTTTTTGCGTGAAAATCTCTTAGAGATTTCACCTGAAGTTGATCAAATGATGTTGCAACTGCATCAAGCTTATCAAGGTAAGGCTAAGGCTTATGGTATATTTAAGCCAGAATCGGTATTTGCCCAGCAACTTAATCGTTTACTGGAAAAAGAGATCGATTTTCTACCGTTTAGCCATAGTTGTGCCAAAATGTTGGCAACAGAATTGGTAAAATATCCGTTTGCTGATGGCGGTACATTTATTCTTTGCCGTTATACATTTCTAGCCACAGAGTATCTATTTATTGCTTTAATTGATAGCCGTAACTCAATGTTGGTTGATGAAAAGTTAGAGATTAAACGCACACAATATTTAGAAGTTGCTCAATATGATATTGCTTGTCGTATTAATTTAACTGAATTGAAACTTGACGCGACCTCAAACCGTTATTTAACCTTTGTAAAAGGCAGAGTAGGGCGTAAGATTGCTGATTTCTTTATGGATTTCTTAAGTGCAGAAGAAGGTTTTAACCCACAATTACAAAATCAAACCTTGTTGCAAGCGGTAAGTGATTATTGTGAGCAAGGGGAATTATCTGCACCACAAACGAGAGAAGTTAAAAAGCAAGTATTTGATTATTGCAAAGGGCAAATGAGTAGTGGTGAGGAAATTGCACTAAATGAACTTTCAAATGCAATGCCTACGCTAAATGAGATGGATTTTGCACAATTCACTCAAGATCAGGAATATGGCTTAGAAGAAAACATTCCGCCAATGCGTAATGCGTTAAAAACACTTACTAAGTTTTCAGGTTCAGGAAAAGGCGTTACCATTAGTTTTAATGCAGAATTGTTAGGCGAACGTTTGATTTGGGATGAACTAAACGATACTTTAACAATCAAAGGATTACCAGCTAACTTGCGTGATCAGCTAGAACGTAATAAATAATGGAAAATTTTTGCTGGTTTAGGTATTATCTAATTATCTGAATTTTGTATTATCAAAAGGTCAAATCTATGAAAATGAAATCTCTTTTAGCAGCCCTTTTAGTTGCAATGAGTGTAACAGCCTGTTCAACAGTAGAAAAAGTGGTGTATCGAATTGATGTGCCGCAGGGCAATTACTTAGAGCAAGATAAAATCGATCAACTGAGAGTGGGTATGACACCCGAACAAGTAGAATATCTGCTTGGAACGCCAATGCTTAAAAACATTTTTGAAACCTACCGTTGGGATTATGTCTTTATTAAACGTGAAGCCTACAAAGACCCTGAGCAACGTAATTTATTTGTTTATTTTGATTCAAATGGATTGGTTTCAAAAATTGACGATAGCAATGCAAATGTAGGGCATAAATAACGAATTTATACTTAAAATGCAATAAACCCATCTTGTAAATAAGATGGGTTTTCTATTTTGCATAAAAAAACAGCATTTAGGCTTAGTTTTTCTAATTTTCATAATAAATTTTTCTAATCCCTCTTTTCAAACATAAATTTGCTTGTTAGACTTCGTACATCTTAAACACAACATCACATAAAAATTTCAGGAGTATCCAATGAACGATTTAAATGCCCTTTTCCAAAAAATCAAACAACGCGATCCTAACCAAGCACCATTCCACCAAGCGGTTGAAGAGGTATTTGGTAGCCTTGCCCCATTCTTAGCTAAAAACCCAAAATATACTCAGCAAGGTTTATTAGAGCGCATTGTTGAGCCAGAGCGTGTGATTAGTTTCCGTGTAACTTGGGTAGATGATAAAGGTCAAGTCCAAGTAAACCGTGGCTACCGTGTTCAAATGAACTCAGCAATCGGCCCGTACAAAGGTGGTATCCGTTTCCACCCAACTGTAGATTTAGGCGTATTAAAATTCTTAGCCTTTGAACAAGTATTTAAAAATGCTTTAACAACGTTACCAATGGGCGGTGGTAAAGGTGGTTCAGACTTTGACCCTAAAGGTAAATCTGATGCAGAAGTTATGCGTTTCTGCCAAGCGTTTATGAGCGAATTATACCGCCACATTGGTGCTGATACAGACGTTCCAGCTGGTGATATTGGTGTGGGCGGCCGTGAAATCGGCTATATGTTCGGTCAATACAAAAAATTACGCAATGAATTTACGTCCGTATTAACCGGTAAATCACTCACTTGGGGCGGTAGCTTAATTCGTCCGGAAGCAACAGGTTATGGTGCAGTTTACTTTGCAGAATCCATGCTTGCGACTAAAGGTGAGAAAATTGAAGGCAAAGCCGTTGTTATCTCAGGTTCAGGTAACGTAGCGCAATATGCGGCTGAAAAAGTGATTCAAAAAGGTGGTAAAGTATTAACTGTTTCTGATTCAAATGGTTATGTATTATTCCCTGAATCAGGTATGACAGAAGCTCAATTACAAGCACTATTAGAGCTTAAAAATGAACGCCGTGAACGTTTATCAGTATATGCACAAGAGCAGGGATTAAAATACTTTGACGGTCAAAAACCTTGGGGTGTGAAATGTGATATTGCATTACCTTGTGCAACACAAAACGAATTAGATACTGAAGATGCGAAAGAGTTAGTGAAAAACGGCTGTGTGTGCGTGGCAGAAGGTGCGAATATGCCAACCACATTAGGTGGTGTTGAAGTGTTTATCGGTGAAAAAATCCTTTACGCACCGGGTAAAGCGGCAAACGCAGGGGGCGTTGCAACATCAGGTTTAGAAATGAGCCAAAATGCAATTCGTCTATCTTGGAGCCGTGAAGAGGTGGATCAGCGTTTATTCAACATTATGAAAGCAATCCACGAAAACTGTGTGGAAAACGGCACAGAAGCAGATGGTTTCGTAAACTATGTAAACGGTGCAAACATCGCAGGCTTCAAAAAAGTGGCAAATGCAATGTTAGAGCAAGGTATTGTTTAATTATTTGCTTTTTAAGACTAGCCCTCATTATTGAGGGCTTTTTATATTGGAGTTTTACTACATTAAGCAAGAAAAATATGAAGTAGATCACAATTTTACACATTGGTTAGCATTTTTTACAAAATTTGTTTGAAACCATAAGCAAATTCGCTTAACCTTAAGGCAACAAGAATAAGTGTTGTACCTAGCAACCTAACACATAAATTTGCTTTCCGAGTGGCCCCAAGAATTGGGGCTTTTTTTATGCTTGATGAGTCATTTTGAGAGTAAAAAAATACCAGCATATTTGCTGGTATTTGAATGAAGAGAGTTAGATTAGAACGCTACGCTTTCTTTTAAGCTGACAGTTAAGTTAAATACAAGGTTGTCTGCCGAACCATCTTTGCTGTCTAAGCAGTAGTAACCTTCACGCTCGAATTGATAGCCTTGTTCGGGTTTGGCTTGTGCTAAACTTGGCTCAACAAAACCGTGTTTAACCACTAATGATTCAGGATTTAGCACCGCATTGATGTCTTCTTCCGCACCTGGGTTTGGTACTGTAAATAAGCGGTCGTAAATACGAAACTCTGCCGGTTTGTTATCTTCAGCCGATACCCAATGAATCACGCCTTTTACTTTGCGACCGTCAGCTGGGTTTTTACCCAATGTTTCAGGGTCGTATGTGCAAAAAATAGTTGAAATTCGACCGCTTGCATCTTTCTCCACACGCTCGGCTTTAATCACATAGGCATTGCGTAAACGCACTTCTTTACCTAAGACCAAGCGTTTATATTGCTTATTGGCTTCTTCACGGAAGTCTGCTTCATCAATATAAAGCTCACGGGTAAATGGCAAATCACGCTCGCCTAATTCAGGGCGGTTAGGGTGGTTTGGCGCTTTTAAGATCTCTTTTTCGCCAAAGTTTTCGATAACCACACGCACAGGGTTAATCACAGCCATTGCACGAGGTGCGTTTTCGTTTAAATCTTCACGAATACAAGCTTCAAGAGCAGAATATTCAACTACGTTATCTTGCTTGGTTACCCCAATACGGCGGCAGAATTCACGCAGTGAAGCTGGGGTATAACCACGACGGCGTAAACCTGAAATGGTTGGCATACGAGGGTCGTTCCAACCATCTACAATGCCATCGGTGACTAATTTCAATAATTTACGTTTAGAAGTAAGAGTGCCTTCTAAATTTAAACGTGAAAATTCGTACTGGTGTGGTAACGGACGCTCAATGCTAATATTTTCCAATACCCAGTCATATAAACGGCGGTTATCTTGGAACTCTAACGTACAAATTGAGTGCGTGATTCGCTCGATTGCATCAGAAATACAGTGCGTGAAATCGTACATTGGGTAAATGCACCATTTATCGCCAGTTTGGTGATGCGAAGCAAATTTTACACGGTAAAGCACAGGATCACGCATTACAATAAATGGCGATGCCATATCAATTTTTGCACGCAAACTTGCTTTACCTTCAGCAAATTCGCCATTTTTCATTTTTTCAAATAAGGCTAAGTTTTCTTCAACCGAACGATCACGATAAGGGCTGTTTTTGCCTGGCTCAGTTAAAGTACCACGATATTCACGCATTTCTTCTGGTGAAAGTTCGCACACATAAGCTAAACCTTTATTGATTAATTCAATAGCATAACCATAAAGTTGGTCGAAATAATCTGAGGCATAACGTGGCTCGCCTTCCCATTTAAAGCCTAACCATTCAACGTCTTGTTTAATGGAATCTACATATTCCACATCTTCTTTCACAGGGTTGGTGTCATCAAAACGCAGGTTACATTTGCCTTTGTAGTCTTGAGCGATACCAAAGTTTAGGCAGATAGATTTTGCGTGTCCGATATGTAAATAGCCGTTTGGCTCAGGTGGGAAACGAGTGTAAACGTTGTTATGCTTTCCACTTGCTAAATCTTCATCAATAATATGGGTAATAAAATTGGCTCGAGTTTCTGTTTCAGCCGTTAAAATTTCTTCGCTCATAGTTCTCTCTAGTGTTCTAATTAAAATAACTGCTTATTCTACACGTTATTACAATAATCTAAAAGAGTTTACAAAGAATTGGGTTAAGAAGAAAAAGGATAATATTTAATCAGTTAAAATATGTTTATAGAAAAATAAAAAATTCCACTTGCACAAATTTCTAAAATTACTTATCTTTAGATAAAACTGTACTATTATGATAGTGCAAAATTCAAATCAAGGAGTATCTATGAAATTTCGTAAAACATTATTAGTTGCCGTATTAAGTGCGTTTTCTGTTACTGCATTCAGCCAAGATAAAATTCAAAATGTGGCAATTACGGCGATTGTCGATCACCCAGCATTAGATTCTATTCGTAAAGGTGTGATCGAAGAACTTGAGCGTGAAGGTTTTATTGATGGAAAAAACATCAAAATTGACTATCAATCCGCACAAGGCAGCACTGCAACAGCCGCACAAATTGCCCGTAAATTTGTTGGCGATAAAGCAGATATTATTATTCCGATTACAACCCCTTCAGCACAGCCTGTGGTAGCTGCAACTCGTTCTATTCCTATTGTTTTCTCAGGCGTAACTGACCCGGTTGCAGCAAAATTAGTGAAATCTTGGGAGCCTTCAGGCACGAACGTAACAGGGATTTCAGATCATAAACCAATTGCACCTCAAGTGAAATTAATTCAAACCTTAGTGCCTGAATTAAAATCAGTCGGTTATGTTTATAGTGCAGGTGAAGTGAATTCCACTATTGTGTTAGAAGAGCTAAAAGAAGAAGCGAAAAAGCAAGGCTTTAATGTTGTGCCTGTTGCAGTTCAACGTAGTGCAGATATTGGCACAGCAGCTCGCAGTTTAAATGGTAAAGTACAAGCGATTTATATTTCAGAAGATAATAGTGTTGTATCTGCTTATGAAGCCTTGCATAAAGCAGCATTAGAAGCAAAAATCCCTGTGATTGCCTCAGACAGAGATACCGTTGAGCGTGGTGCTCTTGCAGCTTATGCAGTGAATCAGTATGATATTGGCACTGCAACGGGTAAAACTGCTGCCAGAGTGTTAAAAGGTGAAAAACCTGGTGAGATTCCAACACAAGAAGTAAGTAAGTTAGAGCTTTCTATTAATACAAAAACAGCAAAAGAATTGAAAATTAATATTCCAAACAGTTTATTAAAAGAAGCTCAGGAGACTTTTTAGATTAAATTCTGAAAAGGGTTGTGTTATTGCTTTTACTATAGTAGAGTAAATGGCTCAGAATTTATATTTGTGATTTTTAAATAAACAAGGAGTATTTATGGGCTGGATTGCTGCAATTATTGTTGGTGCTATTATTGGTTGGTTAGCCTCAATTGTAATGAAAAGTGAAGGTGGTCTTTGTAAAAATATCATTGTAGGTATTGTTGGTTCATCTTTAGGGCGTTGGCTATTTGGTGATGTATTAGGCATTGGTTCAGCATATAAAGCGGGAGATTTCAATGTGGTTGGAATCTTTTTCGGTGTGTTAGGCGCTGCATTATTAATTTTTATTTTGAGAAAATTAAGAATCTTTGATTAATAAATGAAGAACGTTTAAAACAAGCAGTTATGAGAATAGCTGCTTGTTTTATTATGTATAAAATATCTCTACAATCTTCTGATATAAGCGGTGATTTTTTGTAATTTTTTTGCAAAATTTCACCGCTTGTTAGCTTTCATAATATGATATAGTAAGCCATTCTTAATTATCTCCATAAACCTTATGAAAAACAAATTCATCACTCTTGCCGCATTAAGCGGTTTGTTCACGGTGGCATTTGGGGCGATTGCCAGCCACGCTTTGTCCGCTCAGTTATCACCTAAAGCATTAGGCTGGATTGATATAGGCATTAAATACCAAATGTTTCATACCATTGCATTACTAGCATTAGGCTTGTTTCAAGTTGCAAATTTTGTGCAAAATCCACCCGCTTGTAGAGCTAAAGCCTTTAATATTATCGGCGGAGGTTGGGCGTTAGGGATTTTGCTGTTTAGTGGCAATCTT
The DNA here is from genome assembly GCF_041807785.1 of Mannheimia sp. E30BD. Classification (NCBI taxonomy): domain Bacteria; kingdom Pseudomonadati; phylum Pseudomonadota; class Gammaproteobacteria; order Pasteurellales; family Pasteurellaceae; genus Mannheimia; species Mannheimia sp. E30BD. The sequence goes on from NZ_JBGTYX010000021.1 coordinate 28,672, forward strand.
TACTTAAGAGCATTAGATATTCCGACTATCCATTGGTTTACGCCTATTGGTGGGCTGTGTTTTATGTTCGGTTGGACTGCTTTAATTTATATTAGTGTGAGAAGTCGCTAATGTTAAATAAATCAAGTTTCAAAAAATTAGCCCTATATTGCCGTGCAGGTTTTGAAAAAGAAGTGGCTGGAGAAATTTCAGACAAGGCGGCACAGCTTGGCATTTTTGGCTTTGCGAACCTCAAAGAAAACAGCGGTTATGTCATTTTCGAGTGCTACCAAGCAGGGGAGGCGGATAAATTAGCCCAAGAACTAAAATTTGAGCAGCTTATTTTTGTTCGCCAAATGATTGTTGTGGGCGAACTGCTGCAAAACCTGCCTGAAAATGACAGAATTTCGCCTATTTTGCAACAATATGCTGAATTAAACCCTCGTAATAGTTCAGATGTGTTTGTTGAAACGCCTGATACTAATGAAGCCAAAGAGTTATTAACCTTCTGTCGGAAATTTACTGTGCCGTTGCGTTCAGTAATGAAAAAACAAGGCTGGCTGAGTAAATCAGAAAATGCAAAGGGTAGTGTGAGCTTGCATATTCTGTTTATTCGTTCAGGAGCTTGCTATGTCGGTTATGCCTATAATCATAATAAATCGCCGTTTTTTATGGGTATTCCTCGCTTAAAATTCCCTGCTGATGCACCAAGCCGCTCCACACTTAAACTAGAAGAGGCGATTTTAACCTTTATCCCACAAGCAGAAGAACAGAAACGCTTTAATGATTCGATGACAGGCGTTGATCTCGGTGCTTGCCCGGGTGGCTGGACTTACCAGCTCGTGAAACGAGGTGTGTTTGTGTATGCGGTCGATCACGGCAAAATGGCAGCGAGCTTGCACGAAACAGGTAGAATTGAGCATTGCCCTGAAGATGGTTTTAAATTCCAACCGACTAAACGTAAGCAAGTGGATTGGTTAGTGTGTGATATGGTAGAGCAGCCCATTCGCATTGCGAAATTAATGGCGAAATGGCTAATCAATGGCTGGTGTCGGGAAACTATTTTCAACCTAAAACTGCCGATGAAAAAACGCTATCAAGAAGTACAACTTTGCCTGAATTTCTTAGAAGAAGAGCTTACGAAGCACGGATTCTGGTTTAAAATTCAAGCAAAACATCTCTATCACGACCGTGAAGAAATTACCGTACATATTGCGGTAATGGGGCAGAAATAGCCAAATGAAAGTTGTTTTTCTAAGCAAGAAATTGGATAATAACTTGAATTTATAGGGAGGAATGATGAAAATTTTACCCTTATCAATGACAGAAACGTTATCAACAATTTATCCGTCATTTGAAATAACTGATAAGCCGATAACCGAGCAGCAAATTTCATTGCTTAATTTTCGAATTACAATGGCAAATCAGCTTTTAGTCGCTTGCATTGAGGTAATTGAAAATAACCCAAATTTTTGGACTGAAATTGACTTAGACGATTTCAAAAAATACCTCAATCAAAATAAAGTCGTGATTTTTGATATTCAGCAGTATTTTAGTGATGGCTCAAGAACGATCGCGATTTTAGATAGTATGAAATCCAATATTCGCAAAATTGAAAAGGCTCTGGCGAATGCTACGGCATTTAATTTTGATTTGGAGAGAATGAAAGAGCGAGTAGAAGACGATTTTATTCGTTTACCTAGTAACTTAAAATCGCCTGAGGAACTCAGACAATGGTTACTTCAAGCGGTTTAATTGTTGAAATGGCAGTGCAATTTAGGAAAGAATTTGTAAATTTACCTTTGCAAGATCAACTTGCAATTACTGAATTTGCACAGCATTTAATGATTTTTGGTTTTGAAAATCTAGAAGGTAAGAATAAATCTTCTGATAATGTACCAACTAATGATCCTAAATGGCGTGAAAAAGTTTCTTACGCCCAAAAACATCATCTTTGGCATTACCATATTGGTATTAAACAATATGATAAAACAAAGGATTTTGGAGAAAGAACCTCTGAATATGTGCTTCATTATCAAAAGTTAGGTAATGTAATAAGATTGGTCGATTATTCATCTCATCCACCATTCAAATTACCATCAGAAATTTATTTGCAAAATTAATCAAAAAAATAACCGCTTGTAACAACAATAAATACAAAGGAAAGAACAAATATGACATTAAAAATCGGGATTGTCGGTGCTGGCGGCAGAATGGGGCGTAACTTAATTACCGCAGTTCATAATGCAGAAGGTGTAGAGTTAGGTGCAGCTTTTGAGCGTAAAGGCTCATCGCTTGTTGGAGCTGATGCTGGTGAGCTAGTGGGAATTGGTTCGTTAGGTGTTACGGTTTTAGATAACGTTGCTGAAAATGCAGATAAATTTGACCTTTTGATTGATTTTACTCGTCCTGAAGGCACGTTAGAACATATTACGATTTGTGCTGAAAACAACAAACAAATGGTAATTGGCACAACCGGTTTTGATGATGAAGGCAAAGCTGCAATTAAAGTTGCTTCCGAAAAAATTGGTATCGTATTTGCCTCTAACTATAGCGTTGGCGTGAACTTAGTATTCAAATTACTTGAAAAAGCAGCAAAAGTAATGGGTGATTATTGCGATATTGAAGTGATTGAAGCTCATCATCGCCATAAAGTAGATGCTCCATCAGGCACAGCATTATCAATGGGTGAACATATCGCAAAAACGCTTGGTCGTGATTTAAAAACACACGGCGTATTTGAGCGTAACGGTATTACAGGCGAGCGTAAACGTGATGAAATCGGCTTTGCTACCATTCGTGCGGGCGATGTGATTGGCGAGCATTCGGTTTGGTTTGCTGATGAGGGCGAACGAGTGGAAATTGCTCATAAAGCCTCTAGCCGTATGACATTTGCCAACGGGGCAGTGCGTGCCGCAAAATGGTTAAGCACGAAACAAAATGGCTTGTTTGATATGACCGATGTACTGGATTTAAACAATCTATAATTGAAGGATAATAAAAATGACAAAATTCAATAATATTGAAACCACATTAGTCCAAATTGGTAACCGTACTGACCCAAGAACTGGGGCGGTTGCAACCCCCATTATTCTATCTACTGCTTATGGTCGTGATGGTTTAGGCGAATCAACAGGTTGGGATTACACCCGCACGAAAAACCCAACTCGTGCCGTGTTAGAGCAGGGGATTGCCGATTTAGAAGGTGGAGATGCGGGTTTTGCAATGGCATCAGGAATGGCAGCCATTCAGCTGATTATGTCGTTATTCAAAGGCTCTGATGAGTGGATTATATCAAGCGATGTGTACGGCGGTTCTTATCGTTTATTTGATTTCAGCCACAAAAATCACAATACCTTAAAGCCTGTGTATGTAAATACGGCGGATTTATCAGCAATCGAAGCAGCAATTACTCCAAACACAAAAGCGATTTTTGTAGAAACACCATCAAATCCATTAATGGAGGAGTGTGATGTTGCCGCAATTTCTAAAATTGCGAAAAAACATAATTTAATGCTAATTGTCGATAACACTTTCTTAACCCCTGTGTTGTTCCGTCCGATTGAGCACGGTGCGGATATTGTTGTGCATAGTGCGACTAAATATCTATCAGGTCATAATGACGTGTTAGCAGGTTTAATTGTCGCAAAAGATTCTGAAGCAACGAAAGTAAACGGTCAAAACTTAACTGAACGTTTATTCTATTTCCAAAACTGTGCAGGTGCTGTGCTTTCTCCATTTGATTCTTACCTTGCTGTGCGTGGTATGAAAACTCTTGCGTTACGAATGGAGCGCCATCAATCTAACGCAACAGAATTAGCAAAATTCTTAGCAGAGCAACCTGAAATTGACAGCGTGTTATATGCAGGCAAAAGCGGTATGTTATCGTTCCGCTTACAAAAAGAAGAATGGGTGCCAAAATTCCTTAAAGCCATTAAGTTAATTACCTTTGCTGAAAGTTTAGGTGGCGCTGAGAGCTTTATTACTTATCCTGAAACCCAAACTCATATGGATATTCCAGAAGAAGAACGTATTGCTCGTGGTATTACCAATACCTTATTACGTTTCTCTGTAGGTTTAGAACACGTTGAAGATATTAAAGCAGATTTATTACAGGCATTTAAGCAGTTAGGCTAAATTCTGTTTTTAAATACAAGCGGTCATATTTTGTAAAAACTTTGCAAATATGGCCGTTTTTATTTTGCTAGGGAGAAATAAACTTAATTACAGAGAATTTGATTATTTTAACCATTTATTTAACATAATATATGTTATGCGAAAATTAATGATGTAAGTTATTGATTTATAAGGATTTATTTATTTTCATCAATTGGCTGTATCATTGAATTTTCATCAAAGTTATATGTAATACCTTTACGTCCGCCGTCCATTGC
>NZ_JBGTYX010000022.1:0-9834 GCF_041807785.1 Mannheimia sp. E30BD
CTGATACCGACAACAAAACTACGTTTAGCAACATCAATGCCACAGAAATTAAGTTCATTCATCGTAACCTGCCTTGTATTCGGGTTGTGTTCGTGCAACTGTTCGGTTTTTGTGATGAAAGTTGTCGGCTCTCTAAGCTACACAACGAAGTGCTTTCAAGGGACGAGACGAGATGCCGATAACGGGTTGTGTTGCTTAGTTTAACTCATTTGAGATATACAAGGGGCGTAAGTTCCTTCTGTACCAACGGTAATAGTACCTTTGTTATTGATACGCTCAATTAAGCTCTCTTTAGCAAATGCAGAAACAGAAAGGGTAAGAGCTAATGCAGCAACTGATAATTTTTTCAACATAATAAATTCCTTTTGATAGGTAAGTTAAATTTTTTGCAAATTTAAAAGGAAAAATGAACGCTTGCAAATAAACTAAATGGAATAAGTCATAATGAAATGATTAGTTTAGTTTGAGCAGTGAGTTAAATAGCAGATTATGATGGAAAATTAGCAAATAAAGAGAATGATTTTGAATATTTGGTTATAAAAAAAGAGCACCTTAATAGTCAATTAAGGTGCTGCTTTTTTAACGCTGACGAGCTTTAAATCTTGGATTGGTTTTGCAAATTACATAGAGTTTACCTTTGCGTCTGACAATTTGGCAATCAGGGTGGCGTGTCTTTGCTGATTTTAATGAGTTTAAAATTTTCATTTTATGTCCTTCTATTTTTTATTTGAAAGGGTTGTAGCAAAGCCTTTAAATCTATCTTTAAATTGACTTGCACGACCTTCTGTATTCACTTCACGGCGTTTACCTGTGTAAACCGGGTGTGATGCTGATGAGGTATCTAAGGTATAAAGTGGATACTCTTTACCATCTTCCCATACCATTGTTTTGTTTGTTGAGGCACAAGAGCGAATAACCCAACCTTGTTGTACAGAGGCATCATAAAACAGTACTTCACGATAATTTTCAGGATGAATCCCTTTTTTCATATTTTCTCCAGAATTTTGACAATAGGCTCATTAACCATAATTAAATTATGGGATATATATTATACGAAATTTTATTCTTATTCCATAACTTTTTTATGGAATTTAAAGAAAAAGTGAATTTTTAGATCTAGATCTGATTTTCATTTTTAAAATTATGGTAATCTAGCAATTATTCATTCATAAATTGTGAGGAAATATGAGCAAAAATCCTTATTTGATTGCCCCTTCGATTTTATCGGCAGATTTGGCGAGACTTGGTGACGATGTGGCAGAAGTGCTAAAAGCTGGAGCGGATTTAATTCATTTTGATGTGATGGATAATCACTATGTGCCAAACCTAACTTTCGGCCCTGCAATTTGTAAAGCATTGCGAGATTATGGTATTCAATGCCCGATTGATGTGCATTTAATGGTAAAACCTGTTGAGCGTTTAATTCCAGATTTTGCCAAAGCAGGGGCGAATTATATTACTTTCCACCCAGAAGCAACGGAGCATATTGACCGCAATTTACAGCTAATTCGTGATTTAGGTTGTAAGTCGGGCTTGGTGTTTAACCCTGCAACACCGCTGCATTATTTAGATTATGTGATGGATAAAATCGATGTGATTTTGTTGATGTCGGTAAACCCGGGCTTTGGCGGACAATCTTTTATTCCCTCAACCTTAGATAAATTGCGTGAAGTACGCCGCCGTATTGATGAGAGTGGCTATAATATTCGCTTAGAAGTTGATGGTGGGGTGAAAGTGAATAATATTGCGGAAATTGCCTCAGCAGGTGCAGATATGTTTGTAGCTGGTTCTGCGATTTTTGACCAGCCTGATTACCAAGCTGTGATTGAGCAAATGCGAGCTGAATTAGCTAAGGTTCGTTAAGCAGATCGGGAAATTTGAACTATCGCTATAGATTAAAGACAAACATAATGATAGAATGGCGAAACTGATTACAGTTTTATTCTTGTGTATTGAAGTAGTCTGGTTAGACCTTTTTATAAAAGGTTGTATCTAAAATTATTTCGATTACACTAATTAACTCTCGCACTTATGCGATATTCACTATAGGAAAAACAAAATGAGCATTGAAGAACGCGTAAAAAAAATCATTGTTGATCAACTTGGCGCGAAAGCAGAAGACGTTAAACCAGAAGCTTCATTCATTGAAGATTTAGGTGCTGACTCTTTAGATACAGTTGAATTAGTAATGGCTTTAGAAGAAGAATTCGATATTGAAATTCCAGATGAAGAAGCTGAAAAAATTACTACAGTTCAATCAGCGATTGATTACGTTCAAAACAATCAATAATTTGAATTGAGATGAGGCGACCACTAAGTCGCCTTATTTTTTATCGCTATTTTGTTTTACAGATGCAATTATTCAAATGGTCATCAACTAATCCCATTGACTGCATAAACGCATAGCAAGTGGTTTCCCCTACGAAAACAAATCCTCGCTTTTTTAATGCTTTAGACATCGCCTTTGAGTTCTCCGTTTTCGCCGGAATGGCTTGAAGGGTTGGTACATCATTAATTTGTGGTTGATGATTTACAAACGCCCAAATAAAGTCGCTGAAATCTTCGCCTTTTTCCTGCATCGTAAGATAGGCTTTCGCATTTTTGATAATGGCTTCTAATTTTGCACGGTGGCGGATTACCCCGGCATTTTGCATTAATTGATCGAGATCGGGTTCTGTCATTTGAGCGATTTTGACGGGATCAAATTGATAAAATGCTTGGCGATAGGCTTCTCGCTTTTTCAATACCGTAATCCAAGATAGCCCGGCTTGTTGTCCTTCAAGGCAAATTTTTTCAAACAGCTTGAGGCTATCAAATTCAGGTTTCCCCCATTCTTCATCGTGATATTTCACATAAATATCACTACCTTCACACCAATCGCATCTTATTATTTGTCTATCTGTCATTTGCAAAATTCCAATAGAAAAAGACCGCTTGTAATTAGCTAAGGATACAAGCGGTCTAAAAAGGTAAAAATTTACCATTATTTTCTTGGTAAATAACGAGCAGGATCGACAGACTTACCTTTGTAACGAATTTCAAAGTGAAGTTTGTTAGTATTTGTGCCTGTGCTGCCTAAAGTACCGATCTTCTGACCTGCTTTAACGGTGTCTTGCTCATCAACATCAATGGTGTTGTTGTGTGCATAAGCACTTAAGAAATCATCGGTATGTTTGATGATGATTAAGTTCCCATAGCCTTGCAGAGCATTACCTGCATACACCACTTTACCTGCTGCCGCTGCACGCACATCTTGACCTTTCGTACCTGCAATATCTAAGCCTTTATTACCGCCTTCTGCAGATGAGAAGCCAGCAATAACACGCCCATTTGTTGGCCATTGCCATTTGATTGATGAAGCTGGTGCTGCTGTATTTGAACTTGATACTGAATTTGCCGTTGTTGCTGTAGTTGCTCGAATAGTAGAGCTTGTTGGGTTCTCAATTTGGCTTACTGTACCTGCTGAAGCTGTTACTGCTGAAACTGTACCGGCTGAAGCACGAATACCGCTATTCGCAACAGGTACTTCTGCATTGCCGGCACCTGCTTTTACAGGACCAGTAATGTTGCCATCAGATGCATAAGTTGTACCATTTGCACCTTGCTGATAAGTAATTTGCGGTTCAACAGGCACAGTAATTTTTTCCTCAACCGTAATGGTTTCAGTAGCCGATTTACCCGTTTTGATTTTTTGCCCAACATTTAATTGATAAGGCTCACTCATATTGTTGAGAGCAGCGATTTCTTTGACATCTTTACCCACAATATAAGCAATTAAGAACATTGTATCGCCTTTGCGAACTGTGTAAGTTGAGCCGTCATAGAAGCCTTTTTGAATTTGGTTATACATCGGTGCATTGTTAGCATCGCGAGGAATCTCAAAATTCTGATCGACTTTTTTCTCTACCGTTTTGGTTTTTTTCACGATTTTGGTCGTGGTTGTCGGCTGTGGCGGTTGCTCCGTAATCACAGGATTAGTAATAACAGGCTGTGGTACAGTCGCAATCGACTGCGGTGTAGAAATAGGTTGTGGCACAGAAGAAACAGGCTGTGGAATTGTTTGCACAGACGTGTTCATTGAGCTTGGCATTGGTGCTGATTGAATATCAGACTGCCAACCACCACTTGAGTTTATTGTACCCACATTGGTATCTACAGGCTGCATTACACCCGGGCTTAGTTCATTATTGCCCGAAGCATTTACCACTGGTGCAGGATTGTGCGAGGAACAAGCAGCTAAAATAGCAGAAACTAAAGGTAAAAGAATAAATTGCTTTTTCATTAAATGATTATCCTAAATTATTTCATTGTATCAGGCATAGAAGTTGGCTTGATATCAGACGGTAAACTATAACTTCCTTGACTTGCTCCAGAGCCTGCAACAGGCTCTAATGTGCCTGAGGGTAATAGGTTCGGATCATCAAGATTGTCTTGTTTTGAGCTTGTTCCACAAGCGGTCAAAAATGCACAAGAAATTGCAAATGTCAAAAATGATTTTTTCATTCCATCCGCCTATTAACGCACACGCAATACTTGGCCCACTTTTAATGTAGCATTTGCATTTAAGCCGTTTAAGTTTGCAATATGGCTCGCACTTGTGCCTGTTAAGTAGCCGATTAAATAAAGAGTATCGCTTCTACCCACTGTATAAGAGCTATCGGTGTAGCAACCTTTGGTAATTTGTGAGTAAATTGGGGCATTATTGCCATCACGCACAACTTGGCAGTTGCCTACAGTTTCTACTTGAGAGCCATAGCTACCGCTTGAGACAGGTGTTGGAGCAGGTGCAGCACTAATAGGCTGAGGCGCTGAGTAAACAGGCTGTGCTGGCGGCACTGCAACAGGCTGATTCATTGAAGCAGGCATTGGTGCAGTTTGAATGCTATCCGCTGCTTGCCAGCTTGCATTTGCTTCTGTCATTTCTGAAGATGAAGTATTTGATTCACTGGAAGTATTTGAACAACCCACTAATGCAAAAGATGCAAGAGATAAAACAAAAAGTGATTTTTTCATTTTCTATTATCCTTAAAATTTTAGTTCAATAATTTATAAAGAAGATAGGTAACTACCGCAAGTAGGATAGTTACCCAACCAATTAATTCAATAGAGTGGCGAATTCTAACTTCATATTTTTTTCCACCCCACGCAGAAAGTTTTGCAACCAAAATAAAACGAGCAAAACGAGAAATTGCAGCGGTTATTACGAATGGGAAAAATGCCATCTGTAATACGCCTGAACATACGGTAAATACTTTGTAAGGAATCGGAGAGAACCCTGCTAAAAATACCACTGCCACGCCCCAAGTTTCAAACCAATCCTTTGCTCTATCAAAGTTTGCTTGCATTCCCCAGTTGGCAATAACACCTTGCACCCAGTCGGTTGCATATAAGCCGATAAAATAACCGATAATACCACCTAACACGGAAGCAATGGTGGTATAAAGTGCATATTTAAACGCATTTTCTGGCTTTGCCATCGACATAGGAATCAGCATTACATCAGGCGGAATAGGAAAGAAAATTGCCTCAATAAAGCTGACGAAACTCAACCAAAATGCCGCAAAACGGTGTTCTGACCATTCCATTGTTTTGTCATAAATTTTTTCAAACAGTTTCATTAAAAATGCCTTTTAAAGTCGCAATCATTTTATGTGCGGTCATATCCACTTGGATTGGAGTAATAGACACACAATCTCGATTTAACGCATAAAAATCTGTGCCGTAGCTTTCATCAATAGGATCGCCTGTTACACCAATCCAGTAAACATAGGCATTACGGGGATCTTTCTGTTTTACAATTTCAGCTGCCGGTGATCTCGCACCTAAACGGGTGATCATCGTACCTTTAAGTTCTGAATAAGGTAAATTTGGCACATTCACATTTAAAACGTGGTTTGTGGGGAACACTTGGCTTTCCATTTTTACCAGCAAATCTAATACAACCTGAGCCGCAGTTTCAAAATGGTTTTCTCCATCTAAAAACGAGGAATGTTTACGTCCAACTAGCGAAACCGCAATGCTCGGTAATGGCAAGTGGCGACCTTCTAATGCCGCTGCCACTGTGCCTGAGTAAACCACATCATCGCCTAAGTTCGCCCCGTGATTAATGCCCGAAACTACCAAATCAAATTTTTCGGCAAATTTGCCATCAAATAAGCCATTTAAGGCTAAATGGACACAATCGGCTGGCGTGCCAGCAATTACCGCATAATTATATTCATCAAAACGATGTACACGCAGAGGATCAACTAGTGTTAAACAACTTGATGCCGCACTGCGGTTACGATCGGGTGCGATAATCGTAACAATATGCCCAGCATCTCGTAATGCTTTGGCTAAGGTTTGAATGCCGACAGCGTGAAAACCGTCGTCATTACTGATTAAAATTCTCATAATTTCCTTTAGATCTTACTGCTAAAGAGATACTAAGTATAAAAGTAGTCAATTCTAACAATTTTTCGACAATTTTTTTAGTCTAAAAGTGTAAAAAGCGGTAAGATTTTAAGAAAGTTTTGCAAATTGCAAAAAATCTAATAAATCTAACCGCTTGCTAAATTAAACTTCATTCTCTTCTGATAAAAGAATCAGCTCTCGTACCAATCCTGTAGCATAACTGCCTGAATCTAAAAAGAATTTCAATCGTAATCCGTCTGTTTCAAACTGCCATTTGAGATATTGAGGCTTACACAGCATTGCTCGGCGAGCATTATTCATTCGCTCTTTTTTCATCAATGCCACTAAATCAGCGTGTTGCTCAATGATGGATTTCTCCGTTGGATTGCTTTCTACCTCAAGGGATTTTTCACCGATGAGAGGAGCAGTGAGTAACACATCGGAACTAGTTAAACGTGCTTGTGTTTCGGCAATATCTTCTTGTTTTACACAGAAAAAACTATTTGAGCCAGCCAGCTGAACATAATCATTCTCTAGCACTTGGTTTATCAAGCCATCAGCAATACGTTGGGAAACCACTAAATTAAACACTTCCGAGCGAGCAGCTGAAAGATAAAAACTGCGTTTTTTACGATCTTTTACGGTAATCTCGCCTTTTGCCCAACGCAGAGCTTGGGTTAAGTTATGTCCATCTCGCCCGAAGCGCTGTTCGGTAAAATAATTAGGAAATCCGACCGCTTGTATTTGCTGTAAGCGATGAATGAGATCATCGCTTTTTTTAACATCTCGTAGTAATAATTCAAAGTGATTGCCAGCTAAAGATCCCACTCGAATTTTGCGATTATGCCGAGTCACATCTAAAATCTCCACGCCTTCACATTCAAAAGTCGAGAAATCAGGCGTCTCTTTACCTGCTAAGTGGAGGCTGAACCATTGTTCAGTTACTGCGTGGCGGTCTTTTAAACCAGCATAGCTCATATTTCGCTCTGGAATGCCTGCAAATTTTGCCAATTTTTCACCAACAAAAAGGGTATTCGCATTCGTTTTACGGATTTTAACCGCAACAAATTCGCCTTCGCCAGAGAGTTCATAGCCTAATTCTTCACGTACAATAAAGTCGATGAATTCGGATTTTAAATGTCCGCTTTGTAATGGTGTACCCCAAATATATGCTAAATTCACTTTCACCTCGATAAAAATTTACCATTCATAGCCTATTTTAAAAGACAGAGATTTTTGATTTTGTCTTTTATTGCCTTTTAAAATGCCTGCATTAATGCGGGTATTCCAGTTATGGAACGATAAGGAAATGCCCATTTCTTGTTTGAATTGATTTCCTATTCCCTGTTCCAAATTCCGTGCGTTTATTTGGGTTTTCAATTTTCCGTGATTAACATTTAAGATATAACTGCTGATCTCAGGTGTAATTTTCACTTTGTTAATATCGAACGTTTTACTGATTGATAATCCTGCTTGATAGCTTACTAAATCCACTGAAGGCGTGTTTATGTTTGCCATAGGTAATGGGTAATTTACACTTGATAGATGGTAGTAGCGTACGCCCATAGTTGGTTTAATATTAAAACCTTGAACCGCCCAATACTTACTAATATTGGCTCCAACTACTACAATATTACGATTAAATTTAGCGGATTTATCCATATAAGTAACGGTATTTTGGGCTTTACCTAAACTTGTATCAATACCAATAGATATGCCATTTTTCCACTCTTTTTTACCATAAAGAGATAACATTGTTGTTGTCCCTTTACCATTGAATGATTGTTTAAAATCATTTTTTGATTGGGATTTTGATAGTATCGCCCCGATAACAATGTTGTTATTCAATACGCTCTCTACTCCTAGATGAGTTTGAGTTAGTCTCTGATTAAAATTGTTTATAGTTGAACGATAGGTGCTATCTGTTGTGCCAATCTTTGCCCATACTTTCTGGTTGTTTGTACTTGGGGAAATAATGGCTTTATCTACCTCAGTAGTTAAGCTGAGCAGGGCATTGATTTGTGCTGCTGGCTCAGAAACAAAAATCGTACTATCTTTGTATTCAGGCAGAGGCTCAGCAGTAACACTCTCACCTTTTTGTGTGGTTTCTACCAAACCTGTATATTCAGGTAGAGGATCAGCAGTAACACTCTCGCCTTTTTGTGTGGTTTCTACCAAATCTGTATATTCAGGCAGAGGCTCAGCCGTAACGCTTTCACCTTTTTTTGTAATTTCTACCAAACCTGTATATTCAGGCAGAGGCTCAGCCGTAACGCTTTCGCCTTTTTTTGTAATTTCTACCAAACCTGTATATTCAGGCAGAGGCTCAGCCGTAACGCTTTCGCCTTTTTGTGTGGTTTCTACCAAACCTGTATATTCAGGCAGAGGCTCAGCCGTAACGCTTTCGCCTTTTTTTGTAATTTCTACCAAACCTGTATATTCAGGCAGAGGCTCAGCCGTAACGCTTTCGCCTTTTTGTGTGGTTTCTACCAAACCTGTATATTCAGGCAGAGGCTCAGCAGTAACACTCTCACCTTTTTGTGTGGTTTCTACCAAACCTGTATATTCAGGTAGAGGATCAGCCGTAACGCTTTCGCCTTTTTTTGTAATTTCTACCAAACCAGTGTATTCAGGTAGAGGATCAGCAGTAACACTCTCGCCTTTTTGTGTGGTTTCTACCAAACCTGTATATTCAGGCAGAGGCTCAGCCGTAACGCTCTCGCCTTTTTGTGTGATTTCTACCAAACCTGTATATTCAGGTAGAGGATCAGCAGTAACACTCTCGCCTTTTTGTGTGGTTTCTACCAAACCTGTATATTCAGGCAGAGGCTCAGCCGTAACGCTTTCGCCTTTTTTTGTAATTTCTACCAAACCTGTATGTTCAGGCAGAGGCTCAGCCGTAACGCTTTCGCCTTTTTGTGTGGTTTCTACCAAACCTGTATATTCAGGTAGAGGGTCAGCGGTGACGTTTTCGCCTTTTTTTGTAATTTCTACCAAACCTGTATATTCAGGTAGAGGATCGGCGGTGACGCTTTCACCTTTTTTTGTAATTTCTACCAAACCAGTGTATTCAGGTAGAGGATCAGCAGTAACACTCTCGCCTTTTTGTGTGGTTTCTACCAAACCTGTATATTCAGGTAGAGGATCGGCGGTGACGCTTTCACCTTTTTTTGTAATTTCTACCAAACCAGTGTATTCAGGTAGAGGATCAGCAGTAACACTCTCGCCTTTTTGTGTGGTTTCTACCAAACCAGTGTATTCAGGTAGAGGGTCAGCGGTGACGCTTTCGCCTTTTTTTGTAATTTCTACCAAACCTGTATATTCAGGTAGAGGATCGGCGGTGACGCTTTCACCTTTTTTTGTAATTTCTACCAAACCAGTGTATTCAGGTAGAGGATCAGCAGTAACACTCTCGCCTTTTTGTGTGGTTTCTACCAAACC
>NZ_JBGTYX010000022.1:9910-30338 GCF_041807785.1 Mannheimia sp. E30BD
ATTTCTACCAAACCTGTATATTCAGGCAGAGGCTCAGCCGTAACGCTTTCGCCTTTTTGTGTGATTTTTGGCTCTTCCCTTTTTGTTGGTTTTAGATAGTATGCCATTCCTACCTTTTCTAAGTCGTATGTATATTCACCAGATTCCATTGGCTCTTTTAGTGTTAGAGAAAAGTTATTTTCACCGCTTATTTCTAATAATTTAATTTTGTCTAGAGAATTTGCCTCCTTTATTGGGGAAATTTCAGCAGTAAATTGACCGCTTGCAGAGCCAATAATTTTCACAACGTTACTTGTAGTTTGAGCCAAATCGGTTGTGAATTTAAATACACCATTACCAGATAAGGTATTAGCTGTTAACGTACCGCGTAGCTCTAAGGTTCCACTTGCCATATTTAAAACATCTAATACGGTTGATGTGAGTATTGTTAACGTACTACTTAGATTTACTGTTGAGCCTGTATCGGCAGTAAAATGGCCTGTTTTGCTTATGCCTGTGAGATTTAGAACACTTCCATTATCAAGCTGTAAATGGGTTGTTTCTTCCGCTGTAATTGAACCAGACATTGTGGCTTTACTGCCTAGGTGGAAAGTTGAATTATCATTTAATGTTGCATTACCATTGACGATTGTTCTTTCCCAGCTATTTAAATCGGCATCGGAAAGCGTCGCAACATTACAAGTGGTCATACCAGTTCTATCAGAGCGAATACATTGTTGTGATTTGCTTTGGCTAAAGCCTATTTGGGCAGTAGCATTATTAGCTAAATTAAATTGACCTGTTACATTTGATACGTTGCGAGAAACTTCAATTTTTCCATTATCTTTAGCCGTAAAAGTTGTAGCACTAAATTTACGATTGAGCCAATCTCCTTCCACAATGACTTCTTGCTTCTTTAGGTGATCGTAAGCGTGTGGTGTTGGGCGACCAGATAAAATGATCTCGCTTGTACCTTCAGCAATTAAATTACCGTTAAGATTTGTGCCACCTGTGATGAGTAATTTTCCATTTGCAACTTCAGTATTAACAATGACATCTAATATACCCTTGTTATTGGCATCACGTTCGCCAAAGTAACCACTATATGGGAGAACGGAGCCTTCAGCTGATTTTACTTTTTCAGCAAGTACTTTATTTTTAGCTAAATCTTCATTTGTACCTAATGTTTCAAAGAATTCGTTATCCCTGATTAACCCTGTACGGATGTCAATGTCAACAAAAAGTTTGTGGGCATTAAAAATTTCTGTGATTTGTTTCACCGTTAATGGTTTTTTCAAACGAATATAATTGGTCGGTTGATTTGGTAAACGCTGGAAGGCAAAAATATCGGTTGTTGCCATATTTGGCGATATTTGATCTGGGCGTGAAATTGCCGTGACTTTTACCTGTTCAGCCGTTGGGCTAGCGATGCCTGTTAAGTGTAACTTTGCTGCTTTTTGAGCATTATTATTCACAATAACTGCACCGTCATCTGAATTTTGAATACGGTGCATAATAATGCTATGTCCATTTAAATCTAATTTACCGCCACGATAACCAAAATAGATATTGTTAGGATTGACTTGATTAGCACTATTAAGTATGACTGTTGGGCGACCACTTACAATTCCCACTTCAGAAAATGCAGATTTTTCGCCATTTTCACCCGCTTGTTGATCGAGAATGAGCGTGCCATCTCCAACACTGATTGAACCTGGGTTTTTCCCTTTGCCGTTAACGAGTAAGGTACCTTTACCAATTTTGGATAGGCGGTCTCCATTTGGATTGTGAAGTTTCCAGGTAACGGTTTTATCTTTATCAATATCTAAGCCAGCACCTAGCCAAGAGATATTATCGGTTTCTCCTTGAAATGTAGCGTTACTATGAATATGGATAGCCCCCGCTCCTTGGTTAACATCACCAGTTAAAATGAAGGTGTTATTTTCACCGTTGATATGGAATGTTTTACCGTGGTGTAATTGTGGGTTCCAAGGATTATCGTTTGTATTGCCGTTATGTCCTTTCAATGTAGGCAGTGCAGTATCGGCTAAATCTACTTTAAGAGAAGTCGTGCCATCTGAAATGGTGCTACTATTGCCTTGTGGCTTCCAAGTAAGTGTTGCTCCAGTTGTTGTGATGGTACCTGCAGTATTTTCTTTTTCTAATGCACGAACGTAGTGTGGGTGATGATAGTTCCAGTAAGATTTAAATACATCTCCGCCAGGAATATTCCCTTCAGAGAAATAATCACTATAAACGCCCAGTACCACCCATTCTTTTTTCTTAAGGTTGTATCCCCAGATTGCAGAGCCACTATCACCAGGTAAGCCAATAGTTGTTAATGGACCATAGCCGTGATCTTGGAATACATCATTTGTTTTATTTGATAAAGCAACTAAAATTTTGCTTAAGCCGTTATCAGTATCGCTACTTACAGGGAGTACACTTCCACCAATTAAAAATGTACCGCTACCTACCTCAATACGTCCCTTATTTAAACGATCTGTAATGTTATTAACTATAGCTTGTTTGCCTGAACCCGCACGAATAAACATAGGGAATAAGGTGCGGTCGCCAAACTGCTCGTAATAGTCATAAAGACTCTGACCATTTTCAGGCTCGATCTGTTTTGCAGGCACGACTTCGGTAACGAGTTTAGCTAGGCGAGGTGCGTGATAATCCCAGCGATTAGTGGGGTTATTGGATATATCATAAATGATTTTTTCACCATTATCATTTCGTTCACGAGATTCACCATTTTTACCTTTATCCGCTTTGAGTTTAGCAGGATCTGGCCGGTAGTTATTGCGTTTTACTAACCGATAATCGTAATGGTGATCGTCTAGCTTATTGCTACTTGAATCGCCAAATTGTACGGAGTTATAACTTTGATTATGATTAACACTGATAACATATTGTGGGTTTACTAAGGTGGCAAATCCCAATGTACGGTTAATTGATGAGAAATCGATCATTGGAATTTCAACTGGATCAAGTATAACTTCTTTATAGCGAGGAGGCTCTTCTCCATTGCACTGCGGTGGAGGATTGCTACTAAAACAGAGTCTAACATCAAAACGAGGTGGCTCAATTTCAATAAGTTTTTTAGGCGTTACATTTAAGAATGTGCCAATTTGCTGATCTTTGTTATTCAGTACAGGAATATTAGTCGCACCAACAAAAAATTTTCCTTTGTTTTCAGCGAGATCGCGAAAGTATTGATAATCTACATCGCCACGCACAATAGCGGCGTATGTTGAAAGGGGAAGAATAGACGCTAATGTAGTGGCTAAAAATGAGAGAGTGAACGCTTTTTTCATAAGTAATATATTTTCTCGTTTATATCGTCAAAGTTGGGTATTATAGACTTTGTAAAATAAGAGTTAAAGCAAGTTATGCTTTTAGAGGAAATTTTAGGAAAAATGACATAAAAAATGATTAAACTAATAAAATTTGGTATAGTTCACACCAGTTGATACTTAATTTAACTTATAGGAGAAACAATATGGCACGTCGTCCACTAGTAATGGGTAACTGGAAATTAAATGGCGATAAAGCGTTTACTAAAACCTTAATTGCAGATTTAAAAGCAGAATTACACGGCGTTGAAGGCTGTGATGTGGCAATTGCACCACCGGTAATGTATTTGGCTCACGCAGAAGCATCACTTGCGGGGTGTGGCTGTGGTTGTAGCGAAAAAGGCTTAATTGCATTAGGTTCACAAAATGTTGATGTGAATGTAAAAGGGGCTTTCACAGGCGATATTTCCCCTGAAATGTTAAAAGAGTTTGGTGCGAAATATATCATTATTGGGCATTCAGAGCGTCGTACTTACCACAAAGAGAGCGATGAATTTATCGCACAAAAATTCAAAGTATTACAAGACGCAGGCCTAGTGCCGGTGTTATGTATCGGTGAAACTGAAGCCGAAAACGAAGCAGGGAAAACCGAAGAAGTCTGTGCAAAACAAATTGATGCCGTGATCAATGCTCTTGGTGTTGAGGCATTTAATGGTGCAGTAATTGCTTACGAACCTGTTTGGGCAATCGGCACAGGTAAATCAGCAACGCCAGCACAAGCACAAGCGGTTCACGCATTCATTCGTGGTCATATTGCGGCGAAATCACAAGCAGTTGCAGATCAAGTGATTATTCAATACGGTGGCTCAGTAAATGAGGCTAATGCAGCAGAATTATTTGCTCAGCCAGATATTGATGGTGCATTAGTCGGCGGTGCTTCACTTAAAGCACCTGCATTTGCGGTAATTGTAAAAGCAGCGGCAGACGTGAAAGCATAATTTAATTAGTATTTTACAAGCGGTTGTTTTTCTTTAAGAATTTGCAAAATTGTTGGGAAAAATAACCGCTTGATCTTTTTATTGATAAAGCCGTTATATTTTGTTTTTTATTTCTCGAAAAAATTAACGACAGATTGAAGATCTTCTTCGTTTTCAGGCTGGGCAAGTAGCCTTCTTCCTCCGTGTAAATCAATTACTAGTACTTTTTCATTTGTGTTTATCTCTGCAATATTTATTTGATAAATTTTAGCGTAATTAAAGTAAATATTCGCAAAGAAGAAACCCTCTTGCTTTAATAAAAGGCGTGGTGAACGAAAAAATGCTAAATAGACGGCTAAAATAACACAAGTGCTAAGCAGATAGAGTGTAAATGCTGAAATTTGGTTTTGAACGCCATAGCCAATCGATAATATGATTAAGCCTATTAATAGCCAAGTATCAATGGTTTTTTGTTTTTTAAGTATGATAGTGAGTTTTGTTGGTCCTTTAAGTCTATCCATTAGGATTTGGTCGTAAACAGCAAAAAGTAAGCTAAGTAAGATAAAGAGAAAAAGAATAGTATTTGTCATAATTCTAGGTAAAAGATAAGTAGAGAAGCTATAAAAAACCGCTTGAACGTTCAAGCGGTCATTTTTGAGAGAGATTTTACATATCGGTTTTAAGCTAATGCACCTGTTGCAGCACCTAAAATACCAATGACAAAGAATCCTAAGATAATCCAAATTGCATTAACACGATGACGAAGTAGCCACATACAAGCAAAAGTAAGTAGTAATGGTAATAAACCTGGCATTAAACTATCTAAAATGCTTTGTACCGTGGTGATTTCAGTGGTGCCATCTTGTTTTTGAATAGTAGAAAGTACAAGAGGAACATTGATACTAGTCCATTTTTGGACTAATGCTCCCATAATAAACAGACCTAAAATGGATGCACCTTCGGTTAATTTTTGTAATAGGCCTCCGCTCATATCTTGTACAACATCTAATCCTTTTTTATAACCATAAACAACGCCATAATAGCGAGTGGCTAAACGGACAAGATTGAATAAGACAAAGAATAAAATTGGACCTAAAAGCTCGCCTTTTAATGCTAAACCTGCACCTAATGCTGCGAAGACTGGGCGAACGGTTCCCCAGAAGATTGGGTCACCTACACCAGCTAGGGGCCCCATCAGACCGACTTTAATTCCATTAATTGCGGCATTGTCGATCTCTTTGCCGTTTGCACGCTCTTCTTCCATCGCAATCGTTACGCCTAAAATCGGAGCTCCGACAAATGGCTGAGTATTAAAGAATTCAGAATGGCGTTTAATTGCTTCTTTACGGCCTGGGTCATTTGGATCAGGATATAAACGTTTGATAACAGGAACCATAGCATAAGCAAAGCCTAAAGCCTGCATACGTTCAAAGTTCCACGATCCTTGAAATAAGTTTGAACGACGTACAACGGCATTCAAATCGCTTTTTGTTACTTTTTTGATTTCGGTTGTCATATTGAATGCCCTCTTAGTCTAAACGGTTGTCTAAATCATTTTTTTGTGCCGAAGTTACTACGACTTGCTGGCTTTTATTGTATTTTGGATGCATATGGATATAGACCATCGCGATTACAGTACCTAATACGCCGAGTGCTACAAGGTTGAAATTGGTAAATCCAGCAATCACAAAACCCGCAAAAAAGAACGGCATTAAATGACCTGCACGCATCATATTAATCACCATCGCATAACCAACAACCGCAATAAAGCCACCAGCAATTTTAAGTCCTGTTGTTACCACTTCTGGAATAGCATTTAACATTGTTTGTACAGCATCTGTACCTGCCGTTAAGGCAACAATTAACGCAGGAATAGCAATACGCATTGCTTGTAGGAGTAAAGCACCACGATGTAGCCAATCTAGACGGTTTAAGTTACCATCTTCTATTGATTTATCTGCTGCGTGTTGGAAGCCAACTGTGATAGCTCGCACAATATAAGTTAGTACTTGACCTGCAGCAGCAAGCGGGATTGCAATAGCAATACCTGTTGAAATATCTTGTCGACCGACGATAACAAGGATAGTTGAAACGATAGAGGCAAGGGCTGCATCAGGTGCAACTGCCGCACCGATATTCATCCAACCTAATGCTAACAGCTCTAATGAACCACCCACGATGATACCAGTCGTCACATCACCTAACACTGCACCTATCATAGTACAAGCAATTAATGGACGGTGAGTTTGCCATTCATCTAGAATTGAACCCATACCAGAGATACAGGCAACGAGGAATAAAAGCACAATTTGTAATGCTGAGAGTTCCATATTGATTTCCTTTAGATTAAATTATGTTTTTTCAATAAATCCATCATATATTGACGGCTATCACTTGATACTTTGCGTACTTCCAACTCGACACCTTTAGCGTCCATCGCTTTGAAAGCCTCAATATCTTTCTGATCAACGGCAACAGTATGGCTGATCATTTGTTTTCCTTCTTTATGTGAGATCCCCCCTACATTAATTGAATTAAGAGGAATGCCTCCTTCAATCAGTGCTAACACATCGCTAGGGTTAGTGAAAAGCAGCATCACTCTATCATCGGCGTATTCAGGATTGTTATAGACACGAATCATTTTAGGTACATCAACAACGTGTGCCGTAACACCAAGTGGCGCTACACTTTTTAACATTGTCGTGCGAATGCTGTCTTTTGCAACCTCCTCATTGACGACAATAATACGATTTACCTTGCTTTCTTTTGTCCAGACCGTTGCGACTTGACCGTGAATTAAACGATCATCAATACGGGCAAGAGCAATCGTCATCCGGCGACCATCATCGACAATTTCAGGTTGTTGGGTAACAGATGTTTCTTGTTCTGGAGATGCTGTAGTTGCTTGAGCAACCTCAGGTTGATGGTTTAAAGAACGAATACCTGTTGTGCCTGCCTCTAATGCGACTTCAACAAGTTCTTCTAATGATTCAACATCATCTCTGGCCATACAGGTATTGACTAACATAGGGATATTCACTCCAGCAACAACATCCATACCAGATTTTCCATCTTGGAATCTGTTAGCTGCATTGAAAGGGCTTCCTCCCCACATATCTACAAGAAACAGTACTTGATCACAATGTGACAATGGGCCATCAACCAATAATTGATATTTCCCCATAATAGTTTCTGCATTTTCACCAGGAACAAAATCAATGTAGGCGACATCTTCTTGCTCGCCAATCAACATTTCTGTTGTCTTGAGAAGTTGCTCTGCAGCGACACCATGGGTTGCTACGATAATAGCAATACTCATATATTACTCCTATAGAGATATTTTAAGTTATTAATCGGGGTGTGATTTTAATATGATAATTATTTCACACAATGTAATAATTACAGAAGTGTGATCTATATCGCATATTACGCTATTTTTTGTCTATAAATTAGACTAACATTCTTTATTTGGAGTGCTATTGTATGAAAGAAAATTTAATTTGAGTGATAAAGAAAAGCCATTGATCATCAGTGGTTCCTCATAATATAAACAGAATAAGCATAAATTTTAATGATTTATTTCTGGAAATAACATTTTAATCACTGCTTTGGTTAGACGGCGAGATTTTCCTTGATAGGGGAAAATATGCATCATCATTGGATTGAAGTTTGCCTCAATCACTCCCCAAGAGCTTAAATTTGGCTCGGCAGCTTGAGTGGAGATCGGGAATAATTAAATCCACGCCACACACTTTCGCTCCCATATTACGAGCAATGCTGGCAGCAATTTGTTTATAGCTTTCGTGCATGTGGTCAGTCATATCAATCGAATCGCCCCCTGTGCTGATATTAGAATTGGCACGCAGTTGCACGGTTTGACCTCTCTCAGGCACAGCATCGACAGTTAAGCCTTGCTCTTTTAGTTGTAACTGTTCGATTTCGCCTAAGGTGATTTTTTTAAGAGGGCTGCGAGAGCCATCGCCTCTGAGTGGATCGTCATTTTTCATTTCAACCAATTCTTTAATGGTATGAACGCCATCTCCGACTACATTAGCAGGCACACGCAGAAGCACGGCAAGGGTTTCACTGCCTAACACAAAGAAGCGGTATTCGGTGCCAGTCAAATAATCTTCCACCATCACTTCTTTGTCTTCACGGAACGCAATTTCTACCGCTTTTGCAAAATCTTCCCGATTTTTGACCGCTTGTTGGAAAATCGTGATGCCTAATCCGTAGTTGGTGGATTTCGGCTTGATCACCACAGCCTTGCCCTCAAACAGCGGATAGTGAGCGACTGCCTCTTCAAGTGTGGTAAATTCGACACTTTTTGGCACATTGAAACCTGCTTTTGCCAGTACTTTTTTCGTTACCACGTTATTTTCCATAATCAATGGCGAAATGTATTGATCGTGGCTGGTCATATTACCATTTTTTACATATTCCAAATGATTGCCAAATTTCAGGGCGAGAAATTGATCGTTTTCATCGAGCAATTCCACCCCAATTCCTTGTTGGATTAAATCAAAGAATAACGCCTGAGTAGAAAGCTCCATATTGTCAAAAGCAGACAGGGCATAAAAACGATCAAACGCTTGAGCTTTATAATCTTGAGCGAGTTTTGCACCTAGTGCTTTATAGCTACCGAATTGATCGATGGCTTTAAGTAAGCGTCCATTAATGGTTTTTGTGAGATCGGCAAACTGAGCGATTTTTTCACGCACGAGCTCTAGATTCTCTTCGCTTGTTCCTAACGCTTCAAGCATCGCTAAAATGTGATTTAAGATGGCTTCTCCTTCAGTACGGAAGGCGGTTTCAGTTCTGGGATCTTCAAGTGCGACTTGGTAAAGTTTCTGTTTGCCAATTTCTACCTCTTTTTGACCGCTTGTTTCTTCCAACCAAAGCATACCAAGCAAGAAATAGTGGATAAATTTCGCATCACTTAATTCAATACCATAAGGTGCAAATGGATTGAGATCGAATAGGCGGAACTCCACATATTGCACGCCTTTTTCCAGTAAGTCTCGTGCCTTTTTACCGCCACGCAAACGCACGTTAGAATAGAACTCTTTTTCTGCAATGAGTAAGCCTTTTGAAACCTGTGCTTCAAGGGTTTCGACATAGCTTTCTAAACTGTCGTGATTCACCACAACTTGCTCTGAATTGACATAACCATAAGGACTAGAGCGTAAACTACGCACTAATTGCCCTTCTGCAAGCGGTGATTTATGATAAAAATATTGCGATTCCACGGTTGGGGTGGCGGCCAATAAATAAATGAAAATCCATTGATAACGCAGGAAGTTATTCGCTAACTTCATATAAAGTACATTTTGGAATGTTTTCAAATTAGGGTATTCAGTTTGCAAAGCAAATGCTTTTTCAACAAACTCAGGCGAAAGCTGGAAGTTATAATGTATGCCGCTTACCATTTGTTTGTATTTACCATAGTTAGCCGAGAGGTATTTGCGGTAGTTTACATCTTCAGGGTTATCAAATTGTGCTTCTAAGATTAACTCTTCAGGCGGTAAACCCGCGGGCATACTGAGTGGGAAGAGGTATTCATCTTCTGGTAAAGAGCGTAAAACCACCTCGTGTATTGCGGATAACCAGCGGAAACTGTCTTCCAATTTCGCATTCGCAGGAGTAATTAGTTCTAGCTGACTTTCGGCAAAATCAGTCTGGATATAAGGGTGATAAGCGCGATTTCCAAATACGGCTGGGTGTGGGGTTGTAACAATATTACCTTCTTTATCAATACGTTGACTCTCTTTTTCTAACCCAAAATTTCCTTGTTGAAATAGTAATCCTAAATGATTTTCTTGGATAATTTGTTGTAGTTTCATTATCTATCCTTATTTGTCGATAAATTTGATGCACAATATCAGAAATGAAATACTTAGTGAAACAATAGGTCTTATTTATTGGAATGGTTTAGATGATTGGGTTATAGCCATTATTAATATGGTATCAATATGATTAAGGTAAAATATAGTAACCCGTAGATCTATAATTATTATATTGATTTTCAACCAACAATAAGGAAATCAATATGTTTATTTTATTTGAAAAACACCTCTATCAATCTAATCTTGCTGAGAATACTCAAACAGCTTATATTTTTGCTATAAAGCAGTATCACAAAAAGTTTTCTGAGTTGTCCAAAATTAATTTACAGCGGTATAAAGTGTTCTTAATTGAAAACTATAAACCGCAGACGGTTAATTTAAGGCTGAGAGCAATAAATTACTATCTGGAGTTTCTTAAAAAAGAGAAGTGGAAATTATCTTTTATTAAAGTTCAACAAAAACCATTTTTAGAAAATGTAATTAGTGAGGCGGATTACGCCTACTTTAAACAGTGTTTGAAAGAAGATAGGGAGTTTTATTGGTATTTTGTGATTAGATTTATGGCTGCCACAGGTGCAAGGGTAAGTGAGCTTATCCAAATCAAGTGCGAACATATCAAAATTGGCTACTTAGATCTCTACTCTAAAGGGGGCAAATTAAGACGAATTTATATCCCAACTGCATTACAACAGGAATGTTTAGAATGGCTAAGATTAACGAATAAACAGAATGGATTTATTTTCCTTAACAAATATGGCGATAGAATTACCACTCGTGGCATTGCTAGCCAATTAAAAGTATTTGCTAGACGCTATAAATTAGATCCTAAAATTGTTTACCCTCACTCATTTCGCCATCGCTTTGCAAAAAGTTTCTTAGAACGCTTTAATGATATCGCATTCCTTGCAGATTTAATGGGACACGAGAGTATAGAAACCACAAGGATCTATTTGCGTAAAACCAGTACAGAGCAGCAAGACATTGTGAATAAAATTATTGACTGGTAATAAATAAAGGGCAGATCAGATCTGCCCTTTAATTTAATGTAGCAAGGAATTTGATTAGGTTAGTGAGTAATTACTTTGCCTAATTCTTCACCCATTCGGGTTTTTGTACCTGCAATAAGTGCTGGGTTGAGGTGAACTTTACCTTTCGGGAAAAGGTTGATTACAGTTGAGCCTAAACGGAAAGCTCCCATTTCTTCGCCTTTTTGTAATTTAATTGCTTTTTCGCCTTCGGTTTCGTAGTTCCAAACGACAACTTCATCAGCTCGTGGTGGATTGATAACACCTGCCCAAACCGTACTCATACTTGCCGTAACCGTTGCACCCACTAAAATTTGTACCATCGGCCCGAATGCAGTATCAAATTCACAAATCACACGTTCGTTGCGGGCAAATAAGTTTGGAACGTGTTCTGCTAAAAATGGATTAACCGAATATAATTCGCCCGGTACATAAATCATTTTGCGTAATGTAGCATCACACGGCATATGCACACGGTGGTAATCTGTTGGCGATAAATAAGTGGTAATAAAGGTACCATCTTTAAATTTTGCCACCATTTCTTCATCATTGACCAATAAGGTCTCTAACGTAAAATGATGACCTTTTGCTTGTAATAAGCGGTTATCAGAAATTTCGCCTGATTCGCTTACTTTGCCGTCTGCTGGCAGGCAAACAGTATTTAAATCATTATTAATTGGGCGAGCACCTTCTTTTAATTCACGAATAAAAAACTCATTGAAAGTGGCGTAATCTGAAGGCTCGGTTTTTACTGCTTCAGATAAATTGACTTTGTACTGCTTGGCAAATAATTTAATAATAAAATGAGTAACAGCTCCCCATTTTTGTTCCGCTAACCAACCTGCCACTCTAGTAATTGCTAATTGTGGCAATAAGTAGTGTAGAGCGATTTTTACACGCTGTAAATAAGTTGGAGTCGGGTATGATTTTAATTGCATTGCGTTTTCCTTTTTTGATTAAAAACTGAAGTCCGTTTTTAAATGGGGGCAAATATAGCAAATGCAATACAAAGAGCGAAAAAAATTAACAAGATGTTGAAGTGGCTACAAAGAAAAACAGATAGGGGCTTTGTAGTTTATCCACTTCAACAATATTTTTACTACTCTAAAACAATATTAGCTCGATTTTTTTCTACCGTTGCTTGCCCAATGCCAGAAACTTCGGCAAGTTGCTCAATGCTTTTAAAATTCCCGTTTTTTGTGCGGTAATCTACAATAGCTTGAGCTTTTTTTTCGCCAATACCGACTAATTTATCTTGTAATTCAGCAGTACTTGCTGTGTTGATATTGACCACATTGGTGTTCATTGGTTCTATCTTTTGCTCAGTTTGAACCGTGTTATTTTGCTCAACTTGTGGTGGGGTTTGAGCAAAAGCTAAGGTATTCAAGCCGATTAATAGACCTAATGCGAGCGTTTTCATCTTTTTCATAATATTTTCCTTCTGGTTGAGTAAATTTGCGATGAGCTTAAAAGCGAAGGGTATTTATCTCAAGCAGCAAAATTAAAATTTTCGACACAGATCGAAAAAATAGAAAAAAGCTAAACTTATTGCCTTGCATTTGGTCTGAAATTAAGCGAGATTATGATGATTTGCAAAAAATTTATGAAAAATGACCGCTATTTGTGTAAAGTTATTCAAATAAATTCAAATAAATAGTGAATTGATTTAGAATAGCGGTTATTTTTATATGAATTAACCCCCTATTATTTTTTGGAAAAATATGACACAAAATAACTTTCGTAAAGAGCCTGTTTTTGGCGAACCTTTAACAACTCCTAGCCAAGAAAACAACAGTCAAGAAAATGAAAAGGTAGAGACAACCGAGGTAGAATCACAACATAACGATAAACCTTATGTTTCTTTACATTCTACAAAAGCACCTGGACACACATTTACGCCAATTATGAAAAGACCTGATGCGACAGTAGAAGATAAAACAGCAGATGTATCTACAGCTAACTCAGCAAAAGGATTTCAATTTACACCTAGCTCAGAGAATGCAGAGAGAGTAGAGCCAAAAGTTATAAAACCTGCTCAAGAAGGTTTTACAACTGAGCGTATTATTCCAAATGCAGCAACAACTGCCGCTGGAGCCACGGTTGCTGCTACAAAAACAAAAGATATTAAAGCTAAAATGCCACCTAAAACTCGTCGTTTATTATTAGTTGCGCTATTAGGCTTAGCATTATTAGTGCTATTTTTCTTATTAAAACCAAGTACACCTGAAACAGTGGAAGAGTTACAATCGCAACAAGGGGGTAGCCTACCAATTGAATTCCGCCCTGTAGATGAAGCGGAAGCAAAACGAGCGGAAGAACAAGCTCGTGCAGAACAAGAAGCTGCAGCTAAAGCTCAGGAGCAGGCTCAAGCAACTCAGCAAGCTCAAGAGACTCAGCAGCCGGTACAAGCAATAACATCGGTAGCACCAAGTCAAACTGAACAACCTGTTTCTACCCAAGTGCAAACTAATCAGTCACAGGTAGCACAAACCCCAGTTGAGAATAAGCCTGTGGTTGCACAACCGGTAATTAAGCCAAAAACAGAAGGCAGCGTGGTATTCCAACCTGAAACTGCACCAAAACAACAGCCTAAAGTGGCACCACAGCCACAAAAAGAACCTGCAAAAAAAGTAGTAGCTAAACCAGCAGAAAAAGCACCAGCTAAAGCTGAAGTAGCTAAAACAAATACTGCTTCGGCAGCGGTATCGACTAAAACGATGACTGTACCAAAAGGGGTATCATTAATGCAGGTATTCCGTGATAACAATTTAAATATCTCTGACGTTAATGCAATGAATAAAGTAAATAACGTTGTGAGCAATTTAAAAGTGGGCGAACGAGTAACTGTTCGTTTAGATAAAAATAACCGTGTAGTTGAAATGAGCATTGGCTCAGGTGGTACATTTACCCGCCAAGCAAACGGTAGCTATACTTTTAAATAATAATGAAAGGAAGGGCAACGCTACAAGCGTTGCTCTTTGTTTTTTTTAGGAGATGTATATGAACTTATTTTATAAATCCTATAAATTTATAGTCTTATCAGCATCAGCAATAGTGCTAGTAGCTTGTGCAACAGAGGTTATTCCACCAGTTGAGCAACTTGAAAAAGCACAAAAAACAACAGAACCTGCTAAAACGGTCATTAAGCAAGTTGAGAAAGCGACAGAGGTTAATTTATATCTCTGTAAAAATAATAAAAAAGTCGAAGTTGAACGTCAAAAAGTTGCTAAGAATGATGCGAAAAAAGAAACAATTATAGTTAATTTTCAAGGTTCAGCTCATCAACTTTCTCCTTCAGTAACCAAAAATGGTAAAAAATATACCAATATCCGCTGGACTTGGCACGAAATGCGCAATGGTAAAGCTTTTTTGTATGATAATACGAAAAAAAACCTTGCTGAAAACTGTGTAAAACAATAAAAAGCGGTTGGTTTTTAAGAGAATTTTGCAAATGAATATTTTAGTTATCGGGCCTTCTTGGGTTGGTGATATGATGATGTCTCACTCGCTTTATCAACAGCTTAAAGTTCAGTATCCGAATTGCCAGATTGATGTGATGGCACCTGATTGGTGCCGTCCGCTTTTAGCTAGAATGCCAGAGGTGCGAAAAGCCATTTCAATGCCGATTGGACACGGCTCGTTCCGTTTGTGTGAGCGTTATCAACTCGGAAAATCATTGCGAAATCAATATGATATGGCAATCGTGTTACCGAATTCATTAAAATCTGCGTTTATTCCGCTTTTTGCGAAAATTGCTAAACGTCGTGGCTGGAAAGGCGAAAGCAGATATTTCTTCTTAAACGATCTTCGCTCAAATAAAAATGATTACCCAATGATGGTGCAACGTTATGTTGCATTAGCTTTTGAGCAAGGGGCTATTCCTCAAGCAGAACAGTTACCGATTGCTTACCCTTATCTTCAAACAGATAGCCAAGAAATCGAACAAACCAAAGCGAAATTCGAGAAACAGCTAAGTTATGCAGAAAATCGCCCTGCCATTGGATTTTGTCCGGGAGCGGAATTTGGCCCTGCCAAACGTTGGCCTCATTATCACTATTTAACATTAGCAAAAATGTTAATTGAGCAAGGTTACTCAGTTCGATTATTTGGCTCGAAAAAAGATGAAGAAGCAGGCGAGCAAATTCGCTTATCTTTACCTGAAAATCTACAACGCTATTGCTTGAATTTAGCAGGGCAGACGGATTTAAACCAAGCGGTAGATTTAATCGCAGATTGTAAGGCGGTGGTAAGCAATGACTCAGGTTTAATGCACATTGCCGCAGCACTTAATAAGCCATTGGTTGCTCTATACGGCCCAACTAGCCCACAATATACGCCGCCGTTATCTGAAAATGCGGTGATTATCCGCTTAATTGAAGGTGGATTAATTAAAATCCGCAAAGGTGATGGGGCGGAAGGTTATCATCAAAGTTTGATTGATATCGAGCCACAAATGGTAATGGAAAAACTCCAAGCATTATTAGCATAATTCACCACAAGTGGTCGTTTTTGGTAAAAAACTTGCAAAAGACGACCGCTTATGATCTTACAACTATGAAAGTTCTAATCGTAAAAACCTCGTCAATGGGTGATGTGTTACATACCTTGCCAGCCTTAACCGATATGCAAAATGCGATTTCCAATTTGAGTGTAGATTGGGTTGTTGAAGAAAATTTTGCTGAAATTCCAACTTGGCATTCTGCTGTGAATAAAGTGATTCCCGTCGCTATTCGCCGTTGGCGAAAAAATTTATGCAAGCGTGCTACTTGGGTGGAGTGGCAAAATTTCCTGCAGGAGCTAAAAAGTGAGCAATATGACGCTGTTATTGATGCTCAAGGGCTTATCAAAAGTGCTGTGCTAGTTACTCGCCAAGCCAATGGTAAAAAGTTTGGTTATGATAAAAACTCAGCTCGTGAAGGGCTAAGTAGTCTATTTTATGATGAAAAATTTGATATTCCTTACCAACAGCACGCTGTAGAGCGTATTAGAAAATTATGTGCAAAATCATTAGGTTATACTTTTCCTAAAACGAAAGGTAATTACTCTATTGCTCAACATTTTGCAAAAAAATCTGAAAAAATAACCGCTTACGTTATGCTTATTCACGCAACAACTCGAGCAGATAAGCATTGGAAAGAGGCATATTGGGTAGAGGTTATACAAGAACTCGCTAAGCAAAATATTGAAGTGAGATTGGCTTGGGGAAACCAAACTGAAAAAGAGCGAGCAGAGCGTTTAGCAATAGTAGCGAGCAATGTAGTGGTTCTCCCTAAAATGGGATTGACAGAATTAGCAACGCAAATTGCAGGTGCTAAAGCGGTGGTTTCTGTTGATACAGGCTTGAGCCACTTGGCAGCAGCTTTAGATAAACCCAATGTGATTTTATATGGAGCAACCGATCCTAAGTTAATCGGAGCTTATGGGCAAAATCAGACTTATCTAAAAGCGGATAAAATGGAAAATATTACATCTTCACAGGTGCTAGAAAAATTGCTGCCATTGATTAACACATAATCACTTTTGCTTTTTGGTTGTACTTGACTTTTGTCCTCAATTAATTTAAAATTTGCTGTCCTTTCGTGTGAAAGGATATTTTAATTTTATTTTTAATAATTTTAACTGGAGCTTTTTTAATGGCAACTATCAACCAGCTAGTACGCAAACCGCGTGTGAAAAAGGTTGTAAAAAGTAACGTTCCTGCATTAGAGGCTTGCCCGCAGAAACGTGGCGTGTGTACTCGTGTATACACTACTACACCTAAAAAACCGAACTCAGCATTACGTAAAGTATGTCGTATTCGTTTAACAAATGGCTTTGAAGTAACTTCATACATCGGTGGTGAAGGTCATAACCTTCAAGAACACAGTGTTGTATTAATTCGTGGTGGTCGTGTTAAAGACTTGCCAGGTGTTCGTTACCACACAGTACGTGGTGCACTTGACTGTGCAGGCGTTAAAGATCGTAAACAAGGTCGTTCTAAATACGGCGTTAAACGTCCTAAAGCTTAATGGATCTCCGTTGAGTAAGGCCAAACGTCTAAATTTTAATATTTAAACCATAAACTCCAGTCAAGATGCCGTTAGGCAGATTAGATGAGTTTTGGATATCCTGAAGATTTAATATACGGAGAAATTTCCAATGCCACGTCGTCGTAGTATTGAACCACGCAAAATTCTTCCAGATCCGAAGTTCGGTTCAGAATTACTTGCAAAATTTATTAACGTGTTAATGGTAGATGGTAAAAAATCTACTGCAGAAAAAATCGTTTACGGTGCATTAGAAGCTTTAGCACAACGTTCTGGTAAAGAAGCGTTAGAAGCATTCGAAATCGCATTAGAAAACGTACGTCCAACTGTTGAGGTTAAATCTCGCCGTGTTGGTGGTTCTACTTACCAAGTACCAGTAGAAGTTCGTCCAACTCGTCGTAACGCTTTAGCTATGCGTTGGATCGTAGAAGCAGCTCGTAAACGTGGTGACAAATCAATGGCATTACGTTTAGCTAACGAATTATCAGATGCAGCAGACAATAAAGGTTCAGCAGTGAAGAAACGTGAAGACGTTCACCGTATGGCTGAAGCTAACAAAGCGTTTGCTCACTTCCGTTGGTAATCGTTTAAGTAAGCTTTTTCAAGGCTTCATCTTGTGTGGTGAAGCCTTACCCTTATTAAGAATTTCAATTTAAACCAAAAAGGTAATAATTAAATGGCTCGTCAAACCCCTATTGAAAGATATCGTAATATCGGTATCAGTGCGCACATCGACGCGGGTAAAACAACGACCTCTGAACGTATCCTTTTCTATACAGGTGTAAGCCATAAGATCGGTGAAGTTCATGATGGTGCAGCAACAATGGACTGGATGGAACAGGAACAAGAGCGTGGTATCACAATCACATCTGCTGCAACAACTGCATTCTGGTCAGGTATGTCACAACAATATCCACAACACCGTATCAATGTTATCGATACTCCGGGACACGTTGACTTTACTATCGAAGTAGAACGTTCAATGCGTGTTCTTGATGGTGCGGTAATGGTTTACTGTGCTGTAGGTGGTGTACAACCTCAATCTGAAACTGTATGGCGTCAAGCTAATAAATATGAAGTACCACGTATTGCATTCGTAAATAAAATGGACCGTACGGGTGCAAACTTCCTACGTGTTGTTGAGCAAATCAAAACTCGTTTAGGTGGTAACTCTGTTCCTCTTCAATTACCAATCGGCTCAGAAGACAACTTCAAAGGAGTGGTTGACTTAATCAAAATGAAAGCAATCAACTGGAATGAAGCTGACCAAGGTATGACTTTCACTTACGAAGATATTCCAGCAGAGATGGTTGCAGATTGCGAAGAATGGCGTAACAACCTAGTTGAAGCAGCAGCTGAAGCATCTGAAGAATTAATGGAAAAATTCTTCTCTGGTGAAGAGTTAACTGAAGAAGAGATCAAATCTGCATTACGTCAACGTGTATTAGCAGGTGAGGTGATTCCAGTTTGCTGTGGTTCTGCATTCAAAAATAAAGGTGTTCAAGCAATGCTTGATGCAGTAATTGATTACTTACCAGCACCAACTGATATCCCAGCAATTAAAGGTATTAATGAAGATGAAACTGAAGGTGAGCGTCACGCAAGCGATGATGAGCCGTTCTCCTCATTAGCATTCAAAATTGCAACTGACCCATTTGTAGGTAACTTAACGTTCTTCCGTGTTTATTCAGGTGTAATTAACTCTGGTGATACAGTTTACAACTCTGTAAAACAAAAACGTGAGCGTTTTGGTCGTATCGTTCAGATGCACGCTAACAAACGTGAAGAAATCAAAGAAGTTCGTGCGGGTGATATCGCAGCTGCAATCGGCTTAAAAGATGTTGGTACAGGTGATACATTATGTGCAATCGATGCGCCAATCATTCTTGAGCGTATGGAGTTCCCAGAGCCGGTAATTTCTGTAGCGGTAGAACCAAAAACTAAAGCTGACCAAGAGAAAATGGGCTTAGCATTAGGTCGTTTAGCACAAGAAGACCCGTCATTCCGTGTTCACACTGATGAAGAATCTGGTGAAACTATCATCTCTGGTATGGGTGAGTTACACTTAGATATCATCGTGGACCGTATGAAACGTGAATTCAAAGTGGAAGCGAATATTGGTAAACCTCAAGTATCTTACCGTGAAACTATCCGCACTCGTGTGAATGATGTGGAAGGTAAACACGCAAAACAATCTGGTGGTCGTGGTCAATATGGTCACGTTGTGATCGACTTATACCCATTAGATGCGGAAGGTCCTGGTTACGAATTCGTGAACGAAATCAAAGGTGGTGTAATTCCTGGTGAATACATTCCTGCGGTTGATAAAGGTATCCAAGAGCAACTTAAATCTGGTCCATTAGCAGGTTACCCAGTAGTAGATCTAGGTGTTCGTTTACACTTCGGTTCATACCACGATGTTGACTCATCTGAGCTTGCATTTAAACTTGCTGCATCATTAGCATTTAAAGCGGCGTTCGCAAAAGCAAACCCAGTATTACTTGAGCCAATTATGAAAGTGGAAGTTGAAACTCCACCAGACTACGTTGGTGATGTAATCGGTGACTTAAGCCGTCGTCGCGCAATGGTAAACGGCCAAGAAGCGAACGAGTTTGTTGTTAAGATCAATGCTGAAGTTCCACTTTCAGAGATGTTTGGTTATGCAACAGACTTACGTTCACAAACTCAAGGTCGTGCATCATACTCAATGGAACCTTTAAAATATGCTGAAGCTCCGAAAAATGTTGCTGACGCTATTATTGAAGCTCGTAGAAAATAATTTGTTTAACCTGAGCCAGAGCAATAGGGCTATGGCTCATTTTTTAGGAAGATATTAAAGTGTCTAAAGAAAAATTTGAACGTACAAAACCGCACGTTAACGTGGGTACAATCGGCCACGTTGACCATGGTAAAACAACTTTAACAGCAGCAATCACAACTGTATTATCAAACCACTTTGGTGGTGCAGCTCGTGCATTCGACCAAATCGACAACGCACCGGAAGAGAAAGCGCGTGGTATCACCATCAATACTTCACACGTTGAGTACGATACAGCAACTCGTCACTACGCACACGTTGACTGCCCAGGACACGCGGACTATGTTAAAAACATGATTACCGGTGCGGCACAAATGGACGGTGCTATCTTAGTCGTAGCAGCAACAGATGGTCCAATGCCACAAACTCGTGAGCACATCTTATTAGGTCGCCAAGTAGGTGTTCCATACATCATCGTATTCTTAAACAAATGCGACATGGTAGATGACGAAGAGTTA
>NZ_JBGTYX010000023.1:0-28586 GCF_041807785.1 Mannheimia sp. E30BD
ATGCGTAAGCTTTTAACCGTGATTAATGCCATCGTCCGTGATGGCTCACAGTGGAATGCTCACGCGGTTTAATTAACGAATTTGTATCTTGCCAAATATTTTGGGGGATACAGTTGCTACATTTTTATTATCTCTCTTTCTCAGACTGCGAAATCAGCGAGCGTGTCAGCCAGATGACCGGCAGTAAGCCCACCAGCACTAACACAATCGCAGGCAGTGCCGCCCGTTCCAACTGTTCGTCAGAGGTGAAAGTGAAGACATAAGTTGCCAGCGTATCGAAGTTGAATGGGCGAAGTAAGAGCGAGGCGTTCAGCTCTTTCATACTTTCGATAAAGACCATCAAGCCCGCAGTTAAAATCCCTTTGTAAATCAGAGGGATATGCACTTTTCTAAACATCGTCAGCCCATTTTTACCCATCGTTTGGCTGGCCATATCTAATGACGGCGAGATTTTATTCAATGAGGTGTCGAGGCTGCCAATCGCCATCGCCAAGAAACGGACAGTGTATGCCAGCACAAGGGCAAAGAGTGAGCCTGAGAAGATCAAGCCAACAGGCGAAAGTTCGAGGCTTTTTAAGATTGCGTGCAGTTTGTGATCGGCAAAAGTCAGCGGTGAAAGCAAGCCGATGGCTAACACCGTGCCGGGAATTGCGTAACCCAATGAGGAAAGCTGTAACGACAAGCGGGTCGTTTTTGCCGAAAATTTACCAATGGAAAGGCGTTGGGCAAAATGCAAAATCAGGGCAAAAATCACGGTAACAATCGAGGCGATAATCGACACTTTCAGACTATTGGTTGCAAATTGTACAAAGTCTAAATTCCACGACTGTTCAAAATAGTCATACGCCCAGTAGAGCAGCCGCCCGACCGGAATGAAAAACGCCATTGCCAACAAGCCCCAACACCACGCCAGAGCCACGCCTAATTTCCAGCCGCTGAGCGTTTTAAAGCCTGATTTCTTCTCATAGCCCCGTTGATAGCTCTGCTGTTTGCGGCGGCTATACTGTTCCAAGCTTAAAAAGAGGAAGATCATCAGCAACATAAAAATCGCAATCTGGCTGGCGGTGCCGAGATCGTGATAGCCAAGCCACGAATCATAAATCGCAGTAGTGAGGGTTGGCACCGCAAAATACGCCACTGTGCCGAAATCCCCCAGCGTTTCCATTGCCACCAACGCAATGCCGACCGCAATAGACGGGCGAATCAGCGGGAAAGTAATACGGCGGAAAATTTGGCTTGGCGTTGCTCCGAGCATTTTGGCACTGTGGGTGAGGTTTTCAGACTGTTCCAGCAAGGCAACCCGCACCAGCAGGAAGATGTAAGGGTAAAGCACCAACGCCAGCACAAAACACGCACCATAAAGCGTGCGAATTTGCGGAAACCAGTAATCTTGTGGGGTTTGCCAGCCGAAAATGCCTCGCAGCATTTCTTGGAAACTGCCCGAATAATCGAGTAAATCGGTATAGAGATAAGCAATCAGATAAGCAGGCATTGCCAAAGGCAGGCAGAGCAGCCACTGTAAGGTTTTTTGCCCCCAAAAGCGGTAGTTCGCTACAATCCAAGCGGTTGGCAGGGCGAAAACGACTGAAAGTAACACTGTGCCGACAACCAGCAGAGTGGAGTTTTTGATATAGACCGGCAGCATCGTGTTCCATAGATGTGCCAAATTCTCCGCTTCACCACCGAAGGCGTGATAGCCAATGGCAAGGAGAGGGAGGAGGATAATTGAGGTAATCAATAAGG
Organism: Mannheimia sp. E30BD; assembly: GCF_041807785.1. Classification (NCBI taxonomy): domain Bacteria; kingdom Pseudomonadati; phylum Pseudomonadota; class Gammaproteobacteria; order Pasteurellales; family Pasteurellaceae; genus Mannheimia; species Mannheimia sp. E30BD. The sequence goes on from NZ_JBGTYX010000023.1 coordinate 1,744, forward strand.
CAAGGGCTGTCCAGCCAAATTTATGATTCATTTTCTTAATAATTATTCCGTTTTGACTTCTGCCAAATCTCCCTTTCTTCTCTTTAGCAAAGAGGGGAGATTTGGCAGAAGCCCTCACCGAAGTGAGATTCATATTTTTCAAAAACACAAAAAGGACGCTTCAATGCGTCCTCTTGCAAGCGGTCTAATTTTTGTAAAATTTTACCAAAATGAGACCGCTTGTATTTCAATTATTTTTTCTCAGCAAAATCGTCAAATTTCACTTCATCAACCAGTTTTAACGCAGCTTCGTATTTTTTCGCGATATCTTCTAGTTTGATAGTATCAGTTGTGAATGTACCCCAACCTTTTACGATTGCAGACGGTTCAATGCCTTCTTTCACCGGATATTCGTGGTTTAGCTCAGCATATAAGCCTTGTGCTTTTTCACCACTGAGGTATTCAATTAATTTCACGGCATTTGCTTTGTTCGGCGAGTGTTTTGCAATTACTACACCACTAATGTTTTTATGCGTACCGTGTTTACCTGTAGGGAAGTTGAGGTATGCTGATTCAGCCCACTCTTTTTGTTTTTCATCATCTAACATTTTGCCGTAGTAGTAGCTGTTACCGATAGCATAATCACAGATGCCTTCTTTGATTGCTTTGACTTGATCACGGTCGCCTCCTTGTGGTTTACGAGCTAAGTTCGCTTTTAAACCTTCCAAGAATTCTTTGGTTTTTTCTACACCATAGTGTTCTATCATCGCTGCAAATAATGAAACATTATAAGAGTTTTTGCCTGAACGAACGCAAACTTTGCCTTTATATTCAGGTTTTGCTAAATCTAAGTAATCGAAACCAGCAGGTAATCTGCCTACACGATCTTTTGAGGTGTAAATGACACGAGCTCGTGTGGTTAAGCCGAACCATTGATCGTTAGAATCACGGAATTGTTCAGGAATATTTTTCTCTAATACTTCAGAGTCAATTTTTTGTGCAAGACCTGCATTCACAATTTCCATTACACGAGCGATATCTACTGTTAAAAGCACATCAGCAGGGCTTAACTCGCCTTCTTGTTTCACACGATCAACCAAACCTTTATCAGCAAAAATGATATTTACTTTAATGCCGGTATCTTTTTCAAAGTTTTTCAGCATTGGCTCAATTAAGTAAGGTTGGCGGTAAGAATAAACATTCACTTCGTTGGCAGCAAAAGCTGAGGTTGAAGCAAAGGTTGCCACAGCAATAGCAAGTGCAGAAAGTGTTTTTTTCATTGATAGTCTCCTTTTTTGATTGAATTTGCATAGCAATATTAGTAATTCTAAATGCTCTTATTTCTTTCGTCAATAATGAGAACGGTTTTTGTTTGTTGAATGGCATTAATTACAAAATAAGAAGAAAGTGATTGGCAATTTGTTTATTTTTTGGGATAATACACGCCGTTTTTTGTCTGTTAAAGATAGAAAACTTTCACATTTATTTTTTAACACTAAAACACACACATATCATAAGCTAGAAATTGGGGTGTCTTTTAAAGATCGATTTTCTAGGATATGTGGAGGCTAAACCCCGTTTTGCCGTTCATAAGTGGCAAAACAAACAACTTTGAAGGAAAATTCTTATGGCACAAGTTTCTATGCGCGATATGCTTAACGCAGGCGTTCACTACGGTCACCAAACTCGTTACTGGAACCCAAAAATGAAACCATTCATTTTCGGTGCTCGTAACGGTGTTCACGTAATCAACTTAGAAAAAACTTTACCTTTATTCAATGAAGCATTAGCAGAATTAACTCGCATTGCAAGCAATAACGGTAAAGTATTATTCGTTGGTACAAAACGTGCAGCGTCAGATGCAGTTAAAGCGGCAGCAGTAGAGAGCCAACAATTCTACGTTAATCACCGTTGGTTAGGTGGTATGCTGACTAACTGGAAAACAGTTCGTCAATCAATCAAACGTTTAAAAGATTTAGAAACTCAAACTCAAGACGGTACTTTTGACAAAATCACTAAAAAAGAAGCGTTAATGCGTACTCGTGAGTTAGAGAAATTAGAGTTAAGCTTAGGCGGTATTAAAGATATGAACGGCTTACCAGATGCAATTTTTGTTATCGGTGCTGATCACGAACATATCGCAATCAAAGAAGCAAACAACTTAGGTATTCCAGTATTTGCGATTGTTGATACTAACTCAACTCCAGATGGCGTTAATTACATCATTCCAGGTAACGATGACGCAACTCGTGCAATCCAACTTTACTTAGATTCAGCAGTAGTTGCAATCAAAGAAGGTCGTGGCGTTGAAGCAAAAGAAGTTGAAGCTGAAGAAGTTGCAGCAGAATAATCGTACTTGGCAAACGATAAGGCATAGCCCTTAATCATTTGATTATCATTTGAGAGCAGGGGTGAAAACCTCTGCTTTTATCGTATTAAAAATCATCTTAGAGGAATAGTAAAATGGCTGAAATTACAGCATCATTAGTTAAAGAACTTCGTGAACGTACCGGCGCTGGTATGATGGAATGTAAAAAAGCATTAGTAGAAGCGAACGGTGATATTGAATTAGCGATCGACAATATGCGTAAATCTGGTCAAGCAAAAGCGGCTAAAAAAGCGGGTCGTGTTGCAGCTGAAGGCGTGATCCTTGCTCGCGTAGCTTCAGGTTTCGGTGTATTAGTTGAAATGAACTGTGAAACAGACTTCGTAGCAAAAGATGCTGGCTTCTTAGAGTTAGCAAGCGAAGTTGCAGATTTCGCAGCAGCAAATAAAGGTACAACTATCGAAGCATTACAAGCACAATTTGAAGAAAAACGTGCAGCATTAGTTGCAAAAATCGGCGAAAATATGAATATTCGTCGTGTTCAATACTTAGAAGGCGAAGTAATTGCTCAATACTTACACGGTGCGAAAATTGGTGTATTAGTAGCTGGTACAGGCTCTGAAGACGAACTTAAGAAAGTGGCAATGCACGTTGCAGCAAGCAAACCTGAATTTGTAAACCCAGAAGATGTTTCTGCTGACGTAGTTGCTAAAGAGCGTGAAATCCAAATTGAGATCGCAATGAACTCTGGCAAACCAAAAGAAATCGCAGAGAAAATGGTTGAAGGTCGTATGGCTAAATTCACAGGTGAAGTTTCATTAACCGGTCAGCCATTTGTAATGGATCCATCTGTTTCTGTTGGTCAATTCTTAAAATCAGTAGGTGCTTCAGTATCTAACTTCATTCGTTTAGAAGTGGGTGAAGGTATCGAGAAAGTAGAAGAAGATTTCGCTGCAGAAGTAGCTAAAATCACAGGCGGTAATGCTTAATCTTCGTTACTAGATGTATATAAAAGCAGGCAATAGCCTGCTTTTTTACTGTAAAATGATTGTACCTGCTTTATTTCAAATGACTTTTGGGAATTGGGATTGCTGGATCATCAATACTACCATCAGCTTCAATTATTTTCTTCAACCCATAATCGCTTTTATCGCTTTTATTATTAAAAAGATCAAGCTCTTTATCTAGTAACGGATTTTCAATGCCAATCCAATTCGCAATGCCATTGGTAAAATTCAGCCCTGACTTAAAGGTTTTATATACATTCCGTTTGGTATCATCACTTGAAGTTTTAAAGAGCGGAATATCATAGTGTAATTTGCTTCTGTCTTTACCGTTTTGAATGACGATATTATCCTTAGAAACTCCGTGAGATAAACCGTGATCAGACAAATAAATCATTGAAAAAGAACGTTGGTTTTTCTCATTATTTTTTACTAGCAGATCATAAACTCGTTTTAGCAATTCATCGGTTTTCTTAATGGAAGAAATATAACAATTCACATTGAAATAACGTTTTGGTAATTTTCCATCATCAAACATTTTTGGGTAATCAGTTAAGCGATCACAAGTAATAGGGTGCGAGCCGTATAAATGCAAGAAAATAAAACGCTTACCTTGTATTGGTTCTTCAATCACTTCTGCAAAATGGGGGAGCAGTTCAAAATCGCTGACATTGGTATTTAAAGAACTGCCTGATTTAGTAAAAATTTTTACATCGCTTTTATTGCCGATAGAAGAAATAGGTGTGTCATAATTGCCTAAGTAGCCTTGATTGGAAATCCAATAAGTCTTAATACCTGCTGATTTAATTAAATCAACTAAAGTCAGCCCATAATTTGCTTCCCATTTTTCCGTATCAGGCTTGGTTAGCATTAAACGTAGTGAGGCAATGGTATTTGTTCCGCCAGAGGTTAAACCATCAACTAATGTGCCATTTGCCGAGCTCATAAAAGGCGTGTTAGGAATAGGGTAGCCATAGGCGTGATGGTAATCTTTCCTCGCACTCTCACCCATAATCAGCACATAATCATCATATTTTGCGTTTTCGCTAAGTGTTGATTCTCCCCATTGAGATTCTAAATTCAAATTATTTAATTGCTCCAACTCTTTTGCAACTTTTGTGCCTGAACTGACAAACTCTTGGAAAAATTTAAATGGAGCAAGTTGAACTAACATTAAAAGAGAAGCAACTATGACGAAAGTTTTATTTCTTAAAAAATGGATCTGATAAGCATTGGTAATTTTTTTGAAAAAAATGACCGCTAGTACAATCGCTATGCCCGCTAAAATATGTAAGATGGAAAGCTGTGCCAGAAATTCTTTGCTCTCCATCATATCAGTTGCGAATACAGAAGCAATATATTCATAGGTCGGCTTGCCAAAATTAAGCCCAATAGGTGTGTAAAAAGCATAAGCAATGATAATTGGCAATAGTAAAGCATAATAAGTCCATTTGGAGCTGGCTAAGATAATGATTAGAAATACCCCGAACAGAATTTCGAGGATTGTAGGTGCTGGAAAAAAGCCTGAGCCAATAAGCATTAAGTAACTTGCAAGAGTAGCAAGTAAAAGGGCAATAATAATGCCAAAAATTTGTTTTTTTCTCATTGTTGTTAAAATTTTTCGGTTTATCGATGAAGTGGATTGTTCTATAATAACGTAATTTTGTGTTTAGTCCATACAGTTAAGAGGCAAATAAAATGAGCAAACCTATTTACAAGCGAATTCTACTCAAATTAAGTGGCGAAGCCTTACAAGGCAACGAAGGCTTTGGTATCGATCCGTCTATTTTAGATCGTATGGCATTAGAAATTAAAGAGCTACTTGAAGAAGGTATTGAAGTTGGTGTTGTACTTGGTGGTGGTAACTTGTTCCGTGGAGCGAAGTTAGCAAAAGCAGGTATGAACCGTGTAGTGGGCGACCATATGGGGATGCTTGCAACCGTGATGAACGGTTTAGCAATGCGTGATGCTCTACACCGTGCTGAAGTGAATGCAAAATTAATGTCAGCATTCCAATTAAACGGGATTTGTGATACTTACAACTGGTCTGAAGCGATTAAAATGTTGCGTGAAAAACGTGTAGTGATCTTCTCAGCAGGAACTGGTAGCCCATTCTTTACCACTGATTCAGCCGCTTGTTTGCGTGGTATTGAAATTGAAGCAGATGTCGTATTAAAAGCAACAAAAGTAGATGGCGTTTATGACAAAGACCCTGCAAAATTTGAAAACGCAAAACTTTTCAATCAATTAACCTATGCTGAAGTGATTGATCAAGAATTACAAGTAATGGACTTAGCTGCATTCACTCTTGCTCGTGATCACGGAATGCCAATCCGTGTATTTAATATGGGTAAACCGGGTGCGTTGCGTAAAGTAGTGTTTGGCACAGAAGAAGGTACAACTATTTCTGAATAATTTCTCTATTTTTAACTCTGTTTTAAGTAAAAGGATAAAAAATCAATGATTAACGAAATCAAAAAAGATACACAAGATCGTATGGAAAAAAGCCTTGAGGCTTTAAAAGGTCACATCGCAAAAATCCGTACAGGTCGTGCTCAACCCTCTTTATTAGATGGTATTCAAGTAGAATATTATGGTTCTGCAACACCTTTACGCCAAGTAGCGAACGTAGTGGCAGAAGATGCTCGTACATTGGCTGTAAACGTATTCGATAAATCGCTCATTTCTGCGGTAGAAAAAGCGATTTTAACGTCAGATTTAGGCTTAAACCCATCATCTGCGGGTACAACAATTCGTGTTCCACTTCCACCATTAACGGAAGAACGTCGCCGTGATTTAATTAAAATCGTAAAAGCAGAAGGCGAGCAAGGTAAAGTGGCAATTCGTAATGTACGCCGTGATGCAAACGATCAAATCAAAGCGTTATTAAAAGATAAAGAGATCAGCGAAAACGAACAACACAAAGCTGAAGAAGATATCCAAAAAATCACGGATACATTCATCAAGAAAGTAGATGAAGTATTAGCAGCAAAAGAGAAAGAGTTATTAGATTTCTAATTTGCAAAATAGGTAACAAAAATGACCGCTTGTAGTGATACAAGCGGTCATTTTCTATCAAAACTTTACAAATTATAAGTAACGTTTGCTGATTACTTTTAAGTTGTCATCTAATTCATATACTAATGGCTGACCGGTTGGGATCTCTAAATCCATAATGTCAGCATCAGAAATGCCTTCGATATGTTTTGCTAAAGCACGTAATGAGTTACCGTGTGCAGTAACTAATACGGTTTTACCTGAAATTAATGCAGGTGCGATTTGATCTTCCCAGAAGGGTAATACACGCTCAAGGGTGATTTTTAAGTTTTCTGCGTTTGGAATTAAATCTTTCGGTAAGTTAGCATACCGGCGATCGTTATGTGCTGAGTTTGGATCTTGTGGGTCTAAATCCGGAGGAGAAATATCATAAGAACGACGCCAGATGTGAACTTGCTCATCACCATATTTTTCAGCGGTTTCTTTTTTGTCTAAACCTTGTAACGTACCGTAATGACGCTCGTTTAAACGCCAGTTTTTGATTTGTGGAACCCATAATTGGTTAGATTCTTCTAACACGATGTTACAAGTTTTGATTGCACGGGTTAAAACAGAAGTAAACGCAATATCAAACTCAAAACCCGCATCTTTTAATTTTTGACCCGCAGATTTTGCTTCTTCAATACCACGTTCTGTTAAATTCACATCACGCCAGCCTGTAAATAAGTTTTTAGCATTCCATTCACTGAAACCGTGGCGGATAAATACTAATTTCATAATGACTCCTTAGTCTTGAAAATTAATGGATTTAAAACTGTACTATTTATAGTTATAGCAAAATTCGCTCCATTTTGAAATAGATAGTTAAATTCTTTCATTAAAAAGCTGATCTTAAACAAATAACCGATTAGAATATAACCTTAGTGATGTTTTGGATTAAAAAGGTATATTTGTGAAACGAATAAATTCTTACGCTTGGGCTGTTATTTTAGGCGGAGTGATTGGTACTGCCGTGCCACTTTCTTTTGCGAATAATCTCAATCAGATTCAGCAAAAAATTCAGCAGCAAACTTCAAAAATTAATGAGCAGAAACAAAAACGTAATGAGCTGCAATCCACACTCAAAACGCAAGAAGTTGAAATGGGGAAGGTATTAGATAAACTACAAAAAACACAGATGTCATTGAGCGAAGTACGTCAAACTATAAAAAATACTGAGGCAGAAATTGTTCGCTTAGAAAAATTAGAAAAAGATCAAAAAGAGAAATTAAAAGAGCAATTAGATTCAGCTTATCGCTCAGGGGTTAACCCGTCTATTTTAGAACGGTTAATGTCAGAAGATGCAAAAAATGCAGAAAGAATGAGCGCTTATTATGAGCATATGAATAATATTCGTATTGATGCCATTGCGGATATTCGAAAAACTCAAGCTGATTTAAAAGCCAGACGTGATGAATTGAAAGGGCAACAGAAAGAGCATCAATCTCAACTTAATGAGCAAAAAAAGCAAGAAAGAGATTTAAAGAAAGTGCAAAGCCAGCGCGAAAATACCTTGCGATCTCTTAATAAAACGCTGGAAAAAGATGAAAGTCGTTTAGAAAATTTACGTAATAATGAAATTGCGTTAAGGCAGCAATTAGAAAAAGCCCAAAAAGAAGCTCAACAAACAGAAAAACGTGAGCAACAAGTAGCAAAATCCTCTAAAAATTCAGATAAAGTGAATAATAAGCCGATTAAAGTGGGTAGATACGCAATGCCTGTTTCAGGTAATATAATCACTAAATTTGGTAATAACTGGCACGGTGTGGTAATTGGGGCAGCGGCAGGCACGTCTGTAAAAGCAATTGCAAGTGGTCGTGTGATTATGGCACAATGGCTTGCGGGCTATGGCAATATGGTGGCAATCGATCACGGTAACGGCGATATTTCACTTTATGGTTATAATCAATCCATTTCAGTCAGTAAAGGTAGTCGGGTAACAGGCGGTCAAATTATTGCAAGGGTTGGTAATACAGGCGGGCAAAGCCGTCCGGCTCTCTATTTTGGCGTTACTCGTAAAGGCAAGCCTGTTAATCCGTTGAATTTGGTGAAGTAAATGGGAAATCAGATTTACAAGCGGTTAAATTTTACGATTTTTTTGCAAATTTTTGTGCTTTTTCTACCGCTTGCTCAAGCCGCTAAAATTGCTATTGTGATTGATGATGTGGGCTATCGTGTAAAAGAAGATCGGGAAATTTTATCGTTGCCTAAAGAAGTGAGCGTGGCGATTATTCCTGATGCCCCTTATGCGACAGAAAGGGCGAAGGAGGCTTATGCTCAAAAGCGTGATATTTTAATTCACTTGCCAATGCAGCCAAAATCTAAACAACTGATTGAGAAAAATAGCCTTAAAATTGGCGATAGTGAAGAAAAAATTCGGAAACTTATTGAGCATTCTCGTAGTCAAGTACCTTATGCGATTGGTTTAAATAATCATATGGGTAGCGGTGCAACCTCTGATCTAGCCACAATGCAACCTTTAATGAAGGTATTGAAAGAACATTCCTTGTTCTTCCTAGATAGCAAAACCATTGGTAGCAGTGTAGCAGCTAAGACTGCCCGCCAATTTGGGGTAAATGCCTTAGAAAGAGATATTTTTTTAGACGACAGCGATCTACTTTCTGATGTACAAAAACAATTTTCGCACGCTATTCAGTATGCTCGCAAAAATGGCGTAGCCGTTGTAATCGGACACCCTCGCAAGAATACGATTAGCGTACTGAAACAACATTTAGCTCAACTACCCAAAGATATTGAATTAATCGGGGTTGGAGAATTATGGCGAAATGAAAAAGTTGTGCCGGAAAAACCGTTCATTATGATATTTGAACAAGAACCTGCATTAACTTCTGTGCCACCTTATGAAAGTGTGCCGCTACTACGCGGTATTCCAAAATAAATAAAAGGTTATCAATGAATACAAAACTGCATTTTTTAACATTCTGCTGTTTAATGGCTTTTGCCTCAAAGGCTCAGGCTAATCAACCACAGGCTAATGAGCAAGATCAGAAAAATCAACAAGATAGAATTACCGATGTTGATCAAGAAAGAATCGGCGAATTAGAAGATAAACTCACAGATGATTCTGATGAGGAAAAAGTTGAAGCCTTAGTTGATTTAGAAGTCAAAGGTATTCACGACAAAGAAGCAAAGAAAAATGTCAATTTGTATTTAGCTCAAATTGCCAATGAATATGCAGACGGTTCAGAACGCTACCAATATTTGGTGCAAACAACGGTGGATAAAGCCCTGCGTGCATTGGGTTATTACAACAGCCAATATCAATTTGTGCAACTGCCTAGAAGCGATAAGAAGCCTTTATTGGTGCTAAATGTAAAACTGGACAAAGAAACCGTCAAAATTGATGAAACCGATATTGTGCTACAAGGTGAGGCAAAAAATGATGAAGATTTCACGGCTCTTATCAAAAAAGCCCCAAAGCAAGGCACTCGTTTAAATCATAAAACCTATGAAAACTTTAAAGGCGATATTGAAAGCAATGCATTCAGCAAAGGTTATTTTGACGGGCATTGGCTTTATCACCGTTTAGAAATTTACCCAACCGATCATAAAGCTGATTGGCGTTTAGGTTATGACAGTGGTATTCGCTATCGCTATGGACAAATTAATTTTGTAGATAGCCAAATTAAAGAGGAATATTTACGCAATATTCTGAAAATTAATTCGGGCGATCATTACTTTGCCAATGATCTTTCAAACTTAACCCAAGATTATTTATCCAGTAACTGGTTTTCATCGGTAATGGTTGAGCCACATCTCAATGAACAAGATAAGACGGTAGATTTAAATGTGCTATTCCAACCGAAAAAGAAAAATGAGGTTGAAATTGGTATCGGTTATGAAACGGAAGTGGGACCTCGCCTACAATTTAACTGGAAAAAACCGTGGCGAAATAAAAGAGGGCATAGTATCGATACTCGAACTTATATTTCCGCCCCTGAGCAGAGATTTGAATTTGGTTACAATATTCCGCTAAAAGAAGATCCGCTTCATTACTACTATCAGATATCGGGTACGGTTGAAAATGAAGATCAGAAGGATACGAAATCAACAGCAGCAAGTTTCGCTCTACAACGTTTTTGGACTCGAACAACAGGTTGGTCATTCTCTACTGGTTTAAGAACCCGTTATGATTCCTTTACGCAAGCGAATGATAAATTTAAAACGTTATTAGTTTACCCAACTGCCTCCTTAAACCGTACTCGTACTGATGGCAAGCCTTATCCATTATGGGGAGATAGCCAAAAACTTACCGTAAATTGGGGAAACAAAATATTTGGCTCAGATGTGAATTTTTATAGCTATAAAGCTTCTACGTCGTTTGTGAGAACTTATGCAGATAATCATCGATTCTACTTAAGGGCAGAATTAGGCTACTTGAAAGCAAATCAATTTGAACGTATTCCACCTTCATTACGTTTTTTTGCAGGGGGCGATATGAGTGTGCGTGGTTTTGGTTATAAAGATATTTCGCCAAGAGATCCATCAAATGGAAAACGTGTAGGCGGTTCACATTTAGCTACAGGCTCGTTTGAATATCAATATCAAGCCTATCCAAACTGGTGGGGAGCAGTATTTTATGATGTGGGCTTAGCGGCGAATAAATTTGAGACAAAACAGTTACATCACGGAACAGGTTTAGGTGTTCGCTGGGCTTCGCCGATTGGGGCAATTAAAGTTGATGTGGGCGTGCCTGTAAAATCGCCTAATGGTAAAAATGGTTTCCAAATTTACGTTGGATTAGGTTCAGATCTTTAATACAAGCGGTTGTATTTTACTAAAATTTTACCAATGATAACTTTAGATAAGTATTTAAAATGATGAATGAACAACAAGAAATAATAGATAGCCAAGACACGGCAGCAGAACAAGAAGTGCCAAAGAAAAAATCAAGATCAAAATGGCGATTCTTGAAATGGGGTATTTGCATTTTTTTAATGCTACTCTTGGCTGTTATTCTATTTTTATGTACAGGTTTTGGGCAGCGTAAAACGGTTCAATGGGTCGATCAATTAATTGAACCTTTACAAATCGGCAACGTGGAAGGCAGCATTCAAGAGGGATTACAGCTTTCTAATACGCAGTTTGTAACTGATGGCGTAAATGTGCAAGTCGGCAAGGTAGATTTACACATTGATTTTAACTGCTTGATTAAGTACGAAGTTTGCCTAAACAATTTTAACGTGAAGGATACCAAGGTTGTTATTGATACAACAAAACTTCCACCTTCCCAAGAAGAAAAAGAAGATAACACCCCTTTTACTGAGTTAAATTTACCGCTCGGCATTTCAGCAGAAAATATCACATTAGAGAATATTGATGTCAGGGTTGATGATATGGATATTCATCTCAATCACTTCAATACTTCCCTTTCTGGCAAAGGGCGTGAGGTTATTGTGAAGCCTACCACGCTAGAGGGGTTAAATCTGCTCTTAGCTTTAAAAGTCGAGGAAGAGCTAGAAACGCAAGCGGTCAATTCTGACTCAGAAAAAGCAACAGTAACGAGAAACCCTGCTAATGCACAAGAGGCAGTGGAAAAAACGGGCGAAAAAGTGGTAGAAGGCTTCCACCAATTACAAGGCAAAACAATCGCAGAAGCGGAGCAACAGCCGTATAATAAAGTGGATTGGGCAGAAATTAAAGCTCAGTTAGAACAGCCGATCTTAAATAAAAATATCCAACTCTCTTTGCCGTTAGATTTAACCATTGAGCAGATTGATATTACTGATGTTTCGGTTGCTCAAAAAGCACAAGATGAAAACGGTAACTTAGTTGAGCCGATTTCACTTATCAACGTACATTCTTTACAGCTTCAAGCACAGGCGAAAGATGAGCTGGTAACCCTGCAACGTTTGGATTTCAAAAGCGATCAGGGCGATCTCACTGCCACAGGTACACTTTCTCTTAAAGATAATTATCCATTAAATTGGCAGTTAGAAGGCGTTGAGGCAAAAGACGCCAAAATGAAACTGCCGTTTAGTCATATCAATGCCACGCTTTCAGGCGAATTGTATGATAAGACCGTGCTGAATTTAAAAACAGACGGAGCAATTAACGCTGCTTTAGAGGGGGATATTGAGCTTGCAACCCCAAAAACGCCTTTTGATCTGGTGCTTAAGAGTGAAGCAATGAAGTATCCTTTCGCCCCACAAAAAGGCGATGATGTGTTGCAGTTAGAGAATATCGATATTCACCTCAATGGCAATTTGCTTGCCTATAATTTGGCTGCCAAAGTGAGTGTCAAAGGAATGGGCATCCCGCCAAGTTCTGCTGATTTAAAAGGCAATGGCGAATTAACGCATTTTAATATTCACGATTTACTGCTAAATACTTTAGACGGTAATGCTCAACTGACAGGCTTAATTGATTGGACGGAAGGAGTTGAGTGGGATTCCAACCTTAAGCTGAACAATATCAATACTAAGGCATTAGTGCCTGATTGGGCGGCGGTATTATCAGGCTCTCTTGCTACTCAAGGTTATGCAGGGCGTGGTAATACAGGTTCAGATTGGAAAGCAGATGTGTCAAATATTGATATTAAAGGCTCATTGCATCAAAAAAATCTGCAATTAACAGGGAATTTAAACGCTAGCAATCAGCAACTTTTAGATGTGCCGGGTTTATCGCTGATTTATGGCGAAAACAAAATTGATCTGAAAGGGCTTTTAGGCGAAAAATCAGACTTTTATGCTGATATCAAAGCCCCGAATTTACAAGGCTTGGTGCCGAATTTAAACGCGAGTATGAATGGTAATGTAAAATTATCAGGCAAACTTGCCGAGCCAAATGTGGATTTGGATTTAGTGGCTTCAAATGTTAGCTATGATCAGTTTAAATTACAGCATTTAACTGCAAAGGGAAAAATTACCACCGAACAAACTATTCAAGGCGATGTGGAATTAGGGCTACGTCAATTTGCCTATAATGATATTAAGGTGGAAAGTGCTACTTTATTGGCAAAAGGAAATGAAGCAAATCACACTCTGAAATTAACCTCAAAAGGTAATCCTGCAGGAGCAGATTTGCAAATTTCCGGAAAATTTGACCGCTTGCAACAGATTTGGGAAGGGCAGCTAAGCAACGTGGCTATTCAATCCACCGAGTTTGGCAAGTTCCAAACCGATAAAACCGTTAATGTGAAATATGACAACAAGGCGATGAATGCCAATGTGTCGGCTCACTGTTGGCATAACCCGAAAATTCATCTCTGTTTCCCAACTGCATTTAATGCAGGACAAGAGGGGAAAGTGCCTTTCGATATTCGCAATTTTAATTTAGTGGTGTTGCAAGATTATCTTGATAATACCAGTCAAATTTCAGGTATTGTGAATGCCAAAGGCGAAGCAGCGTGGTTTAAAAATAAACAGCCACAGGTTAATTTGGATCTCACGTCCAATTCCATTAAATTTGTACAGAAAATGGAAGGTGGAAAAACCTTCCCGCTTACGGTTTCGCCGTTAAAAATCAATTTGAAAATGTCGGATAACAATTTAGCCCTTAAATCAAATTTAAGAGTTGAAAATAACGGCACACTGACAACCGATATTGTGATGCGGGATTTAAATAATGCGAGAACATTATCGGGCAATATTAATATTGACCAATTAACGTTAAAACTGATTAGTCCACTACTTGAGCGAGGTGATTTTGTTGATGGCAGAATTAATGCTCGCCTCACGGTAAGTGGTAATGCAACCTCGCCGTTGCTACAGGGTAACTTGAATTTAACAGGCTTAAAAGCACGCTCTGTAACAATGCCGTTTGATGTAACAGGCGGTAATTTAGCGATGAACTTTCACGGTGCAACCTCCACTTTAACAGGTAGGCTGCAAACAAAAGAAAGTGAGTTACGCTTAGAAGGAGATGCAGACTGGCGAAATATTAATGCGTGGCGAACCAGAGTTCATGCCCAAGCTAACCGTTTTAGGGTGGATGTTCCTAATTTAGCAAGAGTAGAAATTAGCCCTGATATTCAAGTTGTGGCAACCCCAACGCTTTTAACTTTAAGCGGTAATATTGATGTGCCGTGGGCAAGAATTGAAGTGGAAGAATTGCCGGCACAGGCGGTTAGCGTAAGTAGCGATGAAGTGATTATGGACGGCTCGGCAAGAAACAAAGTGCCGTTTAATCAACGCACTATTCCAAACGAAACTGCGGGCGGAATGGCGATTAATGCGGATATTAAAATTAACATCGGCAACGATGTTAAGCTCAAAGCATACGGCTTGAATAGTAATCTAAACGGCTTGCTCTCGGTGCGTCAAGGCAAACAGGGGCTAGGGCTTTACGGACAAGTTCGCTTAGACGAAGGACGTTTTGCCGCTTATGGGCAAGACTTGTTGATCCGCAAAGGAAATATCAGCTTCGCAGGTTCGCCATCACAGCCGTACTTAGATATTGAAGCGGTGAGAAACCCTGATGCAATGGAAGATCCAACCATTACCGCAGGGGTACGGGTAACAGGCTTGGCGGATTCGCCAAATGTAAAAGTATTCTCCGATCCTGCAATGTCGCAAAATGAAGCTCTCTCTTACATCTTAACAGGGCGGTCGCTCGAAAGCAGTGGCGATGCAGACTCAAGCAATGCGGTTGCGGCGGCTTTATTAAGTATGAGTTTGTCAAAAAGCAGCAAATTGGTAGGTGATGTCGGCAGTGCCTTTGGCTTAAAAGATCTTAGCGTCAGCACCGCAGGCATTGGCGATAACACCAAAGTAGAAGTGAGTGCCAGCCTCTCGCCTCGCTTCCGTGTGAAATACGGCGTGGGTGTTTTTGCTCCACTTACCGAGCTGACATTGCGATACAACTTAACCCCAAGACTCTATTTACAATGGGTTTCCAACGTAAACCAAGCGGTTGATTTAATGTACCGCTTCCAGTTTGATAAACTGTTTTAATTCAAAAGGTTGTTAATCAGAGCATTAACAACCTTTTTGCTTTATAGTAGAATGGCAGCTTTATTTACAAGCGGTTAAAAAAGCAGAAAAATTTACAAAAGTTATGGAAAAACAACGCCAACGTGAATTGCAGAAATGGCTTAGAAGTCAGCAAAAAGTCATTAAAAAACAGGTGTATTTAAACGTGCTGTTAGGGATTTTCAGCGGTTTATGTATGATTGGGCAGATGTGGCTGATTGCCATAATGTTGCAAAAAATGATTATTGAAAAGCAATCGCCGAATCATTTTGTGTTAGAAATTATTACGCTATTTGGCTGTTTTGTGGCAAGAGCGTTGTTTATTTTTCTACGTGAACGAGTGGGCTTTCAGGCAGGACAAACATTGCGTTTACATCTTCGTAAGCAAATTTTAGCGAAAATGGAAACGGTCGGCCCGATGAGCCTTCAACAAAAACCGGCAGGGAGCTGGGCAACATTAATGTTGGAGCAAGTGGAAAACCTGCACAATTTCTACGCTCGTTATTTGCCACAGCAATTTCTCTCATTAATTATACCGCTTGTTATTCTCTGTTTTGTCTTTCCGATTAACTGGTTGGCAGGCGTGATTCTGTTTGCGACTATTCCATTATTACCTTTATTTATGATTTTAGCCGGTTGGAAAGCGGTTGAGGCAAATCAGCGTAATATCGGTATTCTTTCCCGTATCAGCGGGCAATTCCTAGATAAATTGAAAGGCTTGGAAACAATCCGTTTATTCGGGCAAGCTGAAAAACAGACCGAGCAGATTTACCAAAGTACAGAAGATTTCCGCACCAGTACGATGGATATTCTCAAAATGGCGTTTTTATCGTCCGCCGTGTTAGAGTTTTTTACTTCTGTATCTATTGCTGTGATGGCAGTCTATTTTGGCTTTCTTTTTCTAGGTGAGTTAGATTTTGGTTATTATGGAACGGGATTTACGTTGTTTATCGGCTTTTTCTGCTTAATGTTAGCCCCTGAATTTTATCAGCCAATGCGTGAATTAGGTGTGTTTTATCACGATAAAGCAGCGGCGATTAGTGCAGCAGATGATATTGAACGTTTTCTGAAAGAAGAAGTAAAAATACAATCAAATGATTTGCAAAAATCTATAGAAAATCGACCGCTTGTGATTGAAGCAAAAGCCTGTGTGATTCTTTCTCAACAAAGGAAAGCTCTTACACAACCATTGAATTTTATACTAAATGCACATCAACATATTGCGTTAGTTGGGCAAAGTGGGGCAGGTAAAAGCTCGTTAATGAATATGTTACTCGGCTTCTTGCCTTATGAAGGATCGGTCAAAATTAACGGCACAGAATTGCGTGAACTAAATTTAAGCGAATGGAGAGCGAAATTAGCTTGGGTAGGGCAGAACCCACAGTTAATGCGTGGAACCTTAAAAGAGAATATTTTAATGGGTAATGCAGAGGCAACTGAAGATGAAATTGCTAGAGCCTTACGTTTATCAAAAGCGGACGAATTTGTCTCTCGTTTAGGCTTAGAACATCAAGTTCAAGATAGTAATATCGGTATTTCAGGTGGGCAAGCACAGCGTATTGCGATTGCTAGAGCCTTGTTACGCCCTTATGAGTTATTGCTACTTGATGAGCCAACGGCAAGTTTAGATATCGACTCCGAACAGCAAGTGTTAGAGGCGTTACACCATCTAAGCCGAGAGCAAACCACCTTGATGATTACTCACCGTGTGGAAGATTTAACTCAATGCGATGAAATTTGGGTAATGAAACAGGGGCAGATTATCCAACAAGGTAGCTTTAGTGAATTGGAACATACAGGCTTTTTTGCCGAGTTATTGCGTAATGAATTAGTTCATCAGGGAGAAATCTAATGAAAGCATTATTCCCATTTTTTTCTCTCTATCAAACCCATTTTGGGCGTTTATTATTAGGCATTGTGCTTGCTATTTTAGGGCTTTCAGCCAGTATTGGCTTGTTAAGCCTTTCTGGTTGGTTTTTAGCGGCCTCCTTTTTGGCAGGGAATGCGATGATCTTCAACTTTTTCTATCCATCATCAGGGGTAAGAGGGTTAGCTGCTTCTAGAACAGCAGTCCGCTATTTTGAAAAGCTGGTAACGCACGATGCGACTTTCCGTGTCTTGGCAAACTTACGAGTGACCGTTTTCAAAAAACTTATTCCACTTAGCCCAAGTGGTTTAAGCCGTTTTAGAAATAGTGAATTGTTAAACCGTTTGGTGGCGGATGTTGATACCCTTGATACAATTTACCTGAATCTCATCTCACCTTTTGTAAGTGCAGTAATGGTGATCTTATTTATGGCAATTGGGTTGTCATTTGTGTCAGTACCATTAATGCTGATTATTTGCGGAAGTCTATTGGCATTATTAGTGATTATTCCTATTGTGTTTTATCGATTAGGGTTAAATCTTGGGAAAAAGGCGGTAGAAAATAGAGCAAATTACCGCAGCCAATTTATTGAATGGGTTCAGCTAAATGCGGAGTTTTTGCTTTTCGGGCAACTCAATCAAGCCTCTGAAAAACTACAGCATGTCGAACGCCAATGGCTGAATGCACAAAGTAAAGAAAGCCAACTGGCAGGAGTATCAAATAGTATCGTGATGCTCTCAAACGGTGTTTTAACCTGTGTAATCCTTTATTTGGTTTCTACTGCGGTAAATGTACCGAGTGCAAAATATCCAGAGGCTTTAATTGCATTAGTGGTGTTTTGTGTGATGGCATCGGCTGAAATTCTTGCACCTATCGGTATGGCGTTTTTACATTTAGGGCAAGTGATTACAGCGGCAGAACGCATTAATGAAATTACTGAACAAAAACCAAGCGTAGAATTTAATGGCTCGGCAGAATGGCAAAATTTGAGCCAAAATCAACCTCTTGTACGTTTTGAAAAGGCTAATTTTGCTTATTTGAATGGCAAACAACAGGTATTAAACAACCTCTCTTTTGAAGTGTTAAAAGGGCAGAAAGTGGCTATTTTAGGGAAAACAGGCAGCGGTAAATCAACCATTTTCCAATTATTAAACCGTAATTATGACCCAACAAGCGGTCAAATTTGGCTAAATAATTACAAAATTGATGATTTCTCCGAACAAACCTTACGCTCAAAATTAGTTACTTTAAGCCAACGTGTCCATATTTTTAGCCAAACGCTGCGCGATAATTTATTAATGGGCAACGCAGAAGCTACAGATGAGCAAATGATTGATGTGGTGCAAAAAGTCGGCTTAGGCTACTTGCTGGAAACCGAAGAATTAAACCTTTGGCTAGGCGAAGGCGGTAGACCCCTTTCAGGTGGTGAACAACGCCGCTTAGGGCTAGCTCGTTTGCTACTAAGTTCAGCCGAATTAGTGCTACTAGACGAACCAACCGAAGGGCTAGATCGTGAAACCGAACAGCAGATCTTAAACCTTATCCTTACTCACTGTGCAGACAGAACTTTATTGATGATCACCCACAGACAAAGCGGATTAGATAGATTTGATGTGGTTTATCGAATGGATAATGGAAGACTGGTGGGGTAGCTTATTTTTGTGATGTGGATCGAAAAGTTGGATTTATGCAGTTGTTTATAACTTAATAAAACAGGAGATTATCAATGAATTGTTGTAATTGCTATTAATAGAGTTATAGTAACTCTATTAAACTTAGGCGAGGCATTTATGGATAGTCGAAGTTTAGTAAAATTAATCGTTGCAGATGGTTGGTTTTTAGTTGGAATTAAAGGCATTTATCTTTTTCTCTGGATAAATGCTTTTTAGCATTCAAAACAAGGCTAAAAAATGCTATATTCTCCACCAATTTTGAAATAGAGACTGATTTTAGAAAAATGGCAGATTATCACGATATTACCATTGCTTATGCAGGCGTATGCCAAGCAGCGAATTTAGTACAGCAATTTGCATATAAAGGTACGGCAGATAGAGGTGTGTTTAGGCAATCTATCCGTAGCTTATTAGTAACTCAGCCTGAATCCACGCTAAGTGTGTTTGGCGATGACCTTTCTCATCTAAAAATTGGATTGGAAACGGCGTTATCTCAAACAGGTGGTGGCAATGGTAAGTTAGATACTGAAGTGGGGCGTTATTGGATAAGCCTGATTGCTCTTAGCCAAAAACTAGATAAAAACCCTGAAGCAAAACAACAACTTGCGCAGCGTTTACAGCAAATTGAACGTCAATTACCACTTTATGAAGATGATGTTTTAGCTGATCAGATGATTGCGAATTTAGCCGCAATTTACAGCGATATTATTAGCCCGTTAGGTACGAAAATTCACGTGATGGGAATGCAAGATTACTTGGTCCGCCCTGATATTCAGCACAAAATTAGAGCTTCACTGCTTGCGGGCATTCGTGCGGCAATTTTATGGCAACAAGTAGGTGGTAGCCGCTGGCAGTTTTTATTCTCACGCAAGAAAATTTTCAACCAAGCTCAACAGCTTTATCGTCAAATTTAACCGAACATTTATTATTTTGGAGAACATTACACAATGGAACTTACTGCTTTAACTGCGTTATCCCCCATCGATGGTCGCTATCAAGACAAGGTATCTAGTCTTCGCCCAATTTTCAGTGAATTTGGATTATTAAAATTCCGTGTGGAAGTTGAGGTTCGTTGGTTACAAAAATTGGCATCTCACGCACAAATCAAGGAAGTTCCAACATTTTCTGAAAAAGCAAACGATTACTTTGATCAAATTGTCGCTAATTTCTCGTTAGAAGATGCAAATCGTATTAAAACCATCGAACGCACGACCAACCACGATGTAAAAGCAGTTGAGTATTTTTTAAAAGAAAAATGTGAGGCATTGCCTGAATTACAAGCAGTGAATGAATTTATTCATTTTGCTTGTACTTCTGAAGACATCAACAATACTTCACACGCCTTAATGTTGAAAACTGCTCGTGCAGAGGTATTATTACCTGAGTGGAAAAAAGTGATTGATGCGGTGGTAGAGCTAGCACAACGTTATCAACATATTCCATTGCTTTCACGCACGCACGGTCAGCCAGCTAGCCCGACAACAATGGGTAAAGAGATGGCAAATGTGGCGTATCGTTTACAACGTCAATATAAACAGTTAGAAAATTTAGAGATTTTGGCGAAAATCAACGGTGCAGTGGGTAACTATAATGCTCATTTATCGGCTTATCCTGACATTGACTGGCACACATTCAGCCAAGAATTTGTAGAATCTTTAGGCGTAACTTGGAATCCGTACACAACACAAATTGAACCGCACGATTACATTGCGGAGTTCTTTGATTGTGTGGGTCGTTTTAACACTATTTTGATCGACTTCGATCGTGATATGTGGGGCTACATTGCGTTAAATCATTTCAAACAACGCACTATTGCAGGCGAAATTGGCTCAAGCACAATGCCACACAAAGTGAACCCGATTGACTTTGAAAACTCAGAGGGGAACTTAGGTTTAGCGAATGCAGTAATGGCACACTTAGGGCAAAAATTACCAATCTCTCGTTGGCAGCGTGATTTAACCGACTCAACCGTATTGCGTAATTTAGGCGTAGGTTTAGGTTATGCGTTAATTGCTTATGCTTCAACCTTAAAAGGCATTAGCAAATTAGAAGTGAACGAGCAACACTTGCGTGATGAACTCAACCAAAACTGGGAAGTGTTAGCCGAACCAATTCAAACGGTAATGCGTCGTTATGGCATTGAAAAACCGTACGAAAAACTTAAGGAACTAACTCGTGGTAAACGTGTTGATGAAACGGCAATGCGTGAGTTTATTGATAAGTTAGACATTCCAGAAAACGAAAAAAATCGTTTAAAAGAGATGACACCGGCAACCTATATCGGCTATGCTGTTGAACTTGTTGAGAAATTGTAAAATTTAACTGAAAAAAGACCGCTTGCAAGCGGTCTTTTTCTGTAGCTTTTTTGCAAAAGGGGAAATATGAAACAGGCAAATAGACATAAAAGGATTATTGAACTCGTTAATCAGCTAGGTTATGTCAGTACAGAAGAGCTTGTGGCTCAAATGAATGTTAGCCCACAAACAATCCGCCGTGATTTAAATGAGATGGCAGAAAATAACCTAATCCGCCGTCATCACGGTGGGGCTGCTGCACCTTCTAACAATGAAAACAGTGATTATACGCACCGCAAGCAATTTTTCTCTCAAGAGAAGAATGCGATTGCTCAACAAGTAGCAAAACTTATTCCAAACGGAGCATCGGTATTTTTAGATATTGGTACAACATCAGAAGCGGTAGCATTAGCACTACTTTCACATAAAAATTTAAAAGTTGTAACCAATAATCTGAATGCGGCGCATATTTTAATGAAAAATCCAGAATGCCAAATTACCGTTGCGGGAGGAAATTTACGAAGCGATGGCGGATTAATTGGGGAAGAAACCGTGCGTTTTATCAACCAATTCCGCTTAGATTTCGGCATTTTAGGCATTAGTGCGGTGGATTTAGACGGCTCAATGTTGGATTATGATTACCACGAAGTCCAAGTAAAAAGAGCCTTGATGGAGTGTTCCAGACAGGTTTTATTAGTTACCGATCATTCAAAATTCAGCCGTAATGCGATTGTACGTTTAGGAAATGTTAAGGAAGTAAATTATTTGTTTACAGATACTGATTTACCGCTAGAATTACAACATCTTTTAAGTCAATCAGATGTAACAGTCAAAATTTGTAATGAATAAAAGCAATTTCTTCTCTAAGCAAAAATGGATTGCTTATGCCCAATTAATGCGGTTTGATAAGCCCATCGGCACATTGCTATTACTGCACCCAACGTTGTGGGCGTTATTTGTGGCGGCTGATGGAATGCCGCCATTCTCTATTTTGTTGATTTTCACGCTTGGCGTAATTGTAATGCGTGCGGCAGGTTGTGTAATTAATGATTATGCCGATAGAGAGATTGACGGACACGTTAAACGCACCTCTCAACGTCCGCTGGCAACAGGCAGAGTAACTACCACAGAGGCAAAAATTATTTTTGCGGTATTGTTATTATTCGCCTTCTTGCTGGATTTAATGCTCAACCGATATGCCTTTTTACTTTCGTTTGTGGCGGTGTTTTTGGCGGTGATTTATCCGTTTATGAAACGTTTTACTCATTTGCCGCAAGTGGTGCTAGGTATGGCGTTTGGTTGGTCAATTCCGATGGTATTTGGGGCGGTAAATGAAACTTTGCCACTTGAATGCTGGTTGCTTTTCTTTGCCAATCTAGCGTGGACGGTGGCTTATGACACTCAATATGCAATGGTAGATCGTGATGATGATTTGCGGATTGGGGTAAAATCTACTGCGATTTTGTTTGCCCAATATGATAATAAAATCATCGCACTATTACAGTTTATTACCCTGATATTATTGAGCTTAGTCGGCATCATACAAGAGTATAATATCGGCTATTTCATCGTATTAGCATTAAGTGCAACGCTGTTTATCTATCAATGCTGGCTCACTAAAAAACGAGAACGCAGCGAATGCTTTAAAGCCTTTTTAAACAACCACTATTTTGGCTTAGGTGTATTTATTGCGATTTTAGTTGGGATTTATTTCTAGTTATGTAAGGGCGAAATATTTTTCGCCCTTATTTTTTATCTGGCAGTTTTATCTATACAAGCGGTTAAATTTAGGCGGCAATTTGCAAATTTTAACCAAAATTTAACCGCTTGTTTTGCGATACATTCGGGCATTTTTCTGCTATAATCGACACAATTTTTTGATTTTAAATTAGTAGGAATAACAATGTCTGAACAAACTCAACCAACCAGTTATGATTCTTCAAGTATTAAGGTGTTACGAGGCTTAGATGCAGTGCGTAAACGTCCGGGAATGTATATCGGCGATACTGATGACGGCACGGGCTTACACCATATGGTATTTGAAGTGGTAGATAATGCGATTGATGAGGCATTAGCAGGACATTGTAAAGATATTATCGTTACAATTCATTCCGATAATTCGGTTTCGGTACAAGATGATGGACGTGGTATTCCTGTTGGCATTCACCCGGAAGAGGGGGTTTCTGCGGCAGAAGTGATTATGACCGTTCTGCACGCAGGCGGTAAATTTGATGATAACTCTTATAAAGTATCGGGCGGTTTGCACGGTGTGGGCGTGTCGGTAGTAAACGCACTTTCTTCAAAATTACAACTGACTATTCGCCGTGAAGGACACGTTCATGAGCAGTTCTATAGCTTGGGTGAGCCTGACGCACCATTAACTATTATTGGTAATACGGACAAAACAGGAACATCAGTTCGTTTCTGGCCAAGTTTAGATATTTTCAAAAACAAAACTGAATTTGAGTACAAAATTTTATCTAAGCGTTTGCGTGAATTATCCTTCTTAAACTCAGGGGTTTCGATCAAGCTAATTGATGAGCGTGATGGCAAAGAAGAGCATTTCAAATACGAAGGCGGTATTAAAGCCTACGTTGAATATTTAAACGAAGGCAAAACCCATATTCACAATACGCCATTCTATTTAACGACTGAAAAAGACGGTATCGGCGTAGAGATTTCTCTGCAATGGAATGATAGCTATAACGAAAGCGTTTACTGCTTTACCAATAACATTCCACAACGTGATGGCGGTACGCACTTAGCAGGTTTCCGTGGGGCTTTAACCCGTGCGTTGAAAAACTATATGGATAACAGCGGCGTGCTGAAAAAAGCCGATGCGAATATTGATGCCTCAGGCGATGACGCTCGTGAAGGTTTAGTGGCGGTTATTTCAGTAAAAGTGCCAGATCCAAAATTCTCTTCACAAACCAAAGATAAGCTTGTTTCTTCAGAAGTGCGTGGTGCGGTTGAAAGCTCAATGAATGAAGCATTATCAGATTACTTAGCCGAAAACCCAGACGATGCAAAAAACATTGTCACTAAAATTATTGATGCTGCTCGTGCAAGAGAAGCGGCTCGTAAAGCCCGTGAAATGACACGCCGTAAAGGTGCGTTAGATTTAGGTGGTTTGCCGGGTAAACTGGCGGATTGTCAGGAGAAAGATCCTGCGTTATCTGAACTCTACTTAGTGGAGGGGGACTCTGCGGGGGGGTCGGCAAAACAAGGGCGTGATCGTAAAAATCAAGCAATTTTGCCGTTAAAAGGTAAAATCTTAAACGTAGAAAAAGCTCGTTTCGACAAAATGCTTTCTTCACAAGAAGTGGCAACGCTGATTACTGCGTTAGGCACAGGTATTGGGCGTGATGATTACAACATCGAGAAATTGCGTTATCACAAAATCATTATTATGACCGATGCGGACGTGGACGGTGCACACATTCGTACGCTTTTATTAACCTTCTTCTATCGCCAAATGCCAGAGTTGATCGAAAACGGTTATATCTATATCGCTCAACCGCCACTTTACAAAGTGAAAAAAGGCAAACAAGAGCGTTATATTCAAGATAACGATGAAATGACACAATATGAAATTGATATTGCCCTTGAAGGTGCTGGTTTATATGTGAGCGAAGATGCTCCAGCATTAAGTGGTGTAGCCTTAGAGAACCTAATTTCTCAATACAATAACGTGCAAAAAATGATTGAGCGTTTAAGCCGCCGTTACCCAACTTTGTTGTTGAATGAATTAATTTACTCAAAACCACTTTCAGCAGAATTTGCAAAAAATGAAGCAAATATGAACGCTTGGAGTGAAAACTTTGCGGCTAAATTAATGGAAAAAGAAGTGGGTGGTAGTTTCTATCGTATTAATACTGTATTCAATGAAGAACGCCAAATCTACGAGCCGGAAATTATTGTTACAACGCACGGTATGGATACAACTTACCGCCTAGATTATAACTTTATCAGCGGTGCAGAATATGCTCGTATTGTGGCATTAGGCAACGAGCTGAACGATTTACTTTCTGACTCAGCTTATGTAGTGCGTGGAGAACGCCGTCAAGAAATCAGCAGTTTCTCTGAAGCCTTAGATTGGTTAGTGAAAGAATCTCGCAAAGGTTTAACTATTCAACGCTATAAAGGGTTAGGTGAGATGAACCCAGAGCAATTATGGGAAACTACAATGGATCCTGTTGCTCGTAAAATGTTACAAGTAAACATTAGCGATGCGATTGAAGCAGACAAACTCTTTAGCACGCTGATGGGCGATGAAGTTGAACCAAGACGTGATTTCATCGAAACCAATGCGTTATATGCACAGATTGATGTCTAGTTAAAATAAAAGTCCGCACTATGCGGACTTTTTTGTATGCTAAAACTGAGGGGAAAATTTAGTCATCAAGCAGAAATGGATCGTCCCATATCTCTTCCAAAAAGGCTAAAAATTCCTCTCTTTCATCGCCTTTAAAGCCCGATGCTTCAAAGCCAGACGAACTAGAGAATCGAACTCTGACGTTTACATCTGAAAATTTTTCAGCAATCCGATCAGGTAATCGCTCAATCAGTTTCTCCATCGTCTTTTGTTGCTCTGCAAGCCTTTTGCTATCACGTTCTTTGACAAAACGTATATCAAGTGTTTTCATAATATCCCTCGCTATATTTACTGGTTTTAAATACAGTATGATAAACGAGAATTTTTATGTCAATAAAATAGTGTGATAATTTACAGTATTTTTTCTTTAAGGTAACAGAGGCTATTTAAGCATTTGCTAAAATAACTGCACGTTTAGGGGCTGGGTAGCCTTCAATGGTTTTACTATGATCGTTCGGATCTAAAAAATCGACCAAACTTTCATTTTCCAGCCAATCGGTTTTGCGTTGCTCTTCAAGTGTAGTAATTGCTTCATCAACGCAACGTACATTTTTAAAACCGACTTTTTTCAGCCAGTTAATCAGAGAAGGCACAGATGGAATAAAATAGACATTTTTCATCTTAGCGTAGCGATCAGCGGGTACTAACACATCATTCACATCGCCATCAATCACAAGGGTTTCCAACACTAATTCGCCGCCTTTGACTAATTGGGCTTTTAGTTGTGAGAGATGATCGAGTGGTGATTTGCGATGATAAAGCACGCCCATAGAGAAGACAGTATCGAATGCAGCTAAAGGTTGCATTTGCTCAATACCAAGCGGAATAAGGTTTGCTCGTCTGTCATTGCCAAGTAGCTTTCTTACTGCCTCAAATTGGCAAAGGAAAAGCTCGGTAGGGTCAATGCCCACCACCATTTTTGCCCCTTCGCCCACCATTCGCCACATATGATAACCGCTACCACAGCCCACGTCTAAAATTGTTCTGCCAGCAAGTGGAGTAAGGTGCGGTAAAACACGATCCCATTTGAAATCAGAACGCCATTCGGTATCAATATGAATACTGTGTAAGTGATACGGGCCTTTACGCCAAGGCATCAGCTGTTTTAAGTGATGGGTGATTTGCTTGCGTTCGCCCTCAGATAAAGGCGTAGTTGGAATAGACTCAACCTTGTCTTTTAGATTGATACAAGCGGTCGAATTTGGTAAAAAATCTGCAACTTTTGCCCATTTGGCATAATCTGCGTGGGTCGTTTTTTCCCATTGCTTTAATTGCAAGGGTAGGGTTTCAAGCCAAGCTGATAGGGAAGTAGTTGCAATTTGTTGATAAAAAGGACGGAAGTCGATCATTTTTAAA